>NZ_JOBX01000004.1:0-174107 GCF_000720645.1 Streptomyces sp. NRRL S-378
CCCCGCACCTGCACTTCCTGTCCGCCCGGGCCGTCGGCAAGCACCTCGTCCTCGTTCAGCAGTCCGCGGATGCCGAACCGCGCCTCGTCGTCCACGACGCCCTGACGGGCAGGGCGCTGTGGGACAAGCCGCTCCAGGGCGCGCAGCCGGTCCTGAACCGGGCCCACCTGGCGGTGGACGACCGGCACGTGTACCCGGGAGCCGGCGAACTGGTCGCCCTCGGCCTCGCCGACGGCAAGCCGGTCTGGCGCTTCGAGGGCCTGACCCCCAAGGCCCGGTTCGGTCCCCCGGCCGTCAAGGACGGCGTGGTGTACGCGGTCGAGGAGAACCGCGGCCTCGTCGCCCTCGACGCCGTGAGCGGCGCCCTGCGCTGGGCGGAGAAGAGCCGCGCGGTGGCCCCCGAGGACCTCGCCGCCCCGCCCGCCGTCGGGATCTCGTACGTGTACACCTACGCCGGGGCCTCGTCGGGGCTGGTGGCCACCGACATCCGGACCGGCGCCGTCAGCCATCCGTTCAAGGCCGCCCGGGCCCGGTACTTCGCCGACGCGACCGCCCAGCGGCTCATCGCGATCGGCGGCGAATACGTCGCCGCGTACCCCCTCGCCTGAGCACCTCACAGAAAGCCGCACCCACCATGAAGCCCCTGGAATCCGGAGATCCGATCCGCCTGGGCCCGTACCGCATCCTCGCCGTCCTCGGCGAAGGCGGCATGGGCAAGGTCTACGTCGGCCAGGACGGCGCGGGACAGGCGGCCGCGGTGAAGGTGCTGCACCCCCACCTGGCGCACGATGCGGACCTCGGCCGGCGCTTCGTGCGCGAGGCCGAGGTGGCCCGGGCCGTCGAGAGCGGATCCGTGGCCCGGGTCCTGGACGCCCGGACGGAGGGCGGGCGGCCGTGGATCGCCACCGAGTTCCTGACCGGGCCGACGCTCGCCGATGCCGTACGCGCCCACGGCCCGCTCGACGAGCCGACCGTACGGGCCCTGGCGGCGGCCCTCGCCGGGGCGCTGCGCGACATCCATGCCGCCGGCCTCGTCCACCGGGACCTGAAGCCCGCCAACATCGTGCTCACCGCGGCGGGCCCGCGCGTCATCGACTTCGGCATCGCCCGCCCCGAACACGGCCTCACCCTCACCGCCACCGGCCAGGTCCCGGTCACCCCCGGCTACGGCGCGCCCGAGCAGGTCCTCGGGCAGCGCGTCGGCCCGGCGGCGGACGTCTTCTCCCTCGGCGCGGTCCTGGTGTACGCGGCGAGCGGGCACCACGCCTACGAGGGTTCGCACGTCGCGGCCGTGCAGTACGAGGTCGTCCACGGCGAGCCGCGCCTGGACCGCGTACCGCCCGCACTCCGGCCGCTGATCGGGCCGTGCCTCGCCAAGGACGCGGCGGCGCGGCCCCTGCCGGAGGCGATCGTCCGGTCGTCCGCCCCGCCCCGGGGCGCCGACCGGCTCTGGCGGAAGGGAGCGGTCGCGCAGGACATCACGACGCGCGAGCACGGCCTCAACCGGCTGACCACCGTGCCGGGCGGGGTCGCACCGCGCTCCGTGTCACGTCGCCGCCTGCTGACGGGTCTCGTCGCCGGCGGATCCGTACTGGCGGTCGGCGGCACGGCCGTGTGGTGGAGCCGCCGGACCGGCCCCTTCGACATCCCTCCGGCCGTGCGGACCCCGGAGGCCAGGGTCTTCGACCCGAAGAAGGGCGACTACGTCCTCGGCGAGACTCCGGCGCCGCTCTGGAACGTCCCCTCGGCCGTCTCGGACGCCACGCCCGCGCCCCTGCCCGTACGGGACGTCGTCATCGTCGGGGCACCGAAGGGCGGCATCGCCGCGCGCAGCGTCGTCGACGGCACGCTCCGCTGGTCGGCCGAAAAGGTGGCGGCCACCGGCCGCTACCTGTCCCTCTCCGACCGGCTGGTGGCCGCCGCCGACCGCGACGGCACCCTCGTGACCTTCGTCGCCTCGACCGGCGAGCCGAAGTGGACGTCGCCCGCCGAGGCCGCTTCCCTCCTCGCCGCGGACGACGAAGCCGTCTACGTGATCACCCAAGGGGGTCGGGTGCGCAGCATCGGCCGCTCCGACGCCGGGATCCGCTGGACCGTCGGCGTCGACGCGGACCTCGGCAAGGAGGCCGCCTCCCGCGGCCTGGTGGCCCAGGGCCGGCTCGTCGTCACGGCGGCGGACGGGTCCGTCGTCGCCCTCGACACCACCGACGGCCGCAAGGCGTGGGACCGCCGCGAGCAGTCCGACGACGGCCGGGCGAAGGCCGCCGTGTCGGGCCGCACCCTGTGCGTGACCGGCAAGAACCTCACCGCCGTCGACGTCGTCGACGGCAAGGAGCTCTGGACGGCCGCGAATCCCGAGCCGAAGGCCGGCATCACCCCCTTCTGGGGCCCTCCGACGATCCACGGCGACCACGTGTACGCGACCTACCTGAACCTGCCCCTGCGCCACGACCTGCGGACCGGCCGGGGAACGGACTGGAACTACGCGGGTCTCCTCGAATGCGACCCGCCCAGCCCGCTTGTCGTGCAGGGCAGCGGCATGTGGTCCGTCACCGTCAACCGGACGGAGGGAGGGGTCAACGTCGTCGACCTCTCGCCCGAGAACCGGACGCCGTGGGTCTTCCGCATCATCAAGAACCCCACCCGCTACTGGATCACGGCCGACGCGAACCGCGTGTTCCTCCTGGACGGCACGACGCTCGCCGCCCTCCCCGTGTTCTGAGCCGCCGGGACGCGCCCGCCCCCGGGTCAGACCCGGAAGGGCGGCTGGGGCCAGCGGTGGGGCCGGTGGGGGGCCCACCACCAGAGGTCGCCGATGCCGAGCAGGAGGGACTCCGCCGCGAGGTCGGCCCGGACGGCGGGGTCGACGCCGTCGGCCGACGGGGCCGCCCGGACCACCTCCACCGCGGCGAGGTAGTCCGGTTCGTCGATGACGATCCGGTTCAGTACGCCGGGTCGGTGGTCGCGGATCTCCAGGAAGCCCGGCCCCTTCCGGACGAGGCACTTGCCCAGGAAGAAGCCCTCGGCCCAGGCCGACCGGAGCTCGGCCGCGTCGGCCGGCCCCTCGACCCGGGACGGCGGGTAGAGGTGGCTGAGCGCGTACGCCGACGGACCGGTCCGGCAGGCCCCCGCGTCGGGCAGCCGCACGCGCCAGTCGACGACGACGCCCCAGGCGGTCAGTTCCCGGACCAGGTCCAGGACCCGTACGGCGCAGGTCGGTTCGGACGTGGCGGACAGATCGACGAGGGCGCCGAACTCGGCCCTGCGCACCCCCGTGCGGTACAGCTCACGGGCGGTGTGCGCCGCGTCCGCGGAAGCGTCGGCGACGGTGATGCTGCCGAGGTGCATGCCCGGGAGCGTCCGTGCGTGGTCCCGGTAGTCCCGCCAGAGGTCTATCACCGGTTTGCGGGCGGGGATCACGAGGCGGCCCCGGGCCCCTGCGCGGCGCCGGGCGCCCGGGCGAAGTCCCGGGTCAGGTCCGGGGCCGAGCCGCCCAGGCGGGTCAGCTCCGCGTTGGTGCCCAGGGGCACGACGTGGACGTACCGGCCGGCGTCCTCGAAGAGGAGCCCGGCCTCGCCCCACTCCGCCAGCAGTTCGGCGACCCGGGCCGGGGAGACGCTGGCGGTGAACCTGGCGCTGAGCCGGTGGGTCAGCGACTGGACGCTGCGCGGGTCCTCCAGGAGCCGGAACGCGGCCACCTCGACCGGGTCGGTGATGGTCCTCGTCGTCCAGTCGAAGTCTTCCCGCCGGTTGGTCAGCACGATTCTCGATCCGATGTCGTAACGGGTCAGGCTGCTGTGGAGGTGCTGGTCGCGCCACCGCTCGACGGCGGCGCCGAGCTCCTTCGCGACGGTTTCGTCGATGCCGGCGCGGGGGGCGTCGAAGAGGTAGGCAAGGTCGTACAGCTCCGTCTCCGGCAGGTCGTACACGACGCCGTAGTGGGAGGCCGGCCGCAGCGGCGCGAAGCCCAGCTCCGGCCGGTCGAAGTAGGGGCTGAACCTCTCGATCTCGATGCGGGTGACGCCGTCCGGCGGGGTGAGGTGGGCGAGGGCGGGGAACTGCCGGATGATCTCGGTGTAGTCGCGCTCCCTCTCGCCGGGGAACCCGTAGAGGTAGTTCCACGTGGCCCACAGGCCCGCGGACTGGGCGTCCCGCAGGTGGCGCACGTTCTGGCAGCCGGTGACGCCCTTGTCCATCAGGCGCAGGACCCTGCTGCTGAGGCTCTCGATCCCGGGCTGCACCTGCACCAGACCGGCGTCGGCGAGCGTCTTCAGATGGCGGTAGCGGAGGTTGGACTTGATCTCGTAGTGGAAGCGCAGATCGTGGTCGAGGTCGATCAGGGCGGGCAGCACGCTGCGCAGGTATCCCATGTCGAGGATGTTGTCGACGACGAGGACGTCGAGCACCTGGTGCTGCCGGGTCTGTTCCACGATCTCGTTCAGGAACGTCTCGGGGGCCTTGCTGCGGAAGGCCATCGACGATCCGTTGAGCCCGCAGAACGTACAGTGGTGCTTCTCGCCCCACCAACACCCGCGGGATCCTTCCAGGACCAGTTTCGGCTCGATCCGGGAACGGGCCGCGGAGCTCTGCACCCGGGTGAAGTACGGCCGGAAGTCCGGCTGCTTCAACTCGCCGGGCGGGAGCGGGAACCGGGGCATGTCGTTCGCCCGGTGCGCACCGTCGTCGCCGCGCCAGCACAGACCGGGAACCGTACCCGGCTCCACCTCGCCGCGGACCACGCCGAGCAGCGCGGGGAACGCCCGCTCCGCCTCGCCGCGCACCACGTAGTCGACGGCGGGGAAGTTGCGGTGCAGGGCCGCCCCCTGCGGTCCGTCGCAGTTGGCGCCGCCGAGCACCGTGGCGGTGCCCGGCGACAGCCTCTTGACCGCTGCGGCCGTGGCCAGGGCGGCCGTGTTCTGCTGGAACGTGGTGGTGAAGCCCACCACGTCCGGACAGGTGTCGGCGATCCTCACGGCCAGTTCCTCGACGAACCGTGCGGACGCCTCGTGCAGGGCCAGGCACACGTCCCGCAGGTGCGGGACGAGGCCGGGCGCCATCTGCTCCTCGAATTCACGCACCCGCCACTGCGGGACGCCGTGGAGGGCGCCGGAGAACACCCAGTCCCCGTAGCCTTCGAAGTACGCGTGACTGGCGAAGAACTCGTAGTCCTCGACCTGCAGTCCGATCGCGTCCGCCGCCCAGTCGAAGTAGTCCAGGTTGGCGTTCACCGTCTCCACGTCCGCCCGGTGGGAGCGGCCGATGGAATGCAGGATCCCCAGCGCGAGGGACGGCGTGTCCAATGAGGCCCACGGCATGTTCACCAGAGTCACACGCATGTACGGAGCAGCCCTCCGGTCTGTATCAGGGTCCTTCCACCGCAAGAGGCCTGCGCACGCCGATGACGTCCGTGCCCGATCTCTTGCTCTCCGCCATCGCGCGTGGGTCGACGTGGATGGTGGTCTTCTTCACGATGGTTCCCGTCCGTTTCCGTGGTCAGTGGATCGGTTGCAGAACGGGAACTCTAGGCAGCGTCACTACCGGATTCCTTCCGGTCACTCTGCGTGCAACCTGCGCGAGGATCGAGTCGAGGCAGTGGGCCGGCGCGGGAGTGCCGACACATGCGGCCAGCTCGGCGTGCTCCATGCGCAGCACTCGGCCCGCGGCCGGGTCCTCGGTGTCCAGCGCCTGGCAGAGCAGCTCGACGGCGGAGAGCAGCACGTGGTGGACCGGCTCCGCCCCCAGCAGCCGGATGGACTGGGTCAGCCGCTCGACGGCCCGGTCGATGTGGCCGTCGGCGAATTCCAGGGAGGCCAGCACGTAGAAGAGTTCGCCCATGCCGAACTCCAGGTTCATGTCCCGCAGGACGGCGTGCCCCTCCTCGATGAACCGCCGGGCCGAGGGATCGCGCAGCTCCAGCAGGCACAGGCCCAGCGTGAGGCCGCTGAACGCCTCGTAGGGGCGGTCCCCCAGCTCGTGGAACGCCGCGAGGGCCGTCTCCGCCTTCTCCCTCGCCTCCTGGAGCTCCCCGCGGTGGCGCAGTACGACGGCCCAGTGGCGCAGCGCGAGGGCCTCCTCGCGCCGGTTGCCGGCCAGACCGCTGAGCCGGACCGCCTCCTGGAAGGCGTCCGACGACAGCTCCCAGCGCCCCTGCTCGTAACGGATCGTGCCCAGTTCGCGGGCGGCCACCGCCTGTTCGAGCGGGCTGGCGGAGGCCAGGGCCGCCTCGGTGGCCGCGGTCACCTCGGTGAGGGCGGGTCCCAGCCGGCCCAGTGCCCGCAGCGCTCCCGCCCGGATCACCAGGCACTCGCTCCGCAGCGCGGTGAAGCCCAGCTCCTCGAAGGCGGCGGCGGCCCGGTCCACGAGCTCCAGGCCGGCTTCGGGATCCCTGCGGATGCACCGCAGCCGCGCCAGTCGCAGGGACATGACGCCGACACCGGCGGCGTCGCCGTCGGCCTCGGCGGCCGCCAGGGCGAGCCGGTGGCTGGCCTCCCAGTCGTCGTAGTGGTGACGCATCTCCAGGAAGTCGGTGGTGCTGTCGGCCAGTTCCCAGGCGGTCCGGCCGAATCCGTGCGAGCAGGCCATCGCGACCGCGGAGGCCAGGGCCGGGCGCTCGGCCTCGAACCAGAGGTAGGGGTCCTCGACGATGTAGTCGACGTCGGAGCGGTCGAATCCGTCGTAGCGGTTCGCCGGGCCCTGCGCCGCCGCCGGCCATTCCCGGGCCCGCGCACCGGTGATGCGCTGCGCCGCCGTGGTGGACAGCGTGAGCCACCCGTCCAGCACCCTGCCCAGGGCCTCGCGGCACTGCGCCTGCGAGTACTCGGCCTGGGCCCGCTCCTTGGCGTAGAGGCGGACCAGATTGTGGTACCGGTAGCGGGTCTGTCCGGCGGCGTCGCATCCGATGACGTCGAGGAGCTGGGTGCTGACGAGTTCCTCGATCAGGTCCTCTGCCTCGTCGATGGTGATGCGCAGCAACGGGGCCAATAACCACGACGCGAAGTCCGGTGTGTCGATCAGGCCCAGGAGGCAGAACGCCTCGCGCTCGCGCGGCTCCAGTTCCTCGTAGCCGGTCTCCAGGGTGGCCCGCACCTCCAGGTCGCCGGAGACCAGCACGTCCAGGCGCCGCCGCTCGTCGGCGAGGCGGCGGGCGAACCGGGTGATGCCGCCCCGGGAGTGCTGGGCGAGCCGCGCGGCCGCGATCCGGACGGCCAGGGGCAGGTAGCCGCACAGCCGGGCGATCTCGGCCGTGGTGGCCTCGTCGCCGACGACGCGGTCGCGCCCCGCGATCCGTTCGATCAGGGCGCCGGACTCCTCCGCGTTGAACACGTCGAGGTCGACGTGCGTGGCGGACTCCAGGCCGCTGAGCCGCGGCCGGCTGGTGATCAGCACGACGCAGCTGGGCGAGCCCGGGAGCAGCGGTCGCACCTGCGCCTCGCTGACGGCGTCGTCGAGCAGGATGAGCATGCGGGAGGAGGCGGTCCGGCTGCGGAAGAGCTCGCTGCACTCCTCCAGGTCGTCCGGTATGCCCTCCTCCCCGACGCCGAGCGCGCGCAGGAAGCGTTTGAGCGCCACCAGCGGGTCGAGTGGCCGCGTGTCCGCCGTGCGCAGACGTATGTACAGCTGTCCGTCGGGGAACTGGTCGGCCACCCGGCGTGCGGCCTGCACCGCGAGGGTGGACTTGCCGACCCCGCCCTTCCCCGAGAGGGCGACGAGCGCCAGTGACTCCTTGTCGCCCGTCGTCAGCGTCTCGCGGATGCGGCCGACCTGTTCGGCGCGCCCGGTGAAGTCGGCTATGGACGGCGGGAGCTGGGCCGGGACGACCGGGACGATGGGGGACCAGACACGCTCGGGCACCTCGTCGGGCGCCTTGCGGGGCAGGTCCAGAGCGGGGCCGCCGACCAGGATCGCCTCGTGGAGCCGCTGGAGCTCGCCCCCCGGCTCCAGGCCGAGCTCCTCGGCGATCAGGGTGCGCCCGGCCTGGTAGACGGCGAGGGCGTCGGCCACCCGCCCGCAGCGGTAGAGCGCCAGCATCAGCTGACCGCGCAGCCGCTCCCGCAGCGGCTGCTCCCCGACGAGCGCCTTGAGTTCGCTGACGAGTTCGCCGTGGCGGCCCAGGGACAGCTCCGCCTCGATGCGTTCCATGACGACGCCGATGCGGCGTTCCTCCAGCGCCGGTGACTCGGTCCGGATCAGCTCCTCCGTACCGTCGGCCAGTGGCTCCCCCCGCCACTGGGCGAGGCCGGCGCAGTACGCCTCCACCGCCTCGAGTTGCCGGTCCTGAGCTAGCGCCGCCCTCGCGTCCGCGACGGCCCGGTCGAAGGCCTGGAGGTCGAACCGGTGCTCGCCGAGCTGGAGTCGGTAGCCGTTGCCCGACCGGATGATCAGCTCCGGCCCCAGCTCTCCGCGCAGCTGGGACACGCACTTCTGGATCTGGGCCACGGCGGTCGGCGGCGGCGATTCCCCCCACAGGACCGCGACGAGTCGTTCCACCGGGACGACGTGCTCGGCCCGGAGCAGCAGCGCGGCCAGCACCGACCTCGTCTTACGCCCGTTGAGTCTGACTGCGAGTCCGTCGCGCCATGCCGTGATCGGCCCGAGAACACGGAACTCGTATGTCACGCAGCCCCCTCCTGATCCCCTCCGCCGTATGCGGATACGGGACTCCCACCCCCACCTGATGACCTGCGCTTCTGGACGATACCGCACGGTCGGAAGCCCGGCGGAAGGCAACCGGTAGCGGTCAGTGAAAAGCTCATTACATCTCGGACGGCTACGGAAGCTGCAGTTCAAATGACCAGAAATGCGGACACCGATACAGCGGCCGGGGACACCGCCGGCCCCTCGCCGGCAAGCGATCTCACCGGCCCGGACGCCGCTCAATGGGCGGTCCCGCACGCAGCGGGGACCCTCAGCGACGGCGCGTTCTTCGCCGGCCGTCATGCGGCCGGGCCGTACTCCGACGGCGCTTGCGCGGACGTGCAGGCGGTCTCCCGTCCGTGAACCAGCCGGCATGCCGTCGGCATGCCGAGCACATCGACCCTGGAGGTTCAACGTGCACGATGTCTATGACGTTCTCTGCGTGGGATACGGACCCGCGAACGTCGCCGTCGCCGTTGCGTTCGAGGAGCTGTGGCCGCAGGCCCGGGTGAAGTTCCTGGAACGCGAGCCCGGCCCCTACTGGCAGCGCGCCATGCTCCTGGACGGCTCGGACATCCAGAACAATCCGCTGCGCGACCTGGTGACTCCGCGCAACCCGCGGAGCCGGTACACCTTCACCAACTTCCTGCACGAGCAGGGCCGGCTCTTCAAACACCTCAACCTGCCCTCCCATTACCCGCTCCGCAAGGAATACGCGCGCTACGTCCAGTGGGTGGCCGAGAACGTGAGCGCCGACGTGGACTACGGCTGCGAGGTCACCGGCATAGGCGTGACGCCGTCCGACGACGGCCAGCTGGTCGAGGTCACCGCCGCCGACGGCAAGACCTACCACGGCCGCTCCGTCGTCGTGGCCCCCGGCCGTACGCCGAACGTTCCCGCGGTCTTCACCGGCGTACCGGCCCCGCACCTGTTCCACACCTCCCAGTTCCTGCCCAACATCGCCGATCTGGAGCGGGACTTCGACGGCACGCTCGCCGTGGTGGGCGCAAGCCAGAGCGCCGTCGAGGTCGTGCTCGACCTGATCGCGCGCTTCCCCGCCGCCCGCATCGTCAACGTGATGACCGGCTTCGGCTACCGCCTGAAGGACACCAGCCCCTTCTCCGAGGAGGTCTACTTCCCGGAGTTCGTGGACTACTACTTCAAGGCCACGGAAGAGGGCAAGAAGCGGCTGCGCGACCAGCTGCGCCCGACCAACTACTCGGCCGCCGACGCGGACGTGGTCAGCGCCCTCTACATGCGCATGTACGAGGACGAGCTCGACGGACGCGACCGGGTCCGGCTCTTCACCAACCGCCGCGTCGACGCCGTGGAGCGCACCGCCGAGGGCGTCGCACTGGACGTCACCGAGCACATCACCGGTGAGCGCGAGCGCATCCACGCCGACCGGGTGGTCCTGGCCACCGGCTACCTGGACCTGGGCATCACCGGCCGCACCGAGCAGCTCCCGCCGCTGCTCAAGGACCTGACGGACGTGCTCGGCGTGACGGACGGCCGCCCGCTGTCCGTCGGCTACGACTACGGCGTCGTCCCGCACCCCGCCTTCGAGGGCGAGGTCCCGCCGATCTTCGTCAACGGCCTGTGCGAGTCCACGCACGGTCTCGGCGACGCGGGCTCCTTCAGCCTGCTGGCGCTGCGCTCCCAGGCCATCGTCGAAAGCCTTGAGCGGCGCCTGGTCGCCGAGCAGGGAGCTGCCGACCTCGTCGCCGCCCAAGCGGCCGGCTCCGACATCTGAGAGTGACGATCATGCAGACTCTTGAAGCGACCTCACCGAAACCGGCGGTCGACCTCACCCAGCCCGGCCCCAACGGACGCGTGCTGCTCGACAGCCAGGCCGCCACCGAGTCCAACGCCCGTACCTACCCGCGCCGGATCCCCGTCGCGATCGCCGAGGCCTCCGGGTCCTACATCACCGACCTCGACGGCCGTCGCTACATCGACTTCCTCTCGGGCGCGGGTGTCCTCGCCCTGGGCCACAACCACCCCGAGCTCGTCGCCGCCGTCACCGAGCAGCTGCCGAAGCTGACGCACGGCCTCGACTTCCCGACGCCGGTGCGCGACGAGTTCAAGCGCCGCCAGATCGCGATGCTGCCCGAGCACATGCGCGACGACGTCAAGATGCACTTCTGCGGCCCCACCGGCTCCGACGCCGTCGAGGCCGCGATCAAGCTGTGCAAGAAGGCGACCGGCCGCGGCCAGGTCGTCGTCTTCCAGGGCGCCTACCACGGCTCCACCCAGGGGGCCATGTCCCTCACCTCGGAGCACGCGCCCAAGACCGGACTGCAGAACCTGCTGCCGGGCATCCACTTCACCCCGTACTCCTACTGCCACCGCTGCCCGATCGGTCTGGCACCGGAGACCTGCACCACCAACTGCGCCGACGTCCTGGTCAACACGCTGACCGACACCCACGGCGGCGTGCAGCTGCCGGCCGCGATCATCATGGAGCTGGTCCAGGGCGAGGGCGGGGCCATCCCGGCCCGCCACGAGTTCGTCCGCCGCGTCGCGGACACCGCCCGCGAGCTCGGCATCCCGCTGATCGTGGACGAGGTCCAGACCGGCTGCGGCCGCACCGGCACCTGGTTCGCCTTCGAGCAGTACGGCATCACCCCGGACGTCGTCGTGGCCTCCAAGGGCCTCTCCGGCATGGGCCTGCCCGTCGCCGCGATCCTCTACCGCAAGCACCTGGACACCTGGACGCCGGGCAGCCACATCGGCACCTTCCGCGGCAACAACCTCGCCTTCGCCAGCGCCAACGCCTTCCTGGACGTCGTCGAGCGCGACCAGCTGCTGCCGCACGTCCGCGTCATCGGCGAGCACCTCCTCGGCGAGCTCAAGCGGTTCGGCGACAGCGCGCTCGTCTCCGACGTGCGCGGGCTGGGCCTGATGCTCGGCATGGAGATGGCCGGCAGCGGGTCCCTCGACGCGACCGCGGTCGCGGCCAGGTTCCAGCAGGAGGCACTGCGCCGCGGGCTGATCGTCGAGCTCGGCGGCCGGGGCGACTGCGTCGTCCGTCTGCTGCCGCCGCTGAACATCACCCGTGAGGTCGCCGACGACGCCGTGGCCATCCTGCGCGACGCGCTGGCCGCGCTGGAGTCGGAACTCGCCGTGGAGGCCGGCCGATGAGCACGCTCATATCCGGACTCCCCGGGCGCCCGCCGCGCATCGGCATCGTCAACCTGATGCCGCACGCGGAGCAGTACGAGAACTGGCTGATGCCGCAGCTGTCGCTGGCGCAGCCGTTCGAACTGCAGTGGATCCGGATCTCCTCCCGCCGCTTCAGCCTGGACGACCCGGACCGCATCGCCGCGACCTACCGCACCTACGAGGAGGCCACCGCGGACGCACCGCTGGACGGCCTGATCGTCAGCGGCGCCGCGGTGGAGCACCTCCCCTTCGAGGAGGTGCGGTTCATGGACGAGCTGAACGACATGCTGCAGGACGTCCACGGGCAGGGCTCGCCGATCCTGGGCCTGTGCTGGGGCGCGATGGGCGTGGGCCACCTGCTCTACGGGCTGCCCAAGGACATCTACAGCGTCAAGATCTCGGGCATGTACGAGACCGAGCTGCTGGCGCAGGACGGCCCCGTCGCCTCGGCCCTCGACGACCGTTTCTGGTCGACGCACAGCCGCTTCGCCGGGTTCGACGACAAGGCGCTGGACGCCAGCACCACGGTCCGCGCCCTGGCCCGGGCCGAGGGCGCCGGCACGGTGATCGCCGAGTCCTACGACCACTCCGTCCTCATGCACACCGGCCACCCCGAGTACTACGGCTCGCGCCTGGCGGAGGAGTACCACAGGGACGTCGACCAGCAGGTGGCCGGCGTCAAGGCACCGGTCGGCGTGGACCTGGACCAGCCGCTGCGGCTGTGGCGCAGCCACAGCCTGGCGTTCTTCGCGAGCTGGGTCCGACTGGTCGCCGACCAGTCGGCCGCGCGCTAGAGGACGGGGAGGACCTGTGTCATCAGTGTCATCTGTGCCATCCGCGTCCGCGGCACACCCGGCCGGGCGCGTACTGCGGCCGGTGGTATGGAAGTTCGGCGGCTCCTCGGTGGGCGACATGGACCGGCTGCGCCGGGTGGCCCAGCGGCTGGTGGAGGCCAGGCGCGCGGGGGCGGACGTCGTCGCGGTCCTCTCCGCGATGTCCGACACCACCGACGACCTGCTGGAGATGGCGAACGGTCTCACGACGCAGCCCGACGCGCGCGAGCTGGACGCGCTCCTGGCGGTCGGCGAGTCCATGTCGTGCGCGCTCGCGGCGATCGCCGTGCACGAGCTCGGTGAGCGCGCCGTCTCCCTCAACGGCCGCCAGGCCGGGGTGCTGACCGACACCGCGCACGGCAACGCCCGTATGCAGTCGATCGACCCGGGCCGGATCGTCACCGCCCTGGAGCAGGGGCTGATCGTCCTGGTCACCGGCTACCAGGGCGTCACCGACGACGGTGACGTCACGACGCTGGGCCGCGGCGGCTCCGACGCCTCGGCGATCGCCGTGGCGGCGGCGCTGGGACTGCCCGAGTGCGACATCTGGACCGACGTCCCTGGTGTCTTCACCGCCGACCCCCGGGTCGTCCCCGACGCGCGGCGACTGGACCGGCTCAGCCACGAGGCGATGCTCCAGCTGGCCGAGGCGGGAGCCCAGGTCATGCAGCCGCGGGCGGTCGAGCTCGCGGCGGCACACGGTGTCGCCATCCACGTCCGGTCCTCGTTCACCGGCGAGCCGGGCACGTGGATCACTGAATCCAGGGAGGAGAACGACATGTTCGAGACGGCCAGGATCATCGGTGTCGCCCACCGCCGGCACGACCCGCTCTACCAGGTCGACGGCCTGACGCCGGCGCAGGTCTCGGCGGCACTCGCCGGGCACGGACTGCCGGTCGGATCCATCATCGGCAGCCCGGGCGAGCTCCGGTTCACCTCGCCCGGCGCCGAACCGCAGACGGTCATCGCCGCCCTCGGCGACGTCGGCGCCGTCGTCAAGGTCCACGACGAGGAACTCGGCAGCGTGAGCGTGGCCGGGGACGCCTGCGGCAACCGGTCCGAGGTCACCCTGCAGATCCTGGAGTCCCTGGAGCGCACGGGCATCAGACCGGTGCTGGTCACCAGCACCCCCAGCCGCGTCTCCTGCCACGTCGCCTCCGGTGCGGTCGACGAGGCCGCCCGCATCCTGCACCGCGCCTTCAACCTGCACACCGACGCTGCCGCCCCGCAGCCCGTCGGCGCGGGACTGGCCAACTGAGAGGGGGCGGGAGCATGACCACCACGCAGGGGAACGAGGACACCGCGGGCCGACGCGGCGTCCTGGCCAACCGGGACTTCGTCAAACTCTGGAGCGGGCAGACGGTCTCCCTCGTCGGCTCCCAGGTGACCGACATCGCGCTGCCGCTGGCGGCCGTCCTCACCCTGAACGCCAGCGCGTTCCAGATCGGCCTGCTCAACGTCGCCAGGTTCGCACCGTACGTACTGGTGACCCTACTGGCCGGAGTCTGGTTCGACCGACGGCGCAGAAGGCCGACCCTGATCGCCTCCGACGCGGTCCGGGTGGTGCTGATCGGCGCCCTGCCGGTGGCCCACCTGCTCGGCGTGCTCTCGCTCCCGTGGCTGTACGTCGTCGGGTTCATGGCCGGCGTGGCGACGGTCCTCTTCGACGTGGGGATCCTCTCCTACATCCCGGGGCTCGTCGACAAGGACCACCTGGCGGACGCGAACAGCAAGATGACCGCCAGCTACTCGGTCGCCGGCATCGCAGGCCCCGGCCTGGCCGGCTTCCTGGTCGGCGCACTGACCGCGCCCGTCGCGCTGACCGTGGGCGCCACCACCTACCTGGCCTCGGCCGTGGCCCTGTGGTGGATCCGCCGCCCGGAAGCCGAGCCGGAGCGGCCCGCCGAGCCGAAGTCGGTCCGCGCCGACATCGTCGAGGGCCTGCGCACCGTCGTCGGCAGCCGGATCCTGCGGCACCTGGCGGCACAGTCCGCCGTGTTCAACCTGTTCGAGAACGTCATGACGACGGTCTTCCTGGTCTACGCGGTGAGGTCCCTGGGACTGAGCCCGTTCCAGCTCGGCCTGGTCGTCGGGGCCGGCTCGGTCGGCGCACTGCTGGGCGCCACGTTCTCCGGCCGGATCAGCAAGCGCCTGGGCTTCGGCCCGGCGCTGCGCCTGGTCACGCTGCTGGCCTGCCTTTCGCCCGTCCTGCTGCTCGTGCCCGGGGACACCGGCCTGCTCTCCCTGGTGATCCTGGGCGGGACGCTCGCCGTGCACGGCTTCCACCTGGCCGTCTTCAACGTCAACTCGCTGACCCTGCGCCAGACCGTGACCCCGGCCCGCCTGCTGGGCCGGATGAACGCCAGCTACCGGCTCATCCTCTACGGCACCATCCCGCTCGGCGCCCTGCTGGCCGGCTCGCTGGCCTCCCTGTTCGGGCTGCGCGCCGCCCTGGCCGTCGGTGTCGCGGGTATCGCCCTGCCGGTGGTGTGGATCGCCTTCTCGCCCGTGTACCGGCTGCGCGAGATGCCCCAGGGTCCCGTCGAAGCGGACCAGCCCGAAACCGTCGCCTGAGTCACGCGCGGCCATCGTGACCGTGCCCTTGACGCTGCTCCATCCACTGCTCGAAAGAAGGACTAACCAGTCATGTTGACCGATTCCCAGCGGGCCGCGCTGACCGCCAGGCTGCGTCGCACGGCCCCCCCGATCTCCTCGATCCCCCGCCGCTCGCCCGCGCTGCAGGACCTGCCGCTCTCCTACGGGCAGGAGCAGCTCTGGTTCATCGACCAGCTGGCCCCCGGGGAATCCACCTACACCATCGCCGGTGCGGTACGGATGACCGGCGTCCTCGACCGCCCGGCCCTCGGTGCGGCGCTGGACTCCCTGGTCGCCCGCCACGAGGCGCTGCGCACCCGCCTGGTCACCGTGGACGGCGCGCCGGTCCAGGTGATCGACCCGGCCGGACCGGTCGAGCTGGCCTTCGTGGACCAGCGGGCCGTCGCCGCGGAGGATATCGAGCAGCACTGGCGCGCCGCCGCCCAGGAGGAGACGTCCCGCCCGTTCGAGCTGGAGCGCGGCCCCCTGTTCCGGGCGCACCTGCAGCAGCTGGGCGACGAGGACCACGTCCTGCTGATCACCGTCCACCACACCGTCTTCGACGGCTCCTCGTTCCCCGTGCTGCTGGCGGAGCTGGCCGAGTCGTACTCCGGCGCCGTCGCCGGGACGGCCGCGCAGCTGCCCGAGCTGCCCATCCAGTTCGCCGACTTCGCCGTCTGGGAGCGCGACCGGCTGCAGGGCGAGACGCTGGAGGAGCTCACCGAGTACTGGAGCGAGAACCTCCGGGGCGCGCCCGTCCTCCAGCTGCCGACCGACCGGCCCCGCCCCCTCGTCCAGACCTACCAGGGGACCACGGAGTCCAGGGACCTCGGCGACAAGGTCCTGTCCCGGCTCACCACGCTCGGCCGCGACGAGGGCGCGACCCTGTTCATGACCCTGATGGCCGCCTACCACGTCCTGCTCCACCGCTACAGCGGCCAGGACGACATCGTGGTCGGCACCGTCAGCGCCAACCGCAGCCGCCCCGAACTCCAGCCGGTGATCGGCTACCTGATCAACACCCTGCCGGTCCGGGTCGACCTGTCCGGCGACCCGACCTTCCGCGAGGTCCTGGAGCGCACCAAGACCGCCACGCTGGGCGCCTTCGGACACCAGGACCTGCCCTTCGCGAAGATCGTCGAGGCCGCCAAGGCCCCGCGCGACCCCTCGCGCTCCCCGGTCTTCCAGGTGGGCTTCATGCTCTCCGACGACCAGAAGCGCGATCTGCGGCCCGGCGGCATGACCTGGGCCTCGGAGGAACTCCCCGCCGAGGCGGCCAAGTTCGACCTGCTGGTCTCCGCCGTCGAGAGCGGCGGCCGGCTGGGACTGAACCTCAGCTACGCCACCGCCCTGTACGACGCGGCCACCGCGCAGCGTCTGCTCGGCCACTTCGAGACGCTGCTCGACGGCATCCTGACCGATCCCGACGCCCGCATCTCGCAGCTGCCGATCATGACCGAGGCGGAGCTCCACCAGGAGCTCGTCGCCTGGAACAGCGACAAGGCCGAGTTCCCCGACTGGAACCTGCACCAGGCCTTCGAGGCCAAGGTCGCGGCGCACCCCGACGTCATGGCCGTCGAACTCGACGGCGAGGGCCTGACGTACGCCCAGCTCGACGCCCACGCCAACCAGGTCGCGCGGCGGCTGCGCGAGCTCGGCGTCGGCCCGGAGGCGCTCGTCGGTGTCAGCATGCAGCGCACCGTGCGCCGCATCGTCGGCATCATGGGCATCCTCAAGGCCGGCGGCGGCTACGTGCCGCTGGACCCGGAGTACCCCGCGGACCGCCTCGCCTTCATGGTCGAGGACGCGAAGATGACCGTCGTCCTCACCGACGGGGCCAGCGCGTCCGCGGTGCCGACCGACGACGTCACCGTGCTGGACCTGGACCGGTCCTGGAACGACCTCACCGCGCTGGACGACAGTGCCGTCGAGGCCACCGCCGACCCGTCGAACGTCGCCTACGTCATCTACACCTCGGGCTCCACCGGCCGCCCCAAGGGCGTGGTCGTCGAGCACCGCAACGCCGTCAACTTCTGCTACGCCGAGATCGAGTTCTGGCCGCTCGGCCCGGGGGACCGGATCCTGCAGTTCGCCTCGCTCAACTTCGACGTGTCCGTCCTGGACATCTTCGGCGCGCTGCTGTCCGGTTCCACCCTGGTCCTCGGCAGCACGCAGACCCTGCTCTCCCCGCCGCGGCTGGCCGACCTGATCCGCGGTGAGGGCATCACCTTCATGTGCCTGCCGCCGGCCGTGCTGAACCTGCTGGCCGAGGAGCAGTTCCCGAGCCTGCGCGTGGTCATCGCCGGCGGCGAGGCCTTCTCCTCGGAGCTGGTCCGCAACTGGGCGCGCCCCGGCATGCGCTTCATCAACGGCTACGGCCCGACCGAGACCACGGTGGGCTCGACCATGGCCCGGTGCCAGGACGACGGCATCGACCCGCCGCCGATCGGCCTGCCCCTGACGAACTACACGGCGTACGTGCTGGACAAGCACCTCAACCCGGTCCCGGTGGGCGTCGCGGGCGAACTCCACATCGGCGGCGCCAGCGTCACCCGCGGCTACCTGGGCCGCCCCGAGCTGACCGCCGAGCGCTTCGTCACGGACCCCTTCAGCGAGGTCCCCGACGCGCGCATGTACAAGACCGGCGACCTGGCCCGCCGTCTGCCGGACGGCAACCTGCAGTACCTGGGCCGGCTCGACCACCAGGTCAAGATCCGCGGCCTGCGGGTGGAGCTCGGCGAGATCGAGGCCGTGCTCGCCGCCCACCCCTCCGTCGCCCAGGCCATCATCATCGTCGGCGAGGACCAGGCCGGCCAGAAGAACCTCATCGGCTACGCGCGGACCAACCCCGACGCGCCGGCCGTCACCGTCGGCGACCTCCGGGCGCACCTGGGCGAGCAGCTGCCCGCGTTCATGGTCCCCGCCCACCTGGTCATCCTGGACACCTTCCCGCTCAACGCGAACGGCAAGGTCGACCGCGCCGCCCTGCCCGCGCCGGACGGCCCCGGGGACGCGGGCGACTACGTCGCCCCGCGCACCATCCTGGAGACGGTCCTCGCCGACATCGTCTCCGACATCCTCAAGCTGCCGCGGGTGGGCATCGAGGACAACTTCTTCGAGATGGGCGGCAACTCCCTCCAGGCGATGCAGGTGATCACCCGCCTGCGCAAGGACCTCGGGGTCGACACGGACGTGACGGCGATCTTCCTCGCCCCCACGCCCGCCCGGCTCGCCGTGGCCCTGGTCCAGAAGCACGGCCTGGAGGACGCCCCGCTGGACGAGCTGGACGACCTCGACGCCCTGGAGGAGGTGGCCGGCCCGGCCGCCCCGGGCACCACGGCCGTCGCCGCCGGCTCGGACACCATCGTGCCCCTGTCGGAGAACACCGACGGCGACCCGCTGTTCCTCTTCCACGCCGTCGGCGGCACCGTCTACCCGTACTTCGGGCTGATGCAGGAGCTCCAGAGCCGCTACCGCGTGCTCGGTGTGCAGGCCGCGGGCCTGCGGGCCGGCAGCGAACCGCGGAAGGACCTGCGGGAGATGGCCGACGCGTACACCGAGGCCGTCCGCCAGGCCCAGCCCGCCGGACCGTACCGCCTGGCCGGCTGGTCGATGGGCGGTCTGCTCGCCCTGCAGGTCGCCCGCCGCCTGGAGGCCGCGGGCCAGCAGGTGGCCCTGGTCGGTCTGCTGGACACCCCCTTCTCCGCGGACGACGTCTCCGGAGTGGGCGAGCAGGCCTTCGCCGCCCAGTTCGTCCTGGACGGCGCCCGGGCCCTCGGCCCCGACGCGGGCGAACTGCCCGACCCGCAGACCACGCCGGTGGCCGAGCAGCTGCGCTGGTTCGGCGAGAAGCTGACCGGCGGCTCGGGCGACGCGGAGGAGGTCCAGGAGGACATCAACCGCAGGTTCCAGGTGTTCAAGGCCCACATCACCCTGATCGGCGGACACCGCCCGGAGCCCGTGGCGGCCCCCGTCGTGGTGGTCTCGGCCGAGCAGTCCCCCGACCTGTCGGCGCTGTGGACCCAGCTGCTCGGAACCGGCACCCGGACCGTCCGCGTGCCCGGCGACCACTACAGCTTCCTGCGCGCCCCCGGCGTACAGCTGGCGGCCAAGGCGCTCCTGACCGCGGACGAGGCCTGACCCACCCACCGGGGCGCGGCACCCACCGCGCCCCGGCCCACCCGGAAACCCCAGGCCGGACCTCCGCCCTGGGGTTTCCCCGTGAGCCGCCCGGCCCACCGGAGCGGAAACGAAAAAGCAAAAGCCCCGGGTCACGGCGAGTGATTCCCGGGGCTTCGCTGGAGCCGCCTTCGGGATTCGAACCCGAGACCTACGCATTACGAGTGCGTTGCTCTGGCCAACTGAGCTAAGGCGGCACCGCTGGGGAGACAAGTGTTCCCTCGGAAGGGATCGCTCATCAGCAGCGGCGCCAAGTCTACAGGGTCCCGACGGGTGCCCTGAACCAGGTTCTGCGGGGACGAGTCCCAGGTCACACGTCGGGCGGACACGGCCGGACGGGCAACGGGCTACGCGTTCGCGCGGTGGGTCAGCACTTCTTGCCGTCCGCCGGGGGCTTGCCCTCGAGGAGGTAGCGGTTGATCGCGGTGTCGATGCAGTCGCTGCCGCGTCCGTACGCCGTGTGGCCGTCGCCGTCGTAGGTGAGGAGGGTGCCCGATTCGAGCTGGCCGGCCAGTGCCTGCGCCCACTTGTACGGGGTCGCCGGGTCGCGGGTGGTGCCCACCACCACGATCGGCGCGGCACCCTTCGCGGTCAGCGGCCCCGCCTGGCCCGTGGGCTTCACCGGCCAGTACCCGCAGTTCAAGGCGGCCCAGGCCAGGCCGGCGCCGAAGACCGGGGAGGCCTTCTGGAAGGAGGGGAGGGCCGCGTCGACCGCGTCCGGGCCGTTGAAGGCCGCGGGCTGGTCCAGGCAGTTGACGGCGGCGTTCGCGAACATCAGGTTGGCGTACGTGCCGTCCGCGCCCCGCTCGTAGTAGCTGTCGGCCAGCCCCAGCAGGCCCGATCCGTCGCCGTTCATCGCCGAGGTCAGCGCCTCGCGCAGCTGGGGCCAGGCGTTCTCGTCGTAGAGCGCGGCGATCACCCCGGTCGTCGCGAGGGCCTCGCCGAGCGGGCGCTTGTCGTCGCCGCTGGGCACGGGCTGTGCGTCGAGCTTGCGGAAGAAGTCCTTCAGGCGGTCGGCCACCTGCTCCGGGCTGCCCTGGCCCAGCGGGCAGTCGGGCTGCTTCGCGCAGTCCTTGGCGAAGGAGGTGAAGGCCGTCTCGAAGCCCTCGGTCTGGTCCCGGTTGAGATCGAGCGCCTGCCGCGTGGGGTCCATCGCGCCGTCCAGGACCAGCCGGCCGACCCGGTCCGGGAAGAGGTTCGCGTACGTCGCCCCCAGGAGTGTGCCGTACGAGGCGCCGACGTAGTTGAGCTTCCCGTCGCCGAGGACGGCGCGCAGCAGGTCCATGTCGCGGGCGGCGTCGACGGTGGAGACGTGCGGCAGGACCCGCTTCGAGCGGGTCTCGCAGCCCGCCGCGAACTCCTTGAAGGCCGCCACCAGGCGGGCCCGCTCGGCCGCGTCGTCCGGCGTCTGGTCCACCTGGGTGTACTTGTCCATCTCCGGGCCGCTCAGACACTCGACGGGGCTGCTGCGTTCCACGCCGCGCGGGTCGAAGGACACCATGTCGTACCGGGCGCGGACCGGAGCGGGGTAGCCGATGCCCGCGTACGCCTGGAGGTAGCCGATGCCGGAGCCGCCGGGGCCGCCCGGGTTGACCACCAGCGAACCGAGCCGCTTGCCGGGACCGGTCGCCACCCGGCGGGCCACCGCGATGTCCACGTCCTCGCCGGACCCGGGGTTCGCGTAGTCCAGCGGGGCCTTCATGGTCGAGCACTGGAATCCGGGGACACCGCAGTCGCGCCAGGTCAGCTTCTGCTCGTAGTACGGGCGCATCGCGGCGGCGTCGGGGGACGGGGGCACCGACGGCGTGCCGCCGGCCTCCCCTCTCGCGGACGCGGCGGTCCGGAGCGTCTCCGGTCCGCCCGAGGTGCAGCCGGAGAGCAGGAGCCCGGCTGCTGCGATCACGGTCCCGGTGGTACGCAGCACGCGACTGGTGTCCATCCCCGGAGCCTACGTCCTGTCGGGGGCGCGGGCGGGCCCCGTCCGCCGGACGGACCCGGACCTTCCGGTGTGCTCGCCGGGCGAGGCACGGACCGGGCCCGCTCCGGCGCCGGCAGCCGGCTCACCCGTACGGGTGAGCCGATCGGCACCGTGATGACCCGCTGGACGGCCCAGGAGGTGGCCCGGCAGCGGGCCCCACCCCGGCCCCGGCAGCGGCGCCGGGGTGGCCCTGCAGCGGCCCAGGAGGTGGCCCGGCAGCGGCGCCGTGGTGGCCCGGCGGGGCATCCGGCCGGGCGGCCGGGCCCGGGCTCCCGGTCAGCCCGCGCGCAGGGACATCGTCATCGCCTCCACCGCGAGGAGCGGGGCGACGTTGCGGTCGAGGGCGTCCCTGCAGGCGATGATCGCCTCGATCCGGCGCAGGGTCCGCTCCGGTCCGGAGGCCTTGGCGACGCGCTCCAGGTCCTGCCGTACGTCCTCGTTGGCGATGGCGACGGCGGTACCGAGCTGGAGGGCCAGGACGTCGCGGTAGAAGCCGGTCAGGTCGGTGAGGGCGAGGTCGAGGCTGTCGCGCTGGGTGCGGGTCCGGCGCCGCTTCTGCTTGTCCTCCAGCTCCTTCATGACACCCGCCGTACCGCGCGGCATCCGCCCGCCCGTCCCGGCGGCGGCGCCCAGGGCGGCCCGGAGCTCCTCGGTCTCCTTGGTGTCGACCTCCTCGGCCATCTGCTTGGCGTCCTCACCGGCGGCGTCCACCAGCTCCTGGGCGGCCTTCAGACAGGCTCCGACGTCGTCCACCCGGAGCGGGAGCTTCAGGACCGTCGCCCTGCGTTCCCGGGCACCCTCGTCCGTGGCCAGCCGGCGGGCGCGGTCGACGTGCCCCTGCGTGGCCCGCGCGGCGGCCAGGGCCGCCGCGGGCTCGACGCCGTCGCGCCGCACCAGCATGTCGGCGACGGCCGCGACCGAGGGGGTGCTGAGGCCGAGGTGGCGGCAGCGGGAGCGGATGGTGGGCAGCACGTCCTCCAGCGAGGGCGAGCACAGCAGCCAGACCGTGCGGGACGCGGGCTCCTCCACGGCCTTGAGGACCGCGTTGGCGGACTTCTCGTTCAGCCGCTCGGCGTCCTCGACCAGGATGATCTGCCAGCGTCCCGTGGCGGGGGACGTGTAGGACTTGCGGACGGTGTCCCGCATGTCGTCGACGAGGATCTGACTGCCGACCGCGGCGACGGTGGAGACGTCCGCGTGGGTGCCGACCATCGTGGTGTGGCAGCCGTCGCAGAACCCGCAGCCCGGCTCACCGCCGAGGGCGCGGTCCGGGCTGGTGCACTGCAGCGCCGCCGCGAAGGCCCGGGCGGCGGTGACCCGCCCGGATCCCGGCGGTCCCGTGAAGAGCCAGGCGTGGGTCATCTTCGAAGCCGTCGGCGGCGCGGTCCCGTCCGTGGCGGCCGTGACCAGCGCGTCGGCGTCGCGGGCGGCGGCGGCCAGCTGCGTCTGGATCCGCTCCTGACCCACCAGGTCGTCCCATACGGGCATCCCGCCCACCACCTCTCACTCTCCGTGCACCCATTGTGTGGGGCGCCACCGACAATCCCGTACCGCCGCCCGCGTCAGCGGCGGCGGCGCTTCCCGCGTTCGCCCTCGTCGCCCTCGTCGCCCTCGCCCTCGTAGGCGTCGTCCCGGTGGCGGCCCAGCAGCTCGTCCGCCAGCGTCGGCAGGTCGTCCAGGGGGGTCTCCTCCGCCCAGTCCGGCCGGGGACGGCGCGGCCGGCCGTCGTCGTCCAGGACCGGGAGCTCCCGCGTCCGGTCGTTGCCGGAGTCCCGGAAGATGCCCGACGGAACCCGGTCGGCCGGGTCCTCCTCGGGGCGGCGGGCCGTCGGCCGCGTGGCGGACCGGGCCGGGCCGCTGCCGGTGCCCTGCGGGGCGTCCGGGCGTACGGGCGGAAGCACCGCCGTCTCGTCGGCCGGACGCACCGGCGGCAGCACCGCCGTCTCGTCCACGGCGGAAGCCGCGGACGACGCCGGCGCCGCCGACGCCGGGTCGATCTTCGGCACCGGGACGGTCTGGGTCACGTCGTCCGGGCGGACGACCCGCTTGACCGCCGGGGTCTCGATCGTCACCGCGTCGTCCGGGTGCGGATCACCCTTGGTCATGTCGATCTTGCGTGCGGGCGCCGCGCCGGAGCCCTGCGCCGGTGCGACCGGAGCCGCCGCGCCGGAGTCCTGCGCCGGTGCGGCCGGAGCCGCCGGGGCCTCGGCCGCCGCCGCAGCAGCGGCCCGGGCCTCCGCGGCGGCGGCTGCGGCCGCCGCCTTCGCCGCGGCCTCGGCCGCCTGCGCCTCGACCAGCCGGCGCGCCTCCTCGGCCTTCAGCAGGGCCTCCTCGGCCCGCCGCTGCTTCTCCAGCCGCCGCTCCTCGGCCTCGGCCCGCAGCCGGGCCTCCTCCTCGGCCTGCCTGCGCAGCCGCTCGGCCTCCGCAGCGCGCGCCTTCGCCTCGGCCTCCACGCGCAGCCGCTCGGCCTCGGCCCGCGCCCGGGCCTCCTCCTCGGCCCGCAGCCGCTCCTCCTCCGCCTTGCGGGCGGCCTCGGCCTCGGCCCTGATCCGCGCCTCCTCGGCCTCGCGGGCCTTGCGCGCTTCCTCCTCGGCGCGCAGCCGTGCTTCCTCGGCCTTGCGCGCCGCCTCCTCCTCGGCCTTGCGCCGGGCCTCCTCCTCGGCCTTGCGCCGGGCCTCCGCCTGCGCGGCCACCTCGGCTTCGGAGAGCGGCAGCATCCGGTCCAGGCGGTGCCGTACGACCGTGGTCACCGAGTCCGGGTCCTGCCCGGCGTCGACCACCAGGTACCGGCCGGGGTCGGCGGCGGCGAGGGTGAGGAAGCCGGACCGCACCCGCTGGTGGAACTCCGCCGGCTCCGACTCCAGCCGGTCCGGCGCCTCCGTGAACCGCTCCCGCGCCGCCTCCGGCGACACGTCGAGCAGCACGGTCAGGTTCGGCACGAGCCCGTCGGTCGCCCAGCGCGAGATCCGGGCGATCTCCGTCGGGGACAGGTCGCGGCCGGCGCCCTGGTAGGCCACCGAGGAGTCGATGTAGCGGTCGGAGATGACGATCGCGCCGCGCTCCAGGGCCGGGCGCACCACCGTGTCCACGTGTTCCGCGCGGTCCGCCGCGTACAGCAGGGCCTCGGCGCGGTTCGACAGCCCGGCCGAGGAGATGTCGAGCAGGATCGAGCGGAGCCGCTTGCCGACGGGGGTGGCCCCCGGCTCCCGGGTCACGACGACCTCGTGCCCCTTGCCCCGTATCCACTCGGCGAGCGCCTTCACCTGGGTGGACTTGCCGGCTCCGTCGCCGCCTTCCAGCGCGATGAAGAACCCGGTCGTGGAGGGGGCCTGGACGGGCTCCCCGCCGCGCAGCGCGTCGCGCAGGTCGCGCCGCAGCGGCACCCCGCTGCGGTCGTCGGCCTTGGTGAGCACGACGACGGCGACCGGCAGCAGCAGCGCGCCGACGAGCATCAGGGTGAAGGCGGCCCCGCCGTGCGAGAGGACGGCCTCGGCGCCGGTGAGCCGGTGCGGGCCGATCACCGCGGCCAGGACCGGCGCGGCGACGGCGCCGAGGGCCACGGCCACCCGGACGACCGCCTGGAGGTGCTCGGTGACCCGGGCCCGGCGGAACTCCTCGGTCTCCTGGTCCAGCAGGGTGTGGCCGCTGTTGGCCGCGACGCCCGCGGCGGTGCCGGCGAGCAGCGACAGGAACAGCGCGGTCGCCATGTCCGGGACGAGGCCGCTCAGCAGCAGCGCGAGGCCCGCGACCGCTAGGGCGAGGGCCAGCAGCCGGCGCCGGGACAGCCCGGGCAGCACCTTGCCGGCCTGGGTGGCGCGGATGCCGGCGGCGGTGCCGCCGACCAGCGCGAGGACGAACAGCGCGAAGGCGGCCGGGCCCCCGCCCAGGTCGAAGGCGTGCAGCACGGACACGGCGACGGCGCTGGAGACCGCTCCGGCGACGGCGGCGCAGCTCAGGACCAGCAGGGGGATGGCACCCGTACGGCCCTTGTCCGGCCGGTCTCCCGCCTTGGGGGCGCGCAGCCCCTCCAGCGGGGAACGGGGCCGGGGGGTCGCCGTGTCGGGCAGCACCAGCGGGAGCAGCAGCGAGACCGACGCGGCGAAGAGGCCGGCGGCCACGTACGAGCCGAGGGCGGCCTGGTTCACGGCGAACCAGTCCACGCCGAGGCCGAGCGCCTTGCCGACGAGGGTGGCCGCGAGCAACGCGGCCGCCGCGACGGGGAGCGCCGCGAAGGCCGTGCGCAGGGTCAGGCGCCGCAGGGCGTCCATGTGGTCCGGCAGCGGCCGTACGGTGGCGCCTTCCGGCGGCGGCTCGGGCAGCAGCGCGGGGGCCGCGCTCTCCTTGGCCAGCGTCCACAGCCGCTCGGCGGCGCCGGACACGAAGACGGTGGCCAGCAGCGCGGTGAGCGCGTGGGCCGGGATCCAGTCGAGCCACAGCGGGGCGACGACGAAGAGCGCGATGCGGACCCCGTCGGCTCCGATCATCGTCCAGCGGCGGTCCAGCTTGCCGTTCGCGCCGACGAGCCCGGCCAGCGGGCCGAGCAGGACCGCGCCGAAGAGCAGGGTGGCGAGGATCCGGACGCCGAAGACGGCGGCGACGGCGAGGGCCGCACCGCGGTATCCGCCGCCGAAGGCCCCCTCGGTGGCGGCTGCCTGAAGGGCCAGCAGAACCAGCACCAGCAGGGCGAGGGCATCACCGATGCCGCTCACCAGCTGGGCGCTCCACAGGCGGCGCAGCCGGGGGGTGCGCAGCAGTGCGCGCACCGCACGCTCGCGGGAATCCGCGGCTAGGGCTTCGTCGTAGGTGGGGTTCGCCGGAGCGGTCACGACCGCCGGCTGCTCGGCTCGCGTCATCCGCCCAGCCTATCCGCTGCGCCTTGCCACTGCGGAGGCCTGTGGACGAGCCCGGGTGTGACCCCGGACCCACCTTCCAGGCCCGGCCCGCGTGAAGGGCGTGCCGGGGGTGGACCGGGGCGGAAACACGGGAGCCCCACGCGTCACGTGGGGCTCCCGCGGCGACTGCTCGTCCGCTACT
The DNA here is from genome assembly GCF_000720645.1 of Streptomyces sp. NRRL S-378. Lineage (NCBI taxonomy): Bacteria > Bacillati > Actinomycetota > Actinomycetes > Kitasatosporales > Streptomycetaceae > Streptomyces > Streptomyces sp. NRRL S-378. The sequence goes on from NZ_JOBX01000004.1 coordinate 26,419, forward strand.
CGTCCGAAGCCGGGGCGGCGGCCGTCTTCTTGGCCGCGGTCTTCTTCGCGACGGTCTTCTTCGCGGCCGTCTTCGTGGCGGTCGTCGTCTTCTTGGCCGCCGTCTTCTTCGCGGCCGCGGTCTTCGTCGCGGTCGCCTTCTTCGCCGGGGCCTTCTTGGCGGCGGTCTTCTTCGCCGTCTTCTTGGCCGGGCCCTTGGCCCGCTTCTCCGCGAGCAGCTCGTAGCCCCGCTCCGGCGTGATCGTCTCGACGTCGTCGTCCCGCCGCAGCGTCGCGTTCGTCTCGCCGTCCGTCACGTACGGCCCGAAGCGGCCGTCCTTGACCACCACCGGCTTCTCGCTGACCGGGTCCGTGCCCAGTTCCTTCAGCGGCGGCTTGGCCGCGGCCCGCCCGCGCTGCTTGGGCTGCGCGTAGATGGCGAGGGCCTCGTCCAGGGTGATCGTGAAGAGCTGGTCCTCGGTCTCCAGCGACCGCGAGTCCGTGCCCTTCTTCAGGTACGGGCCGTAGCGGCCGTTCTGCGCGGTGATCTCCACGCCCTCGGCGTCCGCACCGACGACACGCGGCAGCGACATCAGCTTCAGGGCGTCGTCGAGCGTGACCGTGTCCAGGCTCATCGTCTTGAAGAGCGAGGCCGTCCGCGGCTTGACCGCGTTCTTGCCGGTCTTCGGCGTGCCCTCGGGCAGGATCTCCGTCACGTAGGGGCCGTAGCGGCCGTCCTTGGCGACGATCTCGTTGCCGCTGACGGGGTCCTTGCCGAGCTGGAACTCGCCGCTCGGCTTCGCGAAGAGCTCTTCCGCGTAGGCGACCGTCAGCTCGTCCGGAGCCATGTCGTCGGGGATGTCGGCGCGCTGGTGGCCCTCGGCGTCCTTCTCGCCCCGCTCCACGTACGGCCCGTAGCGGCCGACGCGCAGCACGATGCCCTCGCCGACCGGGAAGGAGGAGATCTCCCGGGCGTCGATCGCGCCCAGGTCCGTGACCAGCTCCTTCAGCCCGCCGAGGTGGTCCCCGTCCGCCGGTACGACCTCGGTGGCGTCCTCGGAGCCGAAGTAGAAGCGCTTCAGCCACGGCACGGACTGGGCCTCGCCCCGCGCGATGCGGTCGAGGTCGTCCTCCATCTTCGCGGTGAAGTCGTAGTCGACGAGCCGCCCGAAGTGCTTCTCCAGCAGGTTGACCACGGCGAACGACAGGAAGGACGGCACGAGGGCCGTGCCCTTCTTGAAGACGTAGCCGCGGTCGAGGATCGTGCCGATGATCGACGCGTACGTCGACGGCCGGCCGATCTCGCGCTCCTCGAGCTCCTTGACCAGCGAGGCCTCGGTGTAGCGGGCCGGCGGCTTGGTCGCGTGGCCGTCCGCCGTGATCTCCTCGGCGGCCAGTGCGTCGCCCTCCGCGACCTGCGGCAGGCGCCGCTCGCGGTCGTCGAGCTCGGCGTTCGGGTCGTCCGCGCCCTCGACGTACGCCTTCATGAAGCCGTGGAAGGTGATCGTCTTGCCGGACGCGCTGAACTCCGCGTCGCGGCCGTCCGAGGCGCGGCCGCCGATCTTCACGGTGACGCTGTTGCCGGTCGCGTCCTTCATCTGGGAGGCGACGGTGCGCTTCCAGATGAGCTCGTACAGGCGGAACTGGTCGCCGGTCAGGCCCGTCTCGGCCGGGGTGCGGAAACGATCACCCGAGGGGCGGATCGCCTCGTGCGCCTCCTGCGCGTTCTTGACCTTGCCCGCGTAGACGCGCGGCTTCTCCGGCAGGTAGTCGGCCCCGTAGAGCTGGGTGACCTGCGCCCGGGCGGCCGCCACCGCGGTGTCGGACAGCGTGGTGGAGTCCGTACGCATGTAGGTGATGAAGCCGTTCTCGTACAGCTTCTGCGCCACCTGCATCGTCGCCTTCGCGCCGAAGCCCAGCTTGCGCGAGGCCTCCTGCTGCAGCGTCGTCGTACGGAAGGGTGCGTACGGGGACCGGCGGTACGGCTTGGACTCGACCGACCGCACGGCGAACGAGGTGTCCGCCAGCGCGGCGGCGAGCGCCCGGGCGTTCGCCTCGTCGAGGTGCAGCACCTCGCTCTTGAGCTGCCCGTTCGAGCCGAAGTCGCGGCCCTGCGCCACGCGCTTGCCGTCCACCGTGTTCAGGCGGGCGACCAGCGACGACGGGTCGGACGGGTCGCCGGCGCGGCCGGTGGAGAAGGTCCCGGTCAGGTCCCAGTACTCGGCGGAGCGGAAGGCGATGCGCTCGCGCTCCCGCTCGACGACGAGGCGGGTGGCCACCGACTGGACGCGGCCGGCCGACAGGCGCGGCATGACCTTCTTCCACAGCACCGGCGAGACCTCGTAGCCGTAGAGGCGGTCGAGGATGCGGCGGGTCTCCTGGGCGTCGACCATGCGCTGGTTCAGCTCGCGCGGGTTGGCGACGGCGTCGCGGATCGCGTCCTTGGTGATCTCGTGGAAGACCATCCGGTGGACGGGGACCTTGGGCTTGAGGACTTCCTGAAGGTGCCACGCGATGGCCTCGCCCTCGCGGTCCTCATCGGTGGCGAGGAAGAGTTCGTCGGACTCGGCCAGCAGCTCCTTGAGCTTGCGGACCTGGGCCTTCTTGTCGGCGTTGACGACGTAGATCGGCTGGAAGTCGTGCTCGACGTCCACACCGAGACGGCGGACCTCGCCGGTGTACTTGTCGGGAACCTCGGCCGCGCCGTTCGGGAGGTCGCGGATGTGCCCGACGCTCGCCTCGACGACGTATCCCGGGCCGAGGTAGCCCTTGATCGTCTTCGCCTTGGCAGGGGACTCGACGATGACGAGTCGGCGGCCGCCCTTTGCGGTCTCGCTAGTCGGGGACAACTTGGCTCTTCTCTCCGGTCGGCACTCGGTCGCAGTACGGCGACGCTGCGGAGTGTGACGGTACAACCCGCCCCCGTGTCAAACGGCACAAGCCCGCAACGGCCACTCGAACGGTAACCCGACAAGTGCCGTTTCTGCCGCCCGGATGCCGCGCCGGGCCCTTCCCGATCACCGCGCCGAGTGGCCCGGGGGCCGTCTGGCCCCGCGCCCGCGACCCGTCCCGCACCGGCTTCCGGCACGGGTGCCACCGCCCCCGGCAGGCCTCTCGCGGCGGCGCCGGAGCCGTACGGCGCGCCGGGCCCGAAGGCCGGCGAAGCCGCGGCGGAAAAAAGTGGAGGCAGAGGTTCGGCCATGACGGGGCGCGCGCCCGAGGGCACCGGCGCACGGCGGCCGGCGCGCGCTCCCGTCCAGGCCTGCGGAGCGGCTCCGAACAGCGGGAACACGGCCCCGGCGAAGATCACCGGACCGCGCTCCGCGCCGTGCCCCCGCACCCCCGGACCGCTCTCGGAATCCCCCGGACCCCCGCTGTACCGCACGCTGCCGGCCCCGGGGACACGCCGGGCGAACCCCGGGTCACCCCACGGTGCCGCCTACTGCCCGGGGCGCGCCACGGGCTCCAGGAAGCCCTGCTCGACCAGCAGCCGGATGGCCTCCGGAGTCCGGTCCCGCAGCACGACGGGGTCCTCCTGCATCAGCTGCGCGATGGCGTCCAGGATCCGCCCGGCGCTCAGTGAGCCGTCACACACTCCCGCGAAGCCCGCGCCGACCGTGTCGACCTTCGTGGCGCGCCGCATGCCCCGGTTCTGCCGGAGCACGACGTGCTCCGGGTCCTCGGCGCCGGGCGGGCCGACCTGTTCCTGGACCACTTCCTCCACCAGCGTGAAATGCGCCTCCAGCAGGGCCGCGTCGTCGTGCTCGCGCAGGTAGTCCTGACGGGCGAAGTGGGCGAGCACGGCCTCGCCGAGCGGCTGCTCGACCGTGTGCGGCCACTCCTCGATCACGATCGAGGGCTCGGCCGCGTCCGACCGGCGCAAGGTGATCCATCCGAAGCCGATGCTCTTGGTCTTGCGGGCCTCGAACTCGTCCAGCCAGTCCTCGTAGCGCCGGGCGTACTCGGCGGGGTCGGTGCGGTGGTCGCCCGCGTCACGCAGCCACAGCTCCGCGTACTGCGTGACGTCCTGCACGTCGCGCTGGACGATCCAGGCGTCGCAGCCGCGCGGCACCCAGGAGCGGAGCCGGTCGTGCCAGTCCTCGCCCTCGACGTGCTGCCAGTTGCCGAGGAACTGCGCGTACCCACCGGGGTTGAGTCGCGCCCCCGCCTCCTGGACCAGGGTCCGGCACAGGTCGTCGCCGCCCATCCCGCCGTCGCGGTACGTCAGCCGGGCTCCGGGGGAGATCACGAACGGCGGGTTCGACACGATCAGGTCGTACGTCGCCCCGCCGACCGGCTCGAAGAGCGAGCCGGTGAGCAGCTCGGCCTCCGGCGCCCCGGAGAGCGCCAGCGTCAAACGGGTGAATCCGAGGGCCCTGGGGTTGACGTCGGTCGCGGTGACCCGCGTCGCGTGCCGGGTGGCGTGCAGCGCCTGGATGCCCGATCCGGTGCCGACGTCGAGGGCGGAGCCGACCGGGGTGCGCACGGTGATCCCGGCCAGCGTGGTGGAGGCGCCGCCGACGCCGAGGACGACGCCCTCCTCCCGGCTGCCGATCCCGCCGGCCCCGCCCACGGCGCAGCCGAGGTCCGAGACGATGAACCAGTCCTCTCCGTCCGGACCGCCGTACGGGCGCACGTCGACGGTGGCGTGCACCTCGTCGCCCTCGCGCCGCAGCCAGCCGTCGGCCACGGCGGCCTCGACCGGAATCGCCGACGCGGCGTGCACGTACGGCACGGGCTGCTGGAGCAGGAACAGCCGGACGAGGGTCGCGAGCGGGCCGTCACCGCCGCCCCGGGTGGCGCGCAGGGCAGGGACCGTCTCGCTGCGGGCCAGTGCGGCGTAGGCGGGGGCGCCGAGCAGGTCGAGCAGCCCGTCGGCGGTGAAGCCGGCGGCCAGCATCGCGCCGCGGAGCTCGGCGGCATGGTCGGGGGTGGGGAGGCTGGGGGTACTCACCCGTCCATTGTGTCCGCTGCGGCCCGTCCCGCCGGTCACCGCGGGCCCGGATGGACGAAGGGGCGGCCGCGGCCCCCTGTCGGGGGCCCGGCCGCCCGGGACTTCGTACGGCGCGCCGCCGGACCCGCGGGGCACTGCTGCCCCGCACCGGACCGGGATGCCCGGGCGCCGGGTTATTTGGGCGACGCCGAGGTCGTCGCGACCTGGCAGCCCTTCTGGTTGTTGATGGCCTTGTCCAGACCGCCCGCGTTGAGCGTGGCGAGCGCGTCCTGACCGCCCTTCGTCGCCTCCTGAAGGCCGCCGGCGACCTCCTTGAGGCCGTCGGCGAACTTCGTCTGGTCCGCGGGGTCGAGGGCGTCCATCTTGGCCTTCAGGTCGGCGTACCCCTTGGAGGTCGCCTCGAAGCCCTTGACGGCCGACTCCTGGGTCGTGGAGCCGTTCTTGACCGGTGGCACCCCGGCCTGCTGCAGGGCGTTGCCCATGGTCTTGTACGACTCGGACATGGTCGCGAACGCCGCCGAGTCCGTCTGCTTGACCTCGTCGGGCTTGCTGCTCTCGGTCGCCACGCGCTTGATGTCGGCGTTGGCGGTCTCGATCTTCTTGAGTTCGGGCTGCCACTGGTCACAGACCTTCTTGGCCCAGGCGTTGGCCTTCTCGTCTCCGTCGTCCCCGCCGCAGCCGGACAGGACGAGCATCAGCACCGCACTGCCCGACAGCGCGGCCGCAAGCTTCTTGTTCACCGGATTGGTCCCTTCGAAGGCTCTCGGCCCGGAAGATACACGCCTGCCATCCGGGGACGCACAAAGGCGGACAGACGACGCGTAGGTCCGCGCCGCCTGTCCGCCTTTCGGGCGCACGGCCGGCCCTGCCCGGCCCCGGCCCTTCCTGCTGCCGGGGCCTCGGTCAGGAGACCGTCGCCGGGTCGGCCGACTGGGCCACCCGCTCGGCCGTCCCGTCGTTCTCGTCGCCCACGGCGATGCCGCGGCGCTTGGAGACGTACACGGCGCCGATGATGACGCCGATCGCGATGACCGCGACGATCGCCCGTACGGTCGGGCTGGTGTCCGGGCCGTAGCTGAACTGCACGACGGCGGGGGCGATCAGCAGCGCCACCAGGTTCATGACCTTGAGCAGCGGGTTGATCGCGGGACCGGCGGTGTCCTTGAACGGGTCGCCGACGGTGTCGCCGATGACGACCGCCGCGTGGGCCTCGCTGCCCTTGCCGCCGTGGTGGCCGTCCTCGACCAGCTTCTTCGCGTTGTCCCACGCGCCGCCGGAGTTGGCGAGGAAGACCGCCATCAGCGTGCCCGTGCCGATGGCACCGGCGAGGAACGACCCGAGCGCGCCGACGCCGAGGCAGAAGCCCACCGCGATGGGCGTCAGGACGGCGAGCAGGCCGGGCGTGGCGAGCTCGCGCAGCGCGTCCTTGGTGCAGATGTCGACGACGCGCCCGTACTCGGGCTTCTCGCTGTAGTCCATGATCCCGGGGTGCTCGCGGAACTGGCGGCGCACCTCGTAGACCACCGAGCCCGCGGAGCGGGAGACCGCGTTGATGGCGAGGCCGGAGAACAGGAAGACCACCGCCGCGCCCAGGATCAGCCCGACGAGGTTGTTGGGCTGTGCGATGTCCAGGCTGAGGTTCATCTCCCCGGCCTTCGCCCCGACTTCCTTGACCGCGGTGGCGATCGCGTCGTTGTACGAGCCGAAGAGCGCGGCGGCGGCGAGCACGGCCGTGGCGATGGCGATGCCCTTGGTGATGGCCTTGGTGGTGTTGCCGACGGCGTCCAGGTCGGTCAGGACCTGCGCGCCGGCGCCCTCGACGTCGCCGGACATCTCGGCGATGCCCTGGGCGTTGTCGGAGACGGGCCCGAAGGTGTCCATGGCGACGATGACGCCGACGGTGGTGAGCAGGCCGGTGCCGGCCAGGGCCACCGCGAAGAGCGCGAGCAGGATGGACGTACCGCCGAGCAGGAACGCCCCGTAGACGCCCAGGCCGATGAGCAGCGCCGTGTAGACGGCGGACTCCAGGCCGACGGAGATGCCGGCGAGGACGACGGTGGCGGCTCCGGTGAGGGAGGACTTGCCGATGTCCCGGACGGGACGGCGGTTGGTCTCGGTGAAGTAGCCGGTCAGCTGCTGGATCAGGGCCGCCAGCACGATGCCGATGGCGACGGCGACGACGGCCAGGACGCGCGGGTCACCGGAGTGGTTGGCGATCGCCGCGTTCTCGACGCCGACGAGGTCCGCGTAGCTGGAGGGCAGGTAGGCGTAGACGGCGATGCCGACCAGCACCAGGGAGATCACGGCCGAGATGAAGAAGCCGCGGTTGATGGCGGTCATGCCGCTGCGGTCGCTGCGGCGCGGGGAGACGGCGAAGATGCCGATCATCGCGGTGACGACGCCGATGGCGGGGACGATCAGCGGGAAGGCGAGGCCCAGGTCGCCGAAGGCCGCCTTGCCGAGGATGAGCGCGGCCACGAGGGTGACGGCGTAGGACTCGAAGAGGTCGGCCGCCATTCCGGCGCAGTCTCCGACGTTGTCGCCCACGTTGTCGGCGATGGTCGCGGCATTGCGCGGGTCGTCCTCCGGAATGCCCTGTTCGACCTTGCCGACCAGGTCGGCGCCGACGTCGGCGGCCTTGGTGAAGATCCCGCCGCCCACGCGCATGAACATCGCGATCAGGGCGGCTCCCAGACCGAAGCCCTCCAGGACCTTGGGGGCGTCCGCGGCGTAGACCAGGACGACGCAGGAGGCGCCGAAGAGGCCGAGGCCGACGGTGAACATGCCGACCACGCCACCCGTGCGGAAGGCGATCTTCATCGCCTGGTGGGAGACCTCGGTCAGGTCCTTGGCGGGCTCCCCCTCGGCGGGGGTGGCCCGGCGCGCGGCGGCGGCGACGCGCACGTTGGCACGGACCGCGAGGCGCATGCCGATGTAGCCGGTGGCCGCGGAGAAGATGGCGCCGACGAGGAAGAAGGCGGAGCGTCCCGCCCGCTGGTTCCAGTCGTCGGCGGGGAGCAGGAAGAGCAGGAAGAAGACCACGACGGCGAAGATGCCGAGGGTGCGCAGCTGGCGGCCGAGGTAGGCGTTGGCGCCTTCCTGGACGGCCGCGGCGATCTTCTTCATGCTGTCGGTTCCCTCGTCGGCGGCGAGGACCTGGCGGACCAGGAACTGCGCGACGACGAGGGCGGCGAGTGCCACGGCCGCAATGACCATCACGATGAGCCGATTGTCATCGGTGAGTACTGCGGATGCCAGATCAGCGGTGCTATCCGGCGCGAGAGGGGTGAAGAGCCCCGTCATTCGTCCTCCTTGACGTGATGAGCTCAAGATGTGGACGGATTGTAGGGAGCGCACCCCGATCAAAACAGTGCGCAGGAAACGCAATTGGCGTGCTCCTGCTCCTCAGCAATAGATCGCGTCACTCCATTACCCTCGAAAGTAGTAATGGGGCAAAGGCATTGACGGATGCTCATTGATCTAGGGAAATGAAAAAGGCCCTGCTCAGCAGGGCCTTGATAAAGATCAGAAGATAGGAGCGCTGGGGCACGCAGTGGACCTCAAGGAAGGTCGGAGGAACCCGAGACGGGCCAGCTCATCCGGATGGTCCCGCCCGATTCCCCACTGGTCACCTCGACGTCGTCGACGAGCCCACTGATCACCGCGAGCCCCATCTCGTCCTCGGTGTCCCCGTCGGATTCCTGGACGGCGGCGATCCCGGACACGGTCTCGGCCGGGCTCCCGACCGGGCCGGGGACCTCGTCGCCGACCTCGATGGAGAACGTCTTGTCCTCTTCGGTCAGCACCACCCGGACGGGCGCGGTCAGCCCGTTGCTCCGGTGGAGTCCGACGGCACGCGAACAGGCCTCGCCGACGGCGAGGCGGACCTCGTCGAGGACGGCTTCCTCCACACCGGCCCGGCGCGCCACGGCGGCCGCGACCAGGCGGGCCGTGCGGACGTGTTCGGGCTGGGCGCTGAAGCGCAGTTCAACGGTGGCCATGCGCGTCCCCCTCGGACTACGGGCGTGCCTTGACAGGGGCCCGGACCATCCCTGGCCCGGCACCCCCGCTCTCCTTGCCGGCCCCCAGCTGCCCGGAGACTGCCGGGGGCCGCCTGGAGCCGTCAGTCGGTGGCGTTGACGGCGTCGTCCACCGTGGTGTGGATCGGGAACACCTTGGTCAGACCGGTGATGCGGAAGATCTTCAGGATGCGCTCCTGGTTGCACACCAGGCGGAGCGAACCCTCGTGCGCACGGACGCGCTTGAGGCCGCCCACGAGCACACCAAGACCGGTGGAGTCGAGGAAGTCCACTCGCTCCATGTCGACGACCAGGTGGTAGCTGCCGTCGTTCACCAACTCGACCAACTGCTCGCGCAGCTTGGGCGCGGTATACACATCAATCTCGCCACCGACCTCCACGACCGTACGGTCGCCGACAGTGCGAGTCGACAGGGACAGGTCCACGGATCCTCCAGCACCTTGCTATCGAGCGGCGCCCCCCAGGGGCCTCCCCACCCGAAGGTAGGTGAGGGATTGGCTGCCGCAATGGCATTCAATCACTTACCGGCAGGCGCGCACGACGCCTTCCGACCATTGTCCCGCACGCCGGTGACACACTCGGTTCCGATGGCCAACACTCACGGTCCCGGACGGCCCACGGCAGACGCGGACTCCCGACCCACCCCCGGCACGGTCCTGGACCGCCTGTCACGGGGGCCTTTCCGCTCTGCGCGCATCACCCATACGGAGCACTTGCCCCCTCGGGAGGGCCGTCATGCAGTCTGGCCCGACCGCATCCGAACGGATGTAGTAGCCGCGATCCGGGCCGCCGGGATCGACCATCCGTGGGAACACCAGGCCGCGGCCGCCGAGCACGCCCTGGACGGCGAGTCCGTGGTCGTGGCCACCGGCACCGCCTCGGGCAAGTCCCTGGCCTACCTCGCCCCCGTGCTCTCGGCGCTCGCGGACGGCGCACGGGCGCCCAACGGCAGGGGTGCGACCGCCCTGTACCTGGCCCCCACCAAGGCCCTGGCGGCCGACCAGCGGCGCGCCGTACGGGACCTGGCCGCCCCGCTCGGCAACGCCGTCCGCCCCGCGGTCTACGACGGGGACACCCCCGTCGAGGAGCGCGAGTGGGTGCGCCAGTACGCGAACCACGTCCTCACCAACCCCGACATGCTGCACCGCGGGATCCTCCCGGCCCACCCGCGCTGGTCCTCCTTCCTGCGCGCCCTGCGCTACGTGGTGATCGACGAGTGCCACACCTACCGCGGGGTGTTCGGCTCCCACGTGGCGCAGGTCCTGCGCCGGCTGCGGCGGCTGTGCGCCCGCTACGGCTCGCATCCGGTGTTCCTGCTGGCCTCGGCCACCGCCAGCGACCCGGCGGCCGCCGCCTCCCGGCTGACCGGCCTACCCGTGATCGAGATCACCGACGACGCCTCACCGCGCGGCGAAGTGGTCTTCGCCCTCTGGGAGCCCCCGCTCCTCACCGAGCTGCGGGGCGAGAGGGGCGCTCCCGTGCGCCGCACGGCCACCGCGGAGACCGCCGACCTGCTGACCGACCTGGTGGTCCAGGGCGTCCGTACGGTCGCCTTCGTGCGCTCCCGGCGCGGCGCCGAGCTGATCTCCGTGATCACGCAGGAGCGCCTCGCGGAGGTGGACCGCTCCCTGCCCCGGCGGGTCGCGGCCTACCGCGGCGGCTACCTGCCCGAGGAGCGCCGGGCCCTGGAGCGGGCCCTGCACTCCGGCGAGCTGCTGGGACTGGCCGCCACGACCGCCCTGGAGCTGGGCGTGGACGTCTCCGGCCTGGACGCCGTACTGATCACCGGCTATCCGGGCACGCGGGCCTCCCTGTGGCAGCAGGCGGGCCGGGCCGGGCGCTCCGGCCAGGGCGCCCTGGCCGTGCTGATCGCCCGGGACGATCCGCTCGACACCTACCTGGTCCACCATCCGGAGGCGCTGTTCCGCCAACCGGTGGAGGCCACCGTCCTGGACCCCGACAACCCGTACGTCCTCGCCCCCCACCTCTGCGCGGCGGCGGAGGAGCTCCCGCTGACCGAGTCCGACCTGGATCTCTTCGGCCCGGCCACCGCGGAACTCCTCCCCCAGCTCGAAGCGGCCAAGCTGCTGCGCCGCCGGGCGTCCGGCTGGCACTGGACGCGCCGCGAGCGGGCCTCGGACCTCACCGACATCCGGGGCGGCGGCGGCCGCCCGGTGCAGATCGTCGAGGCCTCCACCGGCCGGCTGCTGGGCACGGTCGACGAGTCGGCGGCCCACACCACCGTCCACGAGGGCGCCGTACACCTCCACCAGGGCCGCACGTATCTGGTGCGGCACCTGGACCTGGAGGGGTCGGCGGCCCTCGTGGAGGCGGCGGACCCGCCCTTCTCCACCACGGCCCGCGACACCACCTCCATCTCCGTCCTGGAGACCGAGACCGAGATCCCGTGGGGCTCGGCCCGGCTCTGCTTCGGCTCCGTGGAGGTGACCAACCAGGTCGTCTCCTACCTGCGCCGCAAACTGATCACCGGCGAGGTCCTCGGCGAGGCCAAGCTGGACCTGCCGCCCCGCACCCTGCGCACCAGGGCCGTCTGGTGGACGGTGACCGAGGACCAGCTCGACGAGGCCCGGATCAACCCGGAGATCCTCGGGGGCGCCCTGCACGCCGCGGAACACGCCTCCATCGGCATGCTGCCGCTGTTCGCCACCTGCGACCGCTGGGACATCGGCGGCGTGTCCGTGCCGCTGCATCCCGACACCCTCCTCCCCACGGTCTTCGTCTACGACGGCCACCCCGGCGGCGCCGGCTTCGCGGAGCGGGCCTTCCACACGGCCCGCGCCTGGCTGACGGCCACCCGCGACGCCATCGCCGCCTGCGAGTGCGAGGCCGGATGCCCCTCCTGCATCCAGTCCCCCAAGTGCGGCAACGGCAACGACCCCCTCCACAAGCGCGGCGCCGTCCGCCTGCTCACCCGCCTCCTCTCCGAATCGCCGCACCCCCCGACCCCCACCCCCTGACCCGCCGGGCCGCGCCCCTACGGCCCTGGGCCGCGCCCGGAAGGGCCCGCGGGCGACCGCAGGGGGGTCTTCAGCCGGGCGGGTCACGGGGCGGTCCGGCGCGGGCCCCCGCCGGCGGTTAGCCGGGCGGGTCACGGGGCGGTCCGGCGCGGGCCCGGATCTCGGGTGCGAAGGGGCCCGCCGCGACCCGGGCGGCCACGTCGACGACCTCGCCGCCGACGCGGCACCCGGCGAGCTCCGCGCCCTGTGCCCGGGCCACCCGGAGGGCCGTGGCGCAGGCGGTGTCCGGCCCGTGCGCCCAGGTGGCCGCCGCCGCGAGCGCCGCCAGGTCCGCGGCCGCCGCCGCCCGGTGCCGGGCCACGACGGCCTGCCCGAGCAGCAGCACCCCGGCGAACACCGCGCCCAGCACCGTCGCCACCAGCGCCGCCCAGACCGTGGCCGAGCCCCGGTCCCGGCTCACGTCGGCGGCCCCACGCTGTCCTCGGCGAGGGCCACCGCCTGCGCGCCCAGCCGCAGCGGGATCCCGGCCGGCCCGGGCGCGGGCGCCGCCACCCGGACCCGCCAGAGGTCGCCCACCCGCTCCAGCTCTACCCGAGCCCCCGGGGGCGCGGCCTCGCGGGCCGCCGCCACCGCCACCTCCGCCGGCTCCGACCTGGACGCCGCCCGGGCACCGGCCCGGGCGGCGTCCACACACCGGATCTGTCCGGCCGCCGCCATCAGGGCCCACACCAGTGACGCCGCGAAGAGCACCAGCGCCGGAATCACCAGGGCGGCCTCCGCCGTCACATATCCCCGGTCCCGCATTTCCGTCCCCCGCCCGGGCCTCTTCTCAGAACGGCACATCGAGTGCCTTCCCGATGGTCGACTGAAGCGCCGTGGCGACGACGTCACTCGTCACCACCTTGTAGAGAACGGCCGCGAATGCGCACGCCGCGATCGTGCCCATGGCGTATTCCGAAGTGGACATCCCCGCGTCGCTCCCGCGACCGGAGAGCACCGTCCGTACACGAAACCAGATGATCCTCATGGCAACCTCCCGTGGATTTACGTTGTTGATGTGTGGTCAATGCGACTTCAGGGGTTGGAGAGAAGTCCCGAGGCCATACCGATCACCACCGGCGCGACCCCGATCGAAAGAAATGCGGGGAGGAAACACAGCCCCACCGGTGCGGTGACCAGAACCGCCGCCCGCTGGGCCCGGGCCCCGGCCCGGCGGGCCCGGTCCTCCCGGAGGCCGGAGGCGAGCCGGGACATCGGCTCCGCCGCGGGCGCCCCGGTCCGGGCGGCCCGCTCCAGGCATTCGGCGAGCGCCCGGGCGCCCGGTATCTCCGCCAGCCTCCCCCACCCCGAACCCGGTTCGCCGCCGAGCCGCAGCTCCGCGCCGGCGCTCGCGAGCCGCTCGCCCACCGGGCCGCCCAGCGACTCACCCACCACCTCCGCCGCCTCGACCGGCCCGGCGCCGGCCGCCAGACAGGCGGCCAGCAGATCGGCCGCGAACGGCAGTTGACGCTCCGTCTCCCGCGGATCCACCGCGGCCGATGCCCGCTGCCGGGCCGACAGACGCCGCACCCCGGCCGCCGCCAGGCAGCCGACGGCCACGCCGGCCACCCCGCCGACGAGCAGCCAGCCCGCCAGCAACGCCCCGGCCGGGAAGGCCCACGCCGCCGTACCCCGCAGCGCGGAGCCGAGCGCCGGCCCCTTCGCCCCGGGCCGCGCCCCCGGTCGCGCCCCCAGCAGAGCCGCGGTCCTGCGCCGGACGGCGCGCGCCCTGACCCGCCCCGCCACCGCCGACACCATCCACAGGACGGCCGCCGCGCCCAGGACGATCCCCAGCCTGTGGACGGAGAAGCCGGCCGTCACCGCTCCACCGCCCCGACGATCCGACGGCACCACAGCAGCCCCAGCCCCTCCAGCACCCCTCCCGCCAGCAGGCAGCCCCACCCCATCGGGGTGTGCAGCAGGATCCTCAGCGGATCCGCCCCCAGCCCCGTACCGATCAACAGACCCACCAGGGGCAGCAGGGCGAGCACCAGCACCGTCGACCGCGCCCCCGCCAACTGGGCCCGCAGCGACTCCTGCCGGTCCCGCTCGGCCCGCAGGGCTCCCTCCAGCCGGTCCAGCCCGGCGGCCAGTCCGGCCCCGCCGTCCACCGACACCCGCCAGCAGGCGGCCATTCCGGCCAGCCCCTCGGCACCGGGCTCCCGCGCCGCCTGGCGCAGCGCCCCGGGTACGTCCCCGCCGAACGCCGCGGCGGCCAGTACGCCCGCCTCCGCCGCACCCGGCCCGCCGGGGCCCGCGGCCGTCCGCCGCAGCGCCGCCATCAACGCCTGCCCGGGCTGGGCCCCCGCCCGCAGCTCACCCACCGCCGCCCCGCACAGGGCCACCACCTCGGCCGCCCGCTCGCTGCGGGCCCGTTCACGCGCCCGCACCGCCAGCCACCGCCGTACCAGGGGTACCGCGGCCGCTCCGGCCAGCAGCGGCAGCACCGACCCGCCCAGGACCGCGATCACCAGCCCGGCCGCGAGGCAGGCCCACTCCCGCCGGCGCACGGCCCGCACCCATACGGCGCCGAGCAGCAGCTCCCGGCGCGGCGGCCCGCAAGCGAGCGGCCTGCCCCCTGCGGCCAGCACCGCCCGGGCCCGCCGGGACCCCCGGTCGCATCCGGTGATCCCCCAGGCGGCCGCACCCGCGCACAGCACCCCCGCGAACAGCGGCAGCGGAAGCCCCGCCCCGGCGCTCACCGGGCACCTCGCAGCAGCGGGCGCAGACGCTCCCAGCCCTGCTCCCGTTCGAAACCGCGGGCGGCCCAGCGCAGCGCGGGCACGGTCACCACCAGTCCGGCGGGGTCCCGCTCCAGGACGTGCACCTCGGCCACCCGGCGCCGCCCCGCCCGGTCCCGCACCAGGTGCAGCACCAGGGTCAGCGCGGCGGCCAACTGGCTGTGCAGGGCGCCCCGGTCGAGACCTGCGGCCGTCCCCAGTGCCTCCAGCCGGGCCGGTACATGGGCGGCGGCATTGGCGTGCACCGTGCCGCAACCCCCCTCGTGGCCGGTGTTCAGGGCGGCGAGCAGGTCCGCCACCTCGGCGCCCCGCACCTCCCCCACCACCAGCCGGTCGGGCCGCATCCGCAGCGCCTGCCGGACCAGGTCCGCCAGCGTGACCAGCCCCGCGCCCTCCTGATTGGCGGGCCGGGTCTCCAGCCGCACCACGTGGGGATGGTCGGGACGCAGCTCGGCGGAATCCTCGGCCAGGACGATCCGCTCACCGGGCCCCACCAGTCCCAACAGGGCACTCAGGAGCGTGGTCTTGCCGGTCCCCGTCCCGCCGGAGACGAGGAACGACAACCGGGCCCCGACCATGTCCCGCAGCAGCCCCTGCCCGCCGGGTGGCAGCGTGCCCGCCGCGACGAGCTCGTCCAGGGTGAACGCCCGTGGCCGCACGACCCGCAGCGAGAGACAGGCCGAACCCACGGAGACCGGTGGCAGCACGGCGTGCAAACGGGTTCCGTCGGGCATCCGGGCGTCCACCCAGGGCCGGGCGTCGTCGAGGCGCCGACCGGCGACGGCGGCCAGCCGCTGGGCGAGCCTGCGCACAGCCCCCGCGTCGGCGAAGGTCACCCCCGTCAGTTCCAGCCCGCCACCGCGATCCACCCACACCCGGTCCGGGGCGGCCACCAGCACGTCGGTCACCTCCGGATCGGCGAGCAGCGGCTCCAGCGGACCCGCGCCGACCAGTTCGGAACGCAACTCGGCGGCAGCGCCGAGCACTTCCTCGTCGCCCAGCAGCCTGCCCTGTGCGCGCAGGGCCGCCGCCACCCGCGCCGGGGTCGGTTCCGCCCCGCTCTCGGCGAGCCGTCGGCGCACCGCGTCCAGCAGCACCGCGCTCATGCCGGCACCCCCTGAGCGGCACCGAGTGCCCGCTGCCAGAAGCCGTCGCAGAAGCGGGCGAGAGAGCCGCGCGCCTGCGCCCCCGGCGGCTCCCCCTCGGCCACCCGACCCGGGAGGCCGACCTCGACGGGCACCTCACCGGCCAGCGGCGCCCCCAAGAGGCCGGCCACGGCCTCCGGGTCGAGACCGCCCGGGCAGCGCCCCCGGACGACGACCCGCACGTCCCGGGCCACCATCCGCACACCGGCGGCCACCCGGCCCGCCGCGGCCACCGACCGCAGCTCGCCCGGCACCACCATCAGCACCAGGTCGAGCTGGGCCAGCACCTCGGCCACGGCCTCGTCCACCCGGCGCGGGAGGTCGACCACGACGACCCCGCCCCGGCGGCGCGCCGCGGCCACCACCGAGCGGACGGCGGCGGGCGGCACGACCACCCGGTCCCCGCGGTCCCAGCTGAGCACCCGCAGCTCGTGCAGTTCGGGCAGGGACTCCTCCAGTGCTCCGGCGCCCACCCGCCCCCGGGAGGCCGCGAAGTCCGGCCAGCGCAGGCCTTCGGCACCCTCACCGCCGAGCAGTACGTCCATACCGCCGCCCAGGGGGTCACCGTCGATGAGCATGGTCCGCTCCCCTGCACGGGCGGCCCGGACCGCGAGGGCGCAGGCCAGGGTGGAGGCGCCCGCCCCGCCGCTGCCTCCGATCACCCCGACGGCGAGGGCGGGCCGTCCGGCCCCTTCGACGACGTCGGCGATCCGGTCCACGAGCCGTCCCTCGGCGTCGGGGAGGCGCAACACCTCCTCGGCGCCGATCTCCACCGCCCGCTGCCACACGAGGGGGTCGTCGAGGTCCCGTCCGACCAGGAAGACCCCGGTCCTGCGCGGCGCACCCCGCACCCGCCGTGCGGCATCGTCCCCGACCAGCACGAGAGGGGCCGAATCCCAGCCAACTCCCGTCCTATTGAAGCCAGCTGACATAACCGCCACATCGGTCCGCCCTGCGGCCGGTCCGGCCTCCGCTTCCACGGCCGCACCGCCGGGCCCCGGCGCCCCGTGGAGCACGTGCGGCTCGGCCCCCGCGGCCGCGCACAGCCGCAGCAAGTCGTCGAGCAGCAGGGGGTCTTCGGTGACGATCAACGGCCGGCCCCCGGCGGACACGCCTGCGGGCGGGGCTCCCGCGGCGGCCCCAACCCCCGCCGCCCTTCCGGTCATCACGGACTTCGGTGTTTCGCACGACTTCGATCGAGCCACGATCTCCGCCCCCTTCTCACTGCAAATCCCAGCGCCGCGGACTTCGCGGCTGGAATCACCGTGCAGCGATCCGGAAAAAGAAGTGGATCTTGCCCAATAACTGTGGACAACCCATCGATTGTGAATAACCCGGTCACCCTCACAGGTGAGTTCCGGAGCGCAGGGGAACGACTACGCAGCGTTACGCGTCTGACGTGGTGAGGGCCGGCGACGGGCGGGCCCTGCACAAGAGGAGGGCCGAGGAGATGACCGATCGGGGCCGGAGCCGGGGACGCGAACCGCGTCCGGACATGCGACGACCCCCGCCGGGGGGGAGAGCGGGGGTCGTCCCCACGGTCCGACTCGGGGGGGGAGGAGCCAGACCGGGTTAGCACGGTCGCGAACGATCCGTGACTTCCATGGTGTACCCGAGAGCCCTCTCAGGCAAACCCACGCGCCACACCTTACGCCGAATGGTGGGCGCATATGCTCGGGGCGTGGAAAATCAGCCCTTGCCGCACTCCTCGCCTCGCACCGCTGCCTTCTTCGATCTGGACAAGACGGTCATTGCGAAGTCGAGCACCTTGACGTTCAGCAAGTCCTTCTACCAAGGCGGCCTGATCAACCGGCGGGCCGTGTTGCGCACCGCATACATCCAGTTCATCTTCCTGGCCGGCGGCGCCGACCACGATCAGATGGAACGGATGCGGGAGTACCTGTCCGCCCTCTGCAAGGGGTGGAACGTGCAGCAGGTGCGGGAGATCGTCGCGGAGACCCTGCACGACCTCATCGACCCGATCATCTACGACGAGGCCGCCTCCCTGATCGAGGCCCACCACACGGCCGGCCGTGACGTGGTGATCGTCTCCACCTCCGGAGCGGAGGTCGTCGAGCCGATCGGAGAGATGCTCGGCGCGGACCGGGTCGTCGCCACGCGCATGGTCGTGGGCGAGGACGGCTGCTTCACCGGCGAAATCGACTACTACGCCTACGGACCCACCAAGGCGGAGGCCGTACGGGAGCTCGCCGAGTCCGAGGGCTACGACCTCTCCCGGTGCTACGCCTACAGCGACTCGGCGACCGACATCCCGATGCTGGAGGCGGTCGGGCACCCGCACGCCGTCAACCCGGACCGCGCGCTGCGCCGGGAGGCGACGGCCCGCGAGTGGCCGGTCCTGGTCTTCAACCGGCCAGTGCGGCTGAAGCAGCGGCTCCCCGGACTGTCGATGCCCGCACGCCCGGCGCTCATCGCCGCGGCCGCGGTGGGCGCGGCCGCCGCCACTGCCGGGCTGGTCTGGTACGCGAGCCGGCGCCGGGCCCACACCCTCTCGGCCGCCACCTCAGGGTGATTGCCCGACCTGTACCGATTCGAGCTGTCCGGTTCACCCCCGCTCGTCCCGGAAAGTAAAAAGTGGAGCCAGGGGTTCCGCACAGCAGCGAAGCGGAGTACAAATAAAGCAACGGCCCGCGAGACCAAAGAACATCCGAGAGGATCATCTTTAAAACGCAGTAAGGCCCACGGACCGATGCATGAACGCCGAGCACCCACGCGACGTCGACCCGTCGATTACGGGCCAGCCGCACCAGGTGACGGGCAAAGTACCCGACCTGATGGGCAACTTTCGAGGACGCTTGGTACCTGGGCGTGAATGCCAGCGGCGACACCAGAGCAGTACGGTGTCGCCGCAACCCATGTCCGGGCCCCGAACCCTGTCCAGGGCTCAGGCCGCGCCGCGCTGCAGGGCTTCGCACACCGCCGTCGACTCGCGCACCCCGAGCTCGATCGCGCGGCCGCAGTGGCCGATCCACGCGGCCACGCCCTCTGGGGTTCCGGAGAGGTAGCCCTCGAAGGCCGCCAGATAGGCCTCGGCGCCCTGTTCGGCGTGACCGACCTCGGCCGGGCAGATCGCCTTGGGGTCCAGCCCGCTGTTGATCAGGACGATGCGCTCGGCCGCACGTGCGACCAGCCCGTTGTACGAGGCGAACGGCCGCAGGGC
Organism: Streptomyces sp. NRRL S-378; assembly: GCF_000720645.1. NCBI lineage: Bacteria > Bacillati > Actinomycetota > Actinomycetes > Kitasatosporales > Streptomycetaceae > Streptomyces > Streptomyces sp. NRRL S-378. The sequence goes on from NZ_JOBX01000004.1 coordinate 45,475, forward strand.
CAGCAGCTCGCCGTGCACCACCGCCGCCGTGACCAGAGCCGGGGCCGAACCGCCCGCGATGATGATCCGGGACAGGCCGGCCAGCCGGCCGGCGACCTCGTCGGCCCCCGGCAGCGGCGCCTCCACCAGGGGCTCGGCCACCGGCTCGCCCGCGAGGCGCGGGCGGCCCACCACGTCCCCCTCGGCCGTCGACCCGACCGCCACCAGGTGCAGGCGCGCCAGCACCCGCAACGGCGACTGGCGCCAGATGCTCAGCAGCTGCCCCGCCTCCGCGGTGAGCCGCAGCGCGGCGCCCACGGTCAGCGCCTCCGGCTCCGCGCCGAAGTCGGTACGCCGCCGCACCTCCTCCAGCGCCCAGTCCGCGCCGGACAGCGCGGCGCTGCCCCGGGCGCCGCGCAGGGCGGCCTCCGAAGTGATCTCACCGCTGCGGCGGCGCATCACCCGGTGCCCGTAGACGCGGTCCACGGCCTTGCGTACGGAATCGACGGAATCGGCGACACCCGGCAGCCCGGCCAGGGCGGCCAACGGGTCAGAAGCGCTACTCATAAGTAGGGAGCCTACGCACTGCGCGGGCCCGGCACCGACCCCTCCTTGGAGTGGTCTTCTTCACTCACCTTGACAACTCAGTGCTACTCACCCACTACGCTTGGTGAACATGAAGATCGCTTTCGTGGGGAAGGGCGGCAGCGGCAAGACGACGCTGTCCTCCCTCTTCATCCGCCACCTCGCAGCCAATGAAGCCCCCGTCGTCGCGGTGGACGCCGACATCAACCAGCATCTGGGCGCCGCGCTCGGACTCGCCGAGGACGAGGCCGCCGCACTGCCGGCCCTGGGCGCGCACCTGCCCCTGATCAAGGACTACCTGCGGGGCTCCAACCCGCGCATCGCGTCCGCCGACACGATGATCAAGACCACTCCGCCCGGCCGCGGCTCGCGGCTGCTGCGCGTCACCGGGGACAACCCGGTGTACGAGGCCTGCGCCCGCACGGTCCTGCTCGACGGGGAGCCCGTACGCCTCATGGCCACCGGGCCGTTCACCGAGGCCGACCTGGGCGTGGCCTGCTACCACTCCAAGGTCGGAGCGGTCGAGCTGTGCCTGAACCACCTCGTCGACGGACCGGACGAGTACGTGGTCGTCGACATGACTGCGGGCTCCGACTCCTTCGCCTCGGGCATGTTCACCCGCTTCGACGTCACCTTCCTCGTCGCCGAACCGACGCGCAAGGGCGTGTCCGTCTACCGCCAGTACAAGGAGTACGCGCGGGACTTCGGGGTGGCGCTCAAGGTCGTCGGCAACAAGGTGCAGGGCCCCGAGGACATCGAGTTCCTCCAGGACGAGGTGGGCGAGGACCTGCTCGTCACCGTCGGGCACTCCGACTGGGTCCGGGCGATGGAGAAGGGCCGGCCGGCCTCCTTCGAACTGCTGGAGGCGACCAACCGGTTCGCCCTCCAGGCGCTCCAGGACGCCGCCGACGACTCGTACGCGCACCGCGACTGGGTCCGGTACACCGAGCAGATGGTGAGCTTCCACCTCAAGAACGCGGAGAGCTGGGGCAACGCCAAGACCGGGGCCGACCTGGCGGAACAGGTCGACCCCGGGTTCGTCCTGCGCGAGGGCCCGGAGGCGCCCGAAGCGTTCGACGGCGGCGCGGGCACCGAGGAGGTCGTCAGCCCTCGTCCCCAGCCCCTTCACCCGGCTCCGCAGCCGGCTTGACGCCTGCGGGGGCGGCCGGCGGCGCCGGCGGCCCCGCGGTCAGGAACTTCGTCCAGCCCTCCTTCGGCGCCTCGCCGACGTCGAGGGTGCGCATCCACTCCAGGACCTTCGGGTCCTGGGCGTCGAGCCAGTCCACCAGCTCGCGGAACGGCACGCAGCGGACCTCCTTCTGCGTGCACATGCCCTTGATCGACTCCTCGACGGCACGCATGTAGGTGCCGCCGTTCCAGGACTCGAAGTGGTTGCCGATGATCAGCGGCGCGCGGTTGCCCTGGTAGACGCGGTCGAAGGCCTGCCGCAGGCCGTCGCGCATCTGGTCGCCCCAGTAGGTGTGCTGCGAGGGGTCGCCCTGCGAGGTCGTCCCGGACTGGTTGACCATGTAGTTGTAGTCCATGCTCAGCGTGTCGAAGGCGCGGCCCGGCATCGGCACCAGCTGGAGCGGGATGTCCCAGAGCCCGTCCGTCTTCTTGGGCCAGATCTGCTTGCTGATCCCGCTGGAGTCGTAGCGGAAGCCCATGCCCTTCGCCGCCAGCATGAAGTTCTTCTGACCTTCCAGGCAGGGGGTGCGGGCGCCGATGAGCTCCTTGTCGTAGTCGAAGGGGAGCGCCTCCTCCTGCTTCAGGCCCGCGTTCGTCTTCCAGTTCTTGACGAAGGACTTGGCCTGGTCGATCTCGCTCTTCCACTCGTCCACGGACCAGGTGCCGACGCCGCCGTCCGGCCCGCAGAAGTGCCCGTTGAAGTGGGTGCCGATCTCGTTGCCCTCCAGCCAGGCGGCACGGACCTGGGTGGCGGTGTCCTTGATGCCCTGGAGGTCACCGAAGCCGATGTCGGAGCGGCCGGGCGCATGCTGCGGCGCGGTGTAGAGGAAACGCTTCTCCTCCGGGAGCATGTACACGCCGCTGAGGAAGTACGTCATGCGGGCGTTGTACTTCTTGCCGACCTCGCGGAAGTGCGAGAAGAGCTTCTGGCTGTCCTCGCCGGCCCCGTCCCACGAGAACACCACGAACTGCGGGGGCTTCTCGCCCGGCTTGAGCTTCTGCGGCTTCTGCACGTTCGGCTGCGGCCCGGTGTACGCCGTCGAACCGTCGCCGATGGGGCGGTTGACGCTACCGGGCGCCTCCGGGGCGCCCTTCCGTGCGTTCGGGCCTCCGGCAGCCGGGGACTTCGCAGGTTCCGAGGCGGTACACCCGGCGACGCCCAGGACCAGCGCCGTGGCGACCAGGCCGCCGGCGATCTTCTTCGTGGCGGCGATCATCCGCCCCACCTCTCCCTCGCAGTTCCATCGCAGGACTTCCGCGCCGCAACGTCCCATGCGGTCCAGTGCGAGGAAGGTATGACAAGCCGGACAAAATGCTTAATCACCCTTGGGTGCTAATTCGTATGCCATTTGCCCGAATTATCCACCACTCATCTTTACTCTCCATTACCATCCGTTTACTGAGTGTTGAGACTCCCGCCGCTTCACCCCTCATCCCAGAGGAGACGGGACCCCATGACAGCCACCTTCCCCGCACGCACACCCCAAGGGGTCCGCAAAGACCTCCCCGCGGACCTCTCCGCCTCCATCACCGTCTTCCTGATCGCCATGCCGCTCTCCCTGGGCATCGCCCTGGCCACCGGAGCCCCGCTCCAGGCGGGCCTGGTCGCGGCCGCGGTGGGCGGGATCGTCGCCGGACGCCTGGGCGGCGCTCCCCTCCAGGTGAGCGGTCCCGCCGCCGGACTCACCGTGGTCACCGCGGAGTTGATCCAGCGGTACGGATGGCGCACCACGTGCGCCATCACGGTGCTCGCCGGCGTCTGCCAGCTCGGCCTCGCCGCCCTGCGCACCGCCCGGTCCGCGCTCATGGTCAGCCCGGCCATCGTGCACGGCATGCTCGCGGGCATCGGTGTGACCATCGCGCTGGCCCAGCTGCACATCGTGCTCGGCGGCACGCCGCAGAGCTCGGCCGTGGCCAACGTCCTCGGGCTGCCGGCCCAGTTGGCCGACCTGCACCCGGTGGCGCTCGGCGTCAGCGCGCTGACGCTGGTCGTCCTGCTCGGCTGGCCGCGGCTGCCCGGGCGGGTGGGCCGGGGCCTGCGCAAGGTGCCGGCGCCCCTCGCCGCCGTCGCCACGGCCACCGCCTTCGCCGCACTGGCCGGGCTCAGCCTCCCCCGGGTGGACCTGCCGTCCTGGCGCAGCCACGCACTTCCCGAGATGCCCGAAGGGCCGGTCCTCGGTCTCATCGCCGCCGTACTGACCATCACCCTGGTCGGAAGCGTGGAGTCCCTGCTCTCCGCAGTCGCGACCGACAAGCTGATCGCGTCCGAGCGGGGCACGGACAACCGCCCGCCCCGCGCCGACCTCGACCGTGAGCTGCGCGGGCAGGGCGCGGCGAACATCGTCTCCGGGGCCCTGGGCGGGCTGCCCATCACGGGCGTGGCCGTGCGCAGCGTGGCGAACGTCAAGTCCGGTGCGGCCAGCCGGAAGTCGTCCATGATGCACGGCCTGTGGGTGCTGCTCGCGGCCTTCCTGCTGGTCCCGCTCCTCGACCTGATCCCGCTGGCCACGCTGGCCGCCCTGGTGATGGCGGTGGGCGTGCAGATGGTCAGCATCACGCACCTGCGCAGCGTCACCCGGCACCGGGAGGCCCTCGTCTACGGGACGACCATCGTGGCCGTGGTGCTCGGCGGGGTGCTGGAGGGCGTGGCCGTGGGCATCGCGGTGGCCGTCGCCCTGGCCCTGCACCGGCTCGCCCGGACGCGCATCACGCTGGAGCGGCTGGACAGCGGTGTCCACCGCGTCAGCGCCCGGGGGCAGTTGACCTTCCTCGCGGTGCCGCGGCTGAGCCGGGAGCTCAACCAGATCCCGCACGGCGCACACGCCGTGGTCGAGCTCGACGGTTCTTTTATGGACCACGCGGCCTACGAGACGATCCAGGACTGGCAGCAGTCCCACCTGGCACACGGCGGGTCGCTGGAGGTCACCGGCCGCTCCGGGCAGGCGGCCCGGATCACGGGGGCCGATCCGGCCCCGGCCGGGGAGCCCGGTTCCCCCGACGCAGCTGACGGAGCCGAGGCCTCGGCCGGGTCCGACGGGTCCGGTCGCGGCCACGACAGCCGCCACCCCGAAAGCCACCAGAGCGAGCGGTCCCGGCGCGCCCACCGCGGAACGCACCAGTGCTGCCGCCCCTGGACCCCCTGGCAGAACCACTGCGACCACCGCGCCACCGCCACCCGTACGGCCACGGCCGCGACCGCGGCGGCAGCGGCGGCCACGGACCCCGAGGACGGCGGGGCGCAGGAGTCCTCGCCGGCGCCCCGGCGGCGCGGCGCGGGCCAGCTGGCCGATGGGATCAGCGCCTTCCAGCGGGACACCGCACCCCACGTACGGGACGAGCTGGCGCGGTTGGCCCGCGAGGGGCAGCGGCCCTCCCAGCTCTTCATCACCTGCGCGGACTCCCGGCTGGTGACCAGCATGATCACGGCGAGCGGTCCCGGTGACCTGTTCACCGTCCGCAATGTCGGCAATCTGGTGCCGCTGCCCGGCGCCGAGTCCACGGACGACTCGGTCGCGGCGGCCATCGAGTACGCGGTGGACGTGCTGAAGGTGGACAGCATCACGGTCTGCGGGCACTCGGGCTGCGGGGCCATGCAGGCCCTTCTCAGCTCCGCGCCCGGGGTCGCGGTGACCCCGCTGCGCCGCTGGCTGCGGCACGGACTGCCCAGTTTGGAGCGGATGGCGAGCCGCCACCACGCCTGGGCCCGGATCGCGGGCCGGCTGCCCGCAGACGCCGTGGAGCAGCTCTGCCTGACCAACGTGGTCCAGCAGCTGGAGCACCTGAGGGCCCACGAATCGGTGGCCCGGCGGCTCGCCGAGGGCACCCTGGAGCTGCACGGGATGTACTTCCACGTGGGTGAGGCCCAGGCGTACCTGCTGTCCGAGGGCGAGGACTTCTTCGACTGCAGGGTCTTCGACACGGTCGGCCAGCACGCCTGAACCGATACCCTCCGGTATCCGTGCCATCGATTGGCCCCTTCCCGCACCCTGCAGCGGGGAGGGGCCGTTCGCACGCCGTTCTCGTTCGGGCCGTCTGCGTGATATAGGTCTAAACCAATTTCAGGCTACCCCTTGTCACCTGGGCCGCAGACTGATGAGCTATGCCCGGGGACACAACGGACACCCTGGGAAAGGGAGATGTCGTGAGCAATGAGAGCCTGGCCAATCTGCTCAAGGAGGAGCGGCGGTTCGCACCGCCTGCCGATCTGGCCGCCGCCGCCAATGTGAAAGAGGCTGCGTATGCACAGGCCGACGCGGACCGGCTGGGCTTCTGGGCCGAGCAGGCCCGGCGGCTGACCTGGGCCACCGAGCCGACCGAGACGCTCGACTGGACGAACCCGCCCTTCGCGAAGTGGTTCGCCGACGGCAAGCTGAACGTCGCGTACAACTGCGTGGACCGCCACGTCGAGGCCGGCAACGGCGACCGCGTCGCCATCCACTTCGAGGGCGAGCCCGGCGACAGCCGCGCGATCACCTACGCCGAGCTCAAGGACGAGGTCTCCAGGGCCGCCAACGCCCTCAGCGAGCTGGGCGTCGAGGCCGGCGACCGCGTCGCCGTCTACCTCCCGATGATCCCCGAGGCGGTCGTCGCGATGCTCGCGTGCGCCCGTATCGGCGCCGCGCACTCCGTGGTCTTCGGCGGCTTCTCCGCCGACGCCGTCGCCTCCCGCATCCAGGACGCCGACGCCAAGCTGGTCATCACCGCGGACGGCGGCTACCGCCGCGGCAAGCCGAGCGCCCTGAAGCCCGCCATCGACGAGGCCGTCGCCAAGTGCCCCCAGGTCGAGCACGTACTGGTCGTACGCCGCACCGGCCAGGACACCGCCTTCACCGAGGGCCGCGACGTCTGGTGGCACGACGTGGTCGCCCGCCAGTCCGCGGAGCACACCCCGCAGGCCTTCGACGCCGAGCACCCGCTCTTCATCCTCTACACCTCGGGGACCACGGGTAAGCCGAAGGGCATCCTGCACACCTCCGGCGGCTACCTCACGCAGGCGGCCTACACCCACCACGCGGTCTTCGACCTGAAGCCGGAGAGCGACGTCTACTGGTGCACGGCCGACATCGGCTGGGTGACCGGGCACTCCTACATCGTCTACGGGCCCCTCGCGAACGGCGCCACGCAGGTCATGTACGAGGGCACGCCGGACACCCCGCACCAGGGCCGCTTCTGGGAGGTCGTGCAGAAGTACGGCGTCACCATCCTCTACACGGCGCCCACGGCCATCCGGACGTTCATGAAGTGGGGCGACGACATCCCCGCGAAGTTCGACCTGTCGAGCCTGCGCGTCCTGGGCTCCGTCGGCGAGCCGATCAACCCCGAGGCCTGGGTCTGGTACCGCAAGCACATCGGCGGCGACCGCTGCCCGATCGTGGACACCTGGTGGCAGACCGAGACCGGCGCGATGATGATCTCCCCGCTGCCGGGCGTGACGCACACCAAGCCCGGCTCCGCCCAGCGCGCCCTGCCCGGCATCTCCGCCACCGTAGTGGACGACGAGGCGCACGAGGTCCCGGACGGCGGGGGCGGCTACCTGGTCCTCACCGAGCCGTGGCCGTCGATGCTGCGCACCATCTGGGGCGACGACCAGCGCTTCATCGACACCTACTGGTCGCGCTTCGAGGGCAAGTACTTCGCGGGCGACGGCGCGAAGAAGGACGACGACGGCGACATCTGGCTGCTGGGCCGGGTGGACGACGTGATGCTGGTCTCCGGCCACAACATCTCGACCACCGAGGTCGAGTCGGCGCTCGTCTCGCACCCCTCGGTCGCCGAGGCCGCCGTCGTCGGGGCCGCCGACGAGACCACCGGCCAGGCCATCGTGGCCTTCGTCATCCTGCGCGGCAGCGCGTCCGAGACGGCGAACCTGGTCGCGGACCTGCGCAACCACGTGGGCAACACGCTCGGCCCGATCGCCAAGCCCAAGCGGATCCTGCCCGTGCAGGAGCTGCCGAAGACCCGCTCGGGCAAGATCATGCGCCGTCTGCTGCGCGACGTGGCGGAGAACCGCGCGGTCGGCGACGTCACCACGCTCGCCGACTCCTCGGTCATGGACCTCATCCAGAGCAAGCTCCCGGCCGCCGCCGGCAGCGAGGACTGATACGGCGACACCGGCGTCACAGGCGACACCGGCGTCACAGGCGTCACCGGCGAAGGACACGGGAAGGGGCACTCGGCGCGACGCGCCGGGCGCCCCTTTCACGCATAAAGTGATGATCGCCGGATACGCCCTCGCGTACACCCTGTAAAATCTTGAAAGCGTAAAGAAAGACCACAGGGTGCGCCGGGAAGTCTGGTCGGCAACGAGTTCCGCCATGCCGTCCAACAGCCCCCGGAGGTGCCCCCCGTGGCCGCGCCCACCCCCACCGACCACAACAGCCGCAAGCTGCTCGGTCGCCTCTCGCTGCCCGAGAGCCGCTACATCGCCGATGCCCTGCGCGCCGAGACGGTGGGCGGCGTCCTGCTCCTCGTGGCCGCGATCGCCGCCCTGCTGTGGGCCAACATCCCCGCCATCTCGGACAGCTACGCGAGCGTACGGTCCTTCCACATCGGCCCCGCCTCCCTCGGCCTGGACCTCTCCCTCCAGCACTGGGCGGCCGACGGGCTCCTCGCCGTCTTCTTCTTCGTCGCCGGCATCGAGCTCAAGCGCGAACTCGTCGCGGGCGACCTGCGCGACCCCAAGGCCGCCGCGCTCCCGGTGATCGCCGCGCTCTGCGGCATGGCCGTGCCCGCACTGGTCTACGCACTGGTCAATCTCACCGGCAACGGCTCCATGGACGGCTGGGCGGTCCCGACGGCCACGGACATCGCCTTCGCGCTCGCCGTGCTCGCCGTCATCGGCACCTCCCTCCCTTCGGCGCTGCGCGCCTTCCTGCTCACCCTCGCCGTCGTCGACGACCTCTTCGCCATCCTGATCATCGCGGTGTTCTTCACCAGCGAGATCGACTTCCTCGCGCTGGGCGGGGCGCTGGTGGGGCTGGCCCTCTTCTGGTTCCTGCTCCGCCGCGACGTCCGGGGCTGGTACGTCTACGTCCCGCTCGCCCTGGTCATCTGGGGCCTGATGTACAACAGCGGCGTGCACGCCACCATCGCCGGCGTCGCCATGGGTCTGATGCTCCGCTGCACCCGCAGGGAGGGCGAGCAGACCTCCCCCGGCGAGCACATCGAGCATCTGGTCCGGCCCGTCTCGGCCGGTCTCGCCGTACCGCTCTTCGCGCTCTTCTCCGCCGGGGTATCGCTCTCCGACGAGGCCATCGCGCAGGTCTTCACCCGACCCGAGACCCTCGGCGTGGTCCTCGGCCTCGTCGTCGGCAAGGCCGCGGGTATCTTCGGCGGGACCTGGCTGGCCGCCCGCTTCACCAAGGCCGAGCTGAACGAGGACCTGGCCTGGGCCGACGTGCTCGCCGTCGCCACGCTCGCCGGCATCGGCTTCACCGTCTCCCTCCTCATCGGCGAGCTCGCCTTCGCGGGCGACGCGGTCCTCACCGACGAGATCAAGGCGGCCGTGCTGATCGGCTCCCTCATCGCCGCCGTGATCGCGTGCGTCCTGCTCAAGCTCCGCAACCGCCGCTACCGGCTGCTCACCGAGGCCGAGGAGCGCGACGAGGACCACGACGGCATCCCGGACATCTACGAGGAGGACAAGCCCGAGTACCACCTGCGGATGGCGAAGATCTACGAGGACAGGGCGGCGGAACACCGCCGCAAGGCGGAGAAGGCGGCCGCCGCCGCGTTCCGAAGCGCAGCCGGGTCCACCACCGAGGCCGACCGTCCGGCATGATCTGAGTGACGACGCAGGCACAGACGCACGACAGCCGCCACGCGGCGGCGGACGACAGAAGGAGAGAGCGATGAGCGCAGTGGACCAAGGGGCGCAGGGAGCCGAGCGCACACTCGGCCAGCTGGTCGCCTCGGCCACCGCCGAGATGTCCGCCCTGGTTCACGACGAGATCGCCCTGGCCAAGGCGGAACTCCGCGAGGACGCCAAGCGCGTGGGCAGCGGCAGCGTCTCCCTCGTCGCCGCGGGCGTCTTCGCCGTCTTCTCCCTCCCGGTGCTGACCTTCGCCGCGGCGTACGGGATCCACAACCTTGGGCTCGGCCTCGCCTGGTCCTTCCTGATCGTCGGCGGCGCGTTCCTGCTGATCGCGGGTGTGCTCGCACTGATCGCCGTACGGAAGTTCAAGAAGATCAAGCCGCCGGAGAAGTCCATCGCCTCGGTCAAGCAGACCGCCGCGGTGGTCGGGACCGTCAAGCCGCACCCGCGGCCGGTGAGTGACCAGGCTGTGGGTGTGGCACGCTCGTCCTCATGACAGCGCCCACGCCGGACCCCAGCATTCCGCCCACGGCCACCACAGCCGTGCGGCTCGACCTCCCCGGCGGGGAAGCGGTGACGCACCGGGACGTGGCCGCCAACGGTGCCCGGTTCCACGTCGCCGAGCTCGGTGACGGGCCGCTGGTGCTGCTGCTGCACGGCTTCCCGCAGTTCTGGTGGACCTGGCGGCACCAGCTGAGAGCGCTCGCCGACGCCGGGTACCGCGCGGTCGCGATGGACCTGCGCGGGGTCGGCGGCAGCGACCGCACCCCGCGCGGCTACGACCCCGCCAACCTGGCGCTCGACATCACCGGGGTCGTACGGTCCCTCGGCGAGCCGGACGCCGCGCTCGTCGGGCACGACCTGGGCGGGTACCTCGCCTGGACGGCGGCCGTGATGCGGCCCAAGCTGGTGCGCCGTCTCGTCGTGTCGTCCATGCCCCATCCCCGTCGCTGGCGCTCGGCGATGCTGTCGGACTTCGGGCAGACCCGGGCGAGTTCACACATCTGGGGCTTCCAGCGGCCGTTCGTGCCCGAGCGGCAGCTCGTCGCCGACGGCGGGGCCCTCGTGGGGGACCTGATCCGCGACTGGTCGGGGCCGCGGCCTCCCGAGGAGGAGGACCTCACCGTGTACCGGCGGGCCATGTGCATCCCGTCCACCGCGCACTGCTCGATCGAGCCGTACCGCTGGATGATGCGGTCGATGGCCCGGCCGGACGGGCTGCAGTTCAACCGGCGGATGAAGCGCCCCGTCCGGGTGCCCACGCTGCACCTGCACGGTTCGCTCGACCCGGTGATGCGCACGCGCAGCGCGGCCGGATCCGGCGAGTACGTCGAAGCCCCGTACCGGTGGCGGCTGTTCGACGGGCTCGGGCACTTCCCGCACGAGGAGGACCCCGTCGCCTTCTCGACCGAGCTGGTGAACTGGCTGAAGGACCCCGAGCCGGACCGCTGACCGCCCGCCGCACGTACGGCAGTTCAGCGGTCCGATCGTCCTACGGGCATTCAATTGCCCGGCGCATAGGCCAATTGGCTGCCCCGTGCGGGATTACGGACCTTGGGGCCCGGGCACAGAGCCGAGTATGAGCTGGACGCACGACTACGGTGACACCGCGCACGAACGCCGCTCGGCAGCCACGCCGGGCACGCACGAGAGGGCCGGCCGGCACGGCCACGGCCCACGCCTCGGCATTCCCCGCATCCTGCGCCGCCGGGCCCGCTGGGTCTCCGCACGCCTGCGGCATCCGCGGACGTAGGGACCCGGCGGGGGCGCCGCGTCAGAGGGCGCAGCCCTGGCTCTCGACCCGGCGCTCGGCGGTCCGGCCCTTCTCGATGTCGTCGCGGATCTCGTCCACGGTCAGGGCGTAGCCGGTGTTCGGGTCGTCGAGGGACTTCGCGAACACGACCCCGTAGACCTTGCCGTCGGGCGTCAGCAGCGGGCCGCCGGAGTTGCCCTGGCGGACCGTCGCGAAGAGCGAGTAGACGTCCCGTCGGACGGTGCCGCGGTGGTAGATGTCCGGTCCGTTGGCATTGATCCGGCCGCGGACGCGGGCCGCGCGGACGTCGTACGCGCCGTTCTCCGGGAAGCCGGCGACGATCGCGTCGTTGCCGCTCGTCGCGTCCTTGTCGGTGAACTCCAGCGGCGGCGCCTTCAGCTTCGGCACGTCCAGGACGGCGATGTCGCGCTCCCAGTCGTAGAGCACGACCTTGCCGTCGTACAGCTTGCCCTCGCCGCCGATCTGCACGGTCGGCTCACTCACCCCGCCGACGACGTGCGCGTTGGTCATGACCTTGCCGGGCGCGAAGACGAAGCCCGTGCCCTCCAGCACCTTGCTGCAACTGGGCGCCGTACCCACGACCTTCACGATCGAGCGCTTGGCCAGGTCCGCGACCGGACTGGTGGCGAGCGCCGGGTCGGGCGCCTTCACCTCGGTGATGGGCTCGTTGGAGAACGGGCTGAACACCTGCGGGAAGCCGTTGCGCGCAAGGGTGGAGCTGAAGTCCGAGAACCAGCTGTTCGCCTGGTCGGGCAGCACCCGCGAAACCCCCAGGAGCACCTTGGAGTTGCGGACCTCCTTGCCCAGGGTCGGCAGCGAGGTACCGGCCAGCGCCGAGCCGATCAGCCAGGCCACGAGCAGCATCGCGACCACGTTGACCAGGGCGCCGCCCGTGGCGTCGAGCACGCGCGCGGGCGTGCCGGTGATCTGGCGGCGGAGTTTGCCGCCGAGATGGGTGGTCAGCGCCTGGCCGACCGAGGCACAGATGATGATCGCGACGACGGCGATGACCACGACCGTGGTGGACACCTGGGTGCCGTTGTCGGTCACCCGGTCCCAGATCAGCGGGAGCAGGGCAACGGCGACCAGGCCACCGCCCAGGAAGCCGATCACCGACAGGACGCCGACGACGAACCCCTGGCGGTAGCCGACGATCGCGAACCACACGGCGGCGAGCAACAACAGGATGTCCAGCACGTTCACGTGGGCCACCGTCTCATGCGTGCCAGTCGAGCGGGACCTGACGTGATCGGTCCCACGGGCGTTCCCAGCCGGCGAAGTGCAGGATCCGGTCGATCACTCCGGCCGTGAAACCCCAGACGAGGGCCGACTCGACGGTGAAACCGGGGCCAAGGTGCCCCCGCGGGTGGACCGTCGTGACCCGGTGCTCGGGATCCGTGAGGTCGGCCACGGGAACCGTGAACACCCGGGCCGTCTCGGCCGGGTCCACGACGCCGACCGGACTCGGGGTGTGCCACCAGCCCAGGACCGGGGTCACGACGAACTCGCTGACCGGGATGTAGAGCCGGGGCAGCACCCCGAAGAGCTGAACACCGGAAGGATCGAGTCCGGTCTCCTCCTCGGCCTCGCGCAGGGCCGCCGACAGCGGGCCGGTGGTGTGCGGATCCCCGTCCTCCGGGTCCAGCGCGCCGCCCGGGAAGGACGGCTGGCCCGCATGCGAGCGCAGCGTGCCGGCGCGCTCCATCAGGAGCAGCTCCGGCCCGCGGGGGCCCTCGCCGAACAGGATGAGGACGGCCGACTGCCGCCCCCGGCCGTCCTCGGGCGGCAGGAACCGGCTCAGCTGCCGCGGTTCCACGGTCCGGGCGGCCTTGACGACGGGATCGAGCCAGTCGGGCAGGCCGGCGGTGGTGACGGCCGGGCCGCCCCCCTCGCGCACTCCCGCAGTGACCCCGGCCTCGTCCCGTGTACCGCGCGTCATAGGCGCTCCTGTCCGCGTTCCTCTGTCAACAGCGTCTCCCACACCGCAAACGCGGTCCGGGTACCGATTCGTTCCTACGGCTTCGTTCCTGCTGCTCCTACGGCTCCTGCGCGGCGACCGCGCCGAGCGGCGGCGCCGGCAGGCCCGGGTAGTCCGGGGGCGGGCTCAGCCGCTGGCCCGGCTGGCCGCCCTTCTCGTACTTGAGCAGCTTCTTCGCCTTCTCCGGGTCCGTCTCGCCCTCCCCGTACGCCGGGCACAGCGGAGCGATCGGGCAGGCCCCGCAGGCGGGCCTGCGGGCGTGGCAGATGCGGCGGCCGTGGAAGACGACGCGGTGCGAGAGCATCGTCCACTCGCTCTTGGGGAAGATCGCGCAGATCTCCGCCTCGACCTTCTCCGGGTCCTCCTGCTCGGTCCACTTCCAGCGGCGCACCAGCCGTCCGAAGTGGGTGTCCACGGTGATCCCGGGGACACCGAACGCATTGCCGAGGACCACGTTGGCGGTCTTGCGGCCGACGCCCGGCAGCTTCACCAGGTCCTCCAGGCGGCCCGGCACCTCCCCGCCGTGGTCGTCCCGCAGCGCCTGCGACAGGCCCAGCAGCGACTTGGCCTTCATCCGGAAGAACCCGGTCGGGCGGATGAGCTCCTCCAGATCCTCGGGGACGGCCGCGGCCATGTCCTCGGGGGTCGGATAGGCCGCGAAGAGCGCCGGGGTCGTCTGGTTCACCCGCAGGTCGGTGGTCTGCGCGGACAGCACCGTCGCGACGAGCAGTTCGAAGGGATTGCGGAAGTCGAGCTCCGGATGGGCGTACGGGTAGGTCTCGGCCAGCTCGCGGTTGATGCGACGCGCCCGGCGCACCATGGCCAGGCGGGATTCCGGCTTCGCCGCCTTCGGTTTCTTGGCCGAAACTTTGCCCTGAGGGGCAGTCACGGCCTTCGGGGGCACCTTCGAAGGACCCTGTTCGCCCACAGCTGAATTTTGGGCGTCCGTCACTCCTGCGGACCCCTTGGCCTGTGCTCTCACCGGCTTATTGGACACCCGGCCAGCCTAAGGCCGGGCGCTGACACCCGTCCGGACCTCAGGTAACACCACCCCGATTGGGCTCTCGCCGCACAGCACGCCCGTCCGTCCGGCATCCTTGTGATTGATCGCACTGTTTGAGCCGTCCGGCAAAATGGGGAGCACGGTCCCCTGAGCTGGTCGACATAGGAGAGAGACTCGTGGACGACGTTCTGCGGCGCGCCCCGCTCTTCGCGGCGCTCGATGACGAGCAGGCCGCGGAGCTCCGCGCCTCCATGGGCGAGGTGACCCTCGCACGCGGTGACGCCCTGTTCCACGAGGGCGACCCCGGCGACCGGCTGTATGTCGTGACCGAGGGCAAGGTGAAGCTGCACCGCACCTCCCCCGACGGCCGCGAGAACATGCTGGCCGTCCTCGGCCCCGGCGAGCTGATCGGTGAGCTGTCGCTCTTCGACCCGGGCCCGCGTACCGCCACCGCCACCGCGCTGACCGAGGTCAAGCTGCTCGGCCTCGGCCACGGCGACCTCCAGCCCTGGCTCAACGCCCGGCCCGAGGTCGCGACCGCGCTGCTGCGCGCCGTCGCCCGGCGCCTGCGCAAGACCAACGACCAGATGTCCGACCTGGTCTTCTCCGACGTTCCCGGCCGCGTGGCCCGGGCGCTCCTCGACCTGTCGCGCCGCTTCGGCGTGCAGTCGGAGGAGGGCATCCACGTGGTGCACGACCTCACCCAGGAAGAGCTCGCACAGCTCGTCGGCGCCTCGCGCGAGACCGTGAACAAGGCCCTGGCCGACTTCGCGGGCCGCGGCTGGCTCCGCCTGGAGGCCCGCGCGGTGATCCTGCTGGACGTGGAGCGCCTCGCGAAGCGCTCCCGCTGACGGCTGCCGGCCGCACCGCCGGTCGTACGCAGAAGGGTCCTGCCCGGCCGGGCAGGACCCTTCTGCGTGCCCGGCGAAGGCTCCCTCCACGGGGTCGGCCTCCGGCCTCCCCCGGCCCCCGCGCCTCGAACGCCCGGGGAGCCGGTCCGTGCACAGTGGAAGCATGGAGCACCGCGGTCTGGACGCCTACGGGTACTTCGAACGGGAGGGCTCGCTCGGGCAGGTGCAGAGCGAGTTCCGCGGGGTCGTGGCCGCCGCGCGCGAGCGGACGGCCGAGGCCTACGGGCGCCGGCTGCACAGCGCGTACCTGTACGGGTCCGTGCCGCGCGGGACGGCCCTGCCCGGGCGCTCCGGCCTCGACCTGCTGCTCGTCCTGCACCACGCGCCCTCGCACGACGACCGCGACACCGCCGAGGTCCTCGCGCGCGCCGTCGACGCCGACTTCGAGCAGATCGACGGCGTCGGCGTCCTGCTGCACGACAAGGACACCGTGCTGAGCGAGGAGGAACGATTCGACCTCGGCTGGTTCCTCGCCTGCCTGTGCACCCCGCTGCTCGGCGCGGACCTGGCCGAGCACCTGCCGCGCTACCGGCCGGACAGCCTGCTCGCCCGGGAGACCAACGGCGACCTCGCCGCGCTGCTGCCCACGTGGCGGACGAGCCTGCGGGAGGCGTCGACCCCGGCGGAGTACCGGCGGCTGAGCCGGCTCTTCGCACGGCACCTGGTGCGCACGGGATTCACGCTGGTCATGCCCCGGTGGGGCGGCTGGACGAGCGACCTGACGGAGTCCGCGGAGGTATTCGGCACCTACTACCCCGAGCGCGCCGCCCAGATGCGGGCCGCGGCCGCGGTGGCCCTGGCTCCGGTCGAGGACCCGGCCGTGCCGCGCGGCTACGTCGAGGACCTCGGACCGTGGCTCGCGGACGAGTACACGGCACGCCACGGCACGAAGACGCGCCGCCGCCCGCGGGGACCGGGGCCTACTTCTTCTGCTCGGTGACGGCGAGGGCCTCGACGGCCAGCTTGGCCTCCGCCAGGCCCGCGCCGGTGATGCGGCGGTAGGCCTTGATCGCCGAGATCTGCCGGTCGTCCCGGATCAGTGCGCGCACCTCGTCCAGGCCCGCCGGCTCCGGCTCCTCGATGCCCAGGTGGTCCAGCAGCAGCGCCAGGCGGCGCTCCGTCCGGTCCGCCTGCACCTGGAGGCTCTTCACGCGCAGCGACACCGTCGAGGTGATCCATCCGGCGGTGCCTATGAGCATGACGAGCAGGAACATGGTGTTCATTCGGGTCCTCCGGGGATCAGTCCGTGATCTTGAAGGTACTCGAGCTGTGCCTGTACGGACCACTGCGCCGCCGGCCACAGGGAGCGGTCGACGTCCGCGTACACCTGGGCGACGACCGCCTCGGGGGTGGTGAAGCCGTTCTCGACGGCCGTCTCGACCTGTGCCAGCCGGTGCGCCCGGTGGGCCAGGTAGTACTCGACGGCGCCCTGGGCGTCCTCCAGGACCGGCCCGTGCCCCGGCAGGACGGTGTGCACCCCGTCGTCCACGGTGAGCGAGCGCAGGCGGCGCAGGGAGTCCAGATAGTCGCCGAGGCGTCCGTCGGGGTGCGCGACCACCGTGGTGCCGCGGCCGAGGATGGTGTCGCCGGTCAGCACCGCCCGGTCGGCGGGCAGGTGGAAGCAGAGCGAGTCGCTGGTGTGACCGGGCGTCGGCACCACCCGCAGCTCCAGCCCGCCGGTCCGGATCACGTCCCCGGCGGCCAGCCCCTCGTCGCCCAGGCGCAGGGCCGGGTCCAGCGCGCGGACCTTGGTACCGGTGAGCTCGGCGAGGCGGCCCGCGCCCTCCGCGTGGTCGGGGTGGCCGTGGGTGAGCAGGGTGAGCGCGACCCGCTTGCCCGCCCGCTCGGCCGTGGCGACGACCGCCCGCAGGTGGGCCTCGTCCAGCGGGCCGGGGTCGATGACGACGGCGAGGTCCGAGTCGGGCTCGGACACCAGCCAGGTGTTGGTGCCGTCCAGGGTCATCGCGGAGGGATTGGGGGCCAGTACGTTCACCGCGCGGGCGGTGGCCGGACCCGAGGTGACGAGTCCGCGGGGCTGTCCGGGCAGTGCGGCAGCGTCGCTCATGCGGGACCTCCGGGGTCGGCGGGGCGCCCGAGGCGGACGCGCTTGGTGAACTCGTCGTGGCCCGGCCAGCTGAGCACCACCTCGCCGTCCTCCAGTGCGGCCTGCGCCAGCACCGGGGCGAGCTCCTGGGCCCCCGCCGCGGTGAGCGCGTCCGCGGCGCTCCCGTACGCCTCCAGGGACCGCAGCGTGGAGATGGTCGGCGGCATCATCAGCAGCTCGCCCTTGTCGTACCCGTCGGCCGCGTCGGCCGGGCGGATCCAGACGGTCCGGTCGGCCTCGGTGGAGGCGTTGCGGGTGCGCTGGCCCTCGGGGAGGGCGGCCACGAAGAACCAGGTGTCGTAGCGGCGCGGCTCGAACTCGGGCGTGATCCAGCGCGCCCAGGCACCGAGCAGGTCCGAGCGCAGCCACAGGCCACGGCGTTCGAGGAAGTCCGCGAAGGACAGCTCCCGCGCCACGAGGGCCTGCCGGTCCGCCTCCCAGTCGTCGCCGGTGGTGTCCCCGACGACCGTGTCCGCGGTCGGGCCGGCGAGCAGGACGCCCGCCTCCTCGAAGGTCTCCCGTACGGCGCCGCACACGATGGCCTGCGCGGTACGGGCGTCGGTCCCGAGCCGGGCCGCCCAGTCCGCCTGCGAGGGGCCCGCCCAGCCGACGTGGTGCTCCTCGTCGCGGGGGTCGACCCCGCCGCCCGGATAGGCGTAGGCACCGCCGGCGAAGGCCATGGAGGCCCGTCTGCGCAGCATGTGGACGACGGGCCCGTCCGGGGTGTCGCGCAGGAGCATCACGGTGGCGGCGAGCCGCGGTTCCACCGGGGTGAGCGAGCCGTCCGCGAGCGCGCGGATGCGGTCGGGCCATTCGGGCGGGTACCACTGGCCCCCGGCGGGGGGCTGCTGCTGACCATTCGGCATGGCCGGATGCTACGGCCATCCGGCCCGATGTTCGAGGGTCGTCCTTCCGACGGCCGACGCGCGGCGGCCGGAAAGGCTACGCCCGCCGGCCCGCGCCGGGACGGACCCGGGAGCGGGCCGGCTCGGGACGCCGGCGCCGTGAAACGGCGCAGCGCCCCGGTCCGTACGGCTTCCCGCGGGGGTCAGGCTCCGGGAACCAGCTCAACCTGGATCTCGACCTCGACGGGCGCGTCGAGCGGCAGGACCGCCACACCGACGGCGCTGCGGGCGTGGACGCCCTTCTCGCCGAGGACGGCGCCCAGGAGCTCGCTCGCGCCGTTCAGCACGCCCGGCTGACCGGTGAAGTCGGGGGCCGAGGCGACGAAGCCGACGACCTTCACGACACGCGCGATCTTGTCGAGGTCACCGACGACCGACTTGACGGCGGCCAGGGCGTTCAGCGCGCAGGTGGCGGCCAGTTCCTTGGCCTGCTCCGGCGAGACCTCGGCGCCGACCTTGCCGGTGACCGGCATGCTGCCCTTGACCATCGGGAGCTGGCCCGCGGTGTAGACGTAGGCGCCCGACCGCACCGCCGGCTGGTAGGTGGCCAGCGGCGGGACGACCTCGGGGAGGGTCAGGCCGAGCTCGGCCAGCTTCGCGTCGACGACGCCGCTCATGCCTTCTCCCGCTTGAGGTAGGCCACGAGCTGCTCGGGGTTGTTCGGGCCGGGCACGACCTGGACGAGCTCCCAGCCGTCCTCGCCCCAGGTGTCCAGGATCTGCTTGGTGGCGTGGACAAGCAGCGGGACCGTCGCGTATTCGAACTTCTTGGTCATGGGAGCGAGGGTAGTGCCTGTGATGCGGGGCTCATGCGCGCCCCGGGAGCCGAGTGGTTAGGCTCGGGCGATGTGAGCAGGCTCCAGGTGGTCAGCGGCAAGGGCGGCACCGGCAAGACCACGGTCGCCGCGGCACTCGCGCTTGCCCTCGCGCGCGAGGGCGGACGGACTCTACTGGTGGAGGTCGAGGGGAGGCAGGGGCTCGCGCAGCTCTTCGGCGCCGAGGCGCTCCCCTACGAGGAGCGGAAGATCGCGGTGGCGCCCGGCGGGGGCGAGGTCTTCGCGCTCGCCATCGACGCCGAGCGGGCGCTGCTGGACTACCTCCAGATGTTCTACAAGCTCGGCTCGGCCGGGCGCGCCCTCAAGAAGCTCGGCGCCATCGATTTCGCGACGACGATCGCCCCCGGCCTGCGCGACGTGCTGCTGACCGGCAAGGCCTGCGAGGCGGTGCGCCGCAAGGACAAGGCCGGGCAGTACGTCTACGACCACGTGATCATGGACGCGCCGCCGACCGGGCGGATCACCCGCTTCCTCAACGTCAACGACGAGGTCGCGGGCCTGGCCCGGTTCGGGCCGATCCACAACCAGGCGCAGGCCGTCATGAAGGTGCTCAAGTCCCCCGAGACGGCGGTGCACCTGGTCACCCTCCTCGAGGAGATGCCCGTCCAGGAGACCGCGGACGGCATCGAGGAACTGCGCGAGGCGGGGCTGCCCGTCGGCCGTGTCGTCGTCAACATGGTCCGCCCGCACCATCTGGACGAGGACACCCTGCGCACCGCGGCCGGCGACCACCGCGCCGGGGTGGCCCGCGCCCTGTCCCGGGCGGGGCTGGGCGGCGCGCGGCGCGGCGGACTGGCCGAGCGGCTGGTCGAACCGCTGCTCGCGCAGGCAGCCGAGCACGCGGGCCGGGTGGAGCTGGAGCGCGAGCAGCGCGCCGTACTGACTGGCCTGGACCTGCCGACGTACGAACTGCCCCTCCTCGGGGCGGGGATGGACCTGGCGGGGCTCTACGAGCTGGCCAAGGAACTGCGGAAGCAGTCGGTGGCCGAATGAGCGAGGGGGTGGACACGGTGGGCCTGGACTCTCCGCCGCGGCTGGCGGTCGACCGGCTGCTGGACGACCGGCAGACCCGCATCATCGTGTGCTGCGGGGCGGGCGGCGTCGGGAAGACGACCACGGCCGCGGCCCTGGGCGTACGGGCGGCGGCGCGCGGGCGGAAGGCGGTCGTGCTGACCATCGATCCGGCGCGGCGGCTCGCGCAGTCGATGGGCATCGACTCGCTGGACAACACGCCCCGCAGGGTCGCGGACGCCGGTGAGGACGGCGGCGAACTGCACGCCATGATGCTGGACATGAAGCGCACCTTCGACGAGATCGTCGAAGCGCACGCGGACGCCGAGCGCGCCCGGGCCATCCTCGCCAACCCCTTCTACCAGTCGCTGTCGGCCGGTTTCGCGGGCACGCAGGAGTACATGGCGATGGAGAAGCTCGGGCAGCTTCGGGCCCGGGACGACTGGGACCTGATCATCGTGGACACCCCGCCGAGCCGGTCCGCGCTGGACTTCCTGGACGCGCCGAAGCGTCTCGGGTCCTTCCTGGACGGGAAGTTCATCCGGGTGCTGATGGCGCCGGCGAAGGTGGGCGGCCGGGCCGGGATGAAGTTCCTGAACGTCGGCATGTCGATGATGACCGGCACCCTCAGCAAGCTGATGGGGGCTTCGCTGCTGAAGGACGTCCAGACCTTCGTGGCGGCGATGGACACGATGTTCGGCGGCTTCCGCACGCGCGCCGACGCGACCTTCCGGCTGCTCCAGGCGCCCGGTACGGCCTTCCTCGTGGTCGCGGCGCCCGAGCCGGACGCACTGCGCGAGGCGGCGTACTTCGTGGAGCGGCTGGCCGCGGAGCGCATGCCGCTGGCCGGTCTGGTGCTCAACCGTGTGCACGGCAGCGGGGCCGACCAGCTGTCCGCCGAACGGGCGTTGGCCGCCGCAGAGAATCTTGAAGAAGGCGGCATTGTCGATCAGGAGTCCGGGAAAGCTGGACTTCGTGACACGGCCGCCGAACCCCCCGGCGCCGATGACGACACCACGGCCGTCGACCGGATCACGGCAGGACTGCTGCGCCTGCACGCCGAACGGATGCAGGTGATCGCGCGTGAGCAGCGCACGCGTGATCGCTTCACCTCGCTTCACCCCGAGGTGGCGGTGGCCGAAGTGGCCGCCCTGCCCGGCGATGTGCACGACCTCGCCGGACTGCGGGCCATCGGAGAACGACTCGCGGCCGGGGTGCCGGCCGGAGCGTAAGGCGTTCGTACGAAGGTGGCGGCCGTGTGTTCTACCCGGCTGCCGCGTACGTCTCGTACGGAACGTCGATCTCCGCGTCTGCATCCATGGTCAGGATGCCCGTGCTGCGCTCGTACTCCGTGCGTGCGGTTTCGAGCAGCCGTCGCCACGAGGTGACGGTGGGACGCCGGCGCAGCAGCGCACGTCGTTCCCGCTCGGTCATTCCGCCCCACACGCCGAACTCGACGCGATTGTCGAGCGCGTCGGCCAGGCATTCGGTCCGCACCGGACACCCGGTGCACACCGCCTTGGCCCTGTTCTGTGCCGCTCCTTGAACGAACAGTTCATCCGGATCGGTAGTGCGGCAGGCTGCCTGCGCACTCCAGTCGGTAACCCAGCCCATCCCGGCGCCGTCCTCTCCCGAATCGAGGCTCCCCCACGGCGGTAGCGGCATATTCACCGCTGCCAGTTGAGGACGTTACGGAAGGCAGGCACAGTGCAACACCCCCGACGGGCCCAATCTTGAATGGTCCGAACGGACTATGGGTAAGCGGCAGATCACCCGACGGAGTGATCCGGCGACATGCCCGACCATTCCGGCGATTCGGGTGTAATCGGCGGATCAAGTTCACCGGGGCAGCGAGATTCGGACATCAGTCCACCCCATTCGGGAAGGGTGAAAATCAAGCCGAGGGGTTGATGTCGCACCGGACTGCTGTGACAGTTGGGGTCAGCTTAGGCCAAGGCATTCGCGTGTGTCCGGCGAATCAGAACGTAGGCTGCCCTCCATGGGAAAGAAGCGCTCGGGCGGCGGGCTCACCGGTAGTCAGCAGGCCGCCAAGTTCCTCGGGGTGTCCGTTCTCTCCGGAGTCGTGCTGGCGGGCATGGCGATTCCGGCTGCAGGCGCCCTGGGACTGGCCGCCAAGGGCACGGTCGAGGGATTCGACGAGATCCCGGCCAATCTCAAGACGCCACCACTGAGCCAGCGGACCACGATCCTGGACGCCGAGGGTGGCTTGATCGCCACCGTCTATTCGCGCGACCGGCAGGTGGTCCCGCTCACGTCGATCTCCCCGTACATGCAGAAGGCCATCGTCGCCATCGAGGACTCGCGCTTCTACGAGCACGGCGCGGTCGACCTCAAGGGCATCCTGCGCGCGGTCAACCGCAACGCGCAGGAGGGCGGCGCGGCCCAGGGCGCGTCCACGCTCACCCAGCAGTACGTGAAGAACGTCTTCGTCGAGGAGGCCGGCGACGACGAGACCAAGGTGCGCGAGGCCCAGGAGAAGAGCCTCGGCCGCAAGATCCGCGAGCTGAAGTACTCGATCCAGGTCGAGGAGGAGCTCGGGAAGAAGAAGATCCTCGAGAACTACCTCAACATCACCTACTTCGGCCAGCAGGCCTACGGGATCGAGTCCGCCGCCCAGCGGTACTTCAGCAAGCCGGCCAAGGACCTGACCCTGGAGGAGTCCGCGCTGCTGGCGGGCGTCGTGCAGTCGCCGAGCCGCTACGACCCGGTGAACGACGCCCAGGAGGCGATGAAGCGCCGCAACATCGTCCTCCAGCGGATGGCCGACACCAAGGACGTCTCGCAGGCGGAGGCCGACGCGGCCAAGGCCAAGCCGGTCACGCTGAAGGTCACCAAACCCAGGAACGGCTGCATCACGGCGGTCAAGGGCGCGGGCTTCTTCTGCGACTACGTGCGCAACTCCTTCCTGACCGACCCGGTCTTCGGCAAGACGCGCGAGGAGCGGGCGAAGCTCTGGAACAAGGGCGGCCTGACCGTCCGCACGACCCTGGACCCGCAGTCGCAGGACGCGGCCAACGAGTCGATCAAGGACCACGTCTACCAGGAGGACTCGATCGCGACGGCTGTGACCATGGTCCAGCCGGGCACCGGACGGGTGCTGGCGATGGGCCAGTCCAAGCCGTACGGCTTCGGCAAGAACGAGACGCAGATCAACTACTCCGTGGACAAGCGGATGGGCGGCTCGAACTTCGGCTTCCAGGTCGGTTCGACCTTCAAGCCCTTCATCGCCGCCGCCGCCCTGGAGCGGGGGATGCCGCCGACGAAGGTCTACCAGGCCCCGAACAAGCTCGACTACCCGAGCCCGATCTCCCGCTGCGACGGCTCGCAGTACATCAACACCCAGAAGGAGTCCGCGGAGAACGAGACCGAGGACGAGATCGGCCCGTACGCGCTGCGTACGGCGATGGAGAAGTCGATCAACACCTACTTCGTCGAGATGATCTCCGAGATCGGCCTGTGCCCGGTGTCGGAGATGGCGGCCAAGCTCGGCGTGGTGCCGGCGAGCGGCGCGAAGCTGGCCGACGGCCCCGCCATCGCGCTCGGCTCGGAGGAGATGTCCCCGCTGACGATGGCCAACGCGTACGCGGCCTTCGCCAACCGCGGCGTCTACTGCACCCCGGTCGCCATCGAGTCGATCACCGACGCACACGGCAAGGCGCTCGCGGTGCCCAAGAGCAAGTGCGAGCGGGCGATGTCGCAGAACACCGCCGACACCATCAACACCCTGCTGAGCGGCGTGGTCGACTCCGGCACCGGTGAACGGGCCGGCCTGACCGACCGCGACAGCGCGGGCAAGACCGGTACGACCGACTCCCGCTACAACGCCTGGTTCGTGGGCTACACCCCGAACGTCTCCGGCGCGGTGTGGGTCGGCTCGGGCGGCGCGAAGAAGATCACGATGGAGAACATCGTGATCGGCGGACGCTCCTACGACAAGGTCTTCGGCGGTGGCCTGCCCGGCCCGATCTGGAAGGACGCGATCACGGGCGCGCTGTCCGGCCGCGAGGCCCTGCGCTTCACCACGGTCCACATCGCCGAACCGAACGTGCCCTCCGGCGGCCCCCGCGGCAACAAGCCGTCCACCAGCCCGAACCGGCCCGGCAAGCCCGGCGGCGACGGCAAGCCCGGCGGGCGGCCCGGCGGCCAGACCGCGGGCCAGACGGGCGGCGCCACGGGCGGCGGCGGGGAACCGGACATCCCCTTCCCCGGGATCACGATCGACCCGGGCAACGTGATCGGCGGCCGCGGCCCCCGGTAGCGGGCGGTACGCGACGACGACAGAAAGGGGAGGGCCCCGGCCGAACAGGCCGGGGCCCTCCCCTTTCGTCGTGCGCGTTCGTCGTGCGCGTTTGGTCGTACGCGTTCGTCGTGCGCATTGGTCGTGCGCATGGGTCGTGCGCGTGGGTCGTGCGAGTCCTACGAGAGCGCCTTCTTCACGGCGGCGGCGACACGCCCGCCCTCCGCCAGTCCGGCGACCTTCGGGGTCACGATCTTCATGACGGCGCCCATGGCCCGCGGCCCCTCGGCGCCCGCCGACCGGGCCTCCTCGACGGCCTCCGCCACGATCCCGGCGAGCTCCTCGTCGGAGAGCTGCTTGGGCAGGTAGGTGTCCAGGAACTCGCCCTCGGCGCTCTCGCGCGCGGCCTGCTCGGGACGACCGCCCTGCGCGAAGGCGTCCGCGGCCTCACGGCGCTTCTTCGCCTCCTTGGCGATCACCTTGAGGACTTCCTCGTCGGAGAGCACACGGGCCTCCTTGCCCGCGACCTCCTCCTTGGTGATGGCGGCAAGGGTCAGACGCAGCGTGGACGAGTGCAGTTCGTCGCGCGCCTTGATCGCAGTGGTGAGGTCTTCCTGGAGCTTGGCCTTGAGCGTGGTCATGCAGGTGAGTGTGCCAGGTGCGGGGACGGTGGCGCCCACCCGTTTTCCGGTCTGCGACGATGGGTCCATGCGTGCGCGTTACGGAGTACCACTGAAAGCGGCTGCCGGAATCGCTGCGGTGGGGGCCGCGGGTGTGGCCTATGCCGCCGGTTTCGAGGCACGGTCCTTCCGGCTGCGCCGGGTCACGGTGCCGGTGCTCCCCCCGGGGATGCGCCCCCTGCGCGTACTCCAGGTCTCGGACATCCACATGGTCGGCGGGCAGCGCAAGAAGCGCGCCTGGCTGCAGTCGCTGGCCGGGCTGCGCCCCGACTTCGTGGTGAACACCGGCGACAACCTGTCCGACACCGAGGGCGTCCCCGAGGTCCTCGACGCCCTGGGCCCGCTGATGTCCTTCCCCGGCGCGTACGTCTTCGGGTCGAACGACTACTACGGGCCGCGGCTGCGCAACCCCGGGCGCTACCTGGTCGAGAAGGTCCAGGGCCGGCACGGGCTGAACGGCAACAAGCCGGTCGTCGGCGCCGTGCACAACCCGTGGGAGGAGATGCGGGACGCCTTCGACGCGGCAGGCTGGCTGAACCTCACCAACACCCGGGCCCGGATGAAGCTGGACGGGCTGGAGCTGGCCTTCACCGGCCTCGACGACCCGCACATCAAGCGGGACCGCTACGAGAGCGTCGCCGGAGGACCGGAGGCGGACGCGGACTTCTCGCTGGCCGTGGTGCACGCCCCGTACCTGCGCGTCCTCGAATCCTTCACCGCCGACCGGTACCCGCTGATCCTCGCGGGCCACACCCACGGCGGACAGCTGTGCATCCCCTTCTACGGCGCCCTGGTCACCAACTGCGACCTGGACACCAAGCGGGTAAAGGGCCTGTCCACGCACGAGGCGGCGGGCCACCGCTCCTACCTGCACGTCTCGGCCGGCTGCGGCACGAACCGCTTCACCCCGGTCCGCTTCGCCTGCCCGCCGGAGGCCACCCTGCTGACCCTCACCCCGAAGGCGTAGGGCCCCCGCGCCCGCTCCGCGAAAACCGGATTTCGTCTCCGGCGAGAGGTCCGCTAAAGTAATCGATGTCGCCAGGACAGCAACACTTCAGGGCGACGATCGGGGTGTAGCGCAGCTTGGCAGCGCGCTTCGTTCGGGACGAAGAGGTCGTGGGTTCAAATCCCGCCACCCCGACAGAGTAAGACCAGGTCAGGGGCCTGATCCGCATCGCGGATCAGGCCCCTGTTTGGCGTTTGCCCCTGTCTTGGGAGCCAACGGGGAGCCGGCCTCCGGATCCGGCTCCCACGGGGAGCCGGTCAGGCAGCGGCGCCGCCTTCCGGGGCAGTCGTGCGCGCACTCCTGTCGTCGAGGACGATCAACGCGGGGCCGTTCTCCTTCTCGGCCAGATGCGTCACGCGGTCGACCGCGAGAGCCGTCCTGCGGTAGACGGCTGCGGCGAGCGCCCACGTGGCCAGGTCCTGGCCGCCATCACCGGGCGACGTTGCGCCGCCCTCGTGTTCCCGGGTCACCTTCCACATCGTGGTGAGCACGGCGAGCAGGGACCTTCCCGAGAGGGATGCCTCGACCCGGCCGCCATCTGCGTCGTCAATCCGCTCGGGGAGCCGGAAGTGGGTGTGCCCGCTGGTGTGCTCTGCGATGAAGTCCCACGTCTCCCGGTGACAGATCAGCGTCGCGGAGGCGATCGCAGCAGCCGACAGGAGGCACTGCAGGTGGGCGCGCTGGTCATCCTGGTCGGCCTGAGCGGGGTCCTGGGCCGGCTCCGCGACGGGCGTCAGGTGCGGCCCGGTTTCCGGCTTTCCTGCCGTGTTCCCATGACCATGGGCATTGCGGACTTCTTCCAGCACGCGGGGTTCCTTCCCGTCGGATCGTTCGGTCAGCTCGGCCGGCTCTCCGAGTACCTCGGGCTCGGCTGGGTCCGGCCCAGCGGGCGGCTGCACAACGGACTCGGTGGTGGCCGGGGCGCCGGCAACCAAGGGGCTCGCCACCTGGGGCGGCAGCAGCGGCACCGCCTGGACGCCCTCTTCCAGCCGTCGGCTCAGGGCCTCCAGACCGCTCCGCGCCTCCGCCAGGTCGGTGAGCATCCGTTCCTGCCGCCGCCGGAGCTCGCGGTTCTCCTCACGCAGGCCCATCGTGCCTTGCGCCACTGCTTCGAGGACCTTCTGGCGTGTCTGGTCCACCGTCACGTAGAGCGCACTCAGGCCCGTAGCAGGATCCTCAAGTGTGCGCCGTATGACGTCGAGTTGACTGAGTGCCTTGTCCGTCTCGGCCCTCCGCCGCATGCAACCCCCTCTTCACTGTCGGTGATGACTCGCTCATCTCTCCCCGACGCCGTGTCAGCTAATGCGATGATTTCCAGCCGAATCACGATTCCGCTTGTGCGGGGCTGGCGCGGCCGGTACCACCGAGACCATGCACCGTTGGTCACCGCTCAACGATCGCCAGCTCGCCCTCCTGACTCGGATCAGTGAGG
Organism: Streptomyces sp. NRRL S-378; assembly: GCF_000720645.1. Lineage (NCBI taxonomy): Bacteria > Bacillati > Actinomycetota > Actinomycetes > Kitasatosporales > Streptomycetaceae > Streptomyces > Streptomyces sp. NRRL S-378. The sequence goes on from NZ_JOBX01000004.1 coordinate 72,937, forward strand.
GCGTCGAACCCGTCTCGTCGGAAACCCCCGAACGCCCTCACCGCCCGAGCCCTGAAGGAGCGGGGGCACATCGCCATGCCCAAGGAGGGCGGGAGGTGGCGGGCAGAGATCACGGAGGTCGGGCGCTTCTACCTCCAGCACGGCCATCACCCCGACCGGCCTGAGCCGGCACCACGGAAGACCCGCCCGGTGACGACGCCCGGACCCAAGAAGGCTGAGTCCGACCGCGTCGAGGAGAAGGCCGCTGTGGAGAAGAAGCTCCCGGTACAGCACGTCGCCAGAGCACCACGGCCCTCTCCTACCGATATCGGACGGGCTCTGATCACCGAGGTGCAGCAGGCCGGCCGCTTCCTCCGAGTCCCCAACCCGGACGAGGCGGAGCGAGCCCGCTACCGAAGGGCATTCGACGCGGCTCGCCAGTGTGCGCCGGCCGGGTACCACCTGAAGTACAGCGGGCGGACCAAGGGGGACTTCTTCCTGGGGCTGCTCCGGGTGACTGGCGAGGACGACACGGAGTGGAACCGGATCCGTCTGGCACGCAGCCGTGTGATCACCGACGTGGACGACGCCCTCGCTGCGGTGACCGCGGACCATAGCGCCTTCGAGATCTCCGAGGGAGTCCTTCCTCGCGTGCTGTCCCTGCTCCGCCTCATCGCCGAGCAGGCCCTCCCTCTCCACGGGGAGATCGCGGTGTCCAAGAAGCGCAGGCAGCCAAGGCCACTGCTCACGATCCATGGCCGGACGTACGAGATCACCTTCAAGGAACGACAGAAACAGGTCCGGTACGTGCCCAAGCCGACGGGCCGCCGCACGTACGACTGGCAGCGAGTCGTCCCGGCGCAACGGTTCGAGCCGTCCGGGGAACTGGAGATGGTCCTCGCCCAGCAACAGGGTTACCAGTACGGCTGGAAGAAGGAGTGGGCGGACACCGAGAAGAAGCCGCTTGAGGACCAGATCGGTTCGGTACTCCGGGCGCTCAGGACCCGGGCCGATGAGCAGGAACGGGCCCGGCTGGAGCGGGAGGCCGAACAGCGTCGGCTCCAGGACGAGCGGGAACGGCAGCAAGTCGAGAACCGCCGACTGGAAGCCGAGAGGCAAGAGCGCGCCCAACGGGAGTGGGAGGCCGCGGTCGGCGTGGCTTCGATCAAGGCGGTGGACGCCGCTCGAGCCGAGCACTTCGGCACGGCGCTGGAACAGTGGCGAGCAGCAGGAGAGATCCGGACCTTCTGCACCGCGCTGGATGACGCCGCCGCCCAGACGGAGGACCCCATCGAGGCCGAGCGGCTCCGGCAGTGGTCGGCGTAGGGCAGGACGGAGGCCGACCGCCTGGACCCCACCTTGAACGGGAAGGGGCTCGGTGCCCGGAACTTCCACGCGGAGCCGACGGGGGACGACTTGCGACCGTTCCTCGACGGCTGGCACCCGAACCGCCCAGAGAAGGTGAAGCCACCGGCGGAGCCCGCACCGCCCAAGCCGGAGCCCGAGCGGTGGCGTGACGGTTTCAACGACGCACGTCAGGACCAAGGCTGGAGATATGGACCCCAAGGCCGCGCTCAATGGTGGAGGCGATGACGCCGTGCCCACGGTCCCGGAGCGCCTTCACCGCCTGCTCGACCAAATCGCCGAGTCGCAGCACCTCGGCGCGTAGGGCGACGAGCTCGTCGTAGCGCTCGGCCTTCTCCTCCCCACACCACTCCCGGACCGTACGCAAGGCGGCCGCTTCCGCGTCCAGCTTGCGGTCGTCCCGGCGGTGGTACGAGTGCCAGGAGGGCCGAGCGCGTTCCTCGTCCACGGCCTGCTGACGGCGGTCCACCTCCGGCAGGACCTCCTCGGCCAGCCGCTTGGCCACCTGCCGCGCGATCCGCTCGGCGACCGGCCAGCCGACCAGGCAGAGGCCGTTGCGGTCCTCGTGGACCATGCCGTCGCCGCGAAGGTCGGCGGGGTCCATCCCGACCAGTGGCGCCGTCTCGTCGAGGTGGCCGAGCTCCAGCACGCCCGCGTCCGCCACCGCCTTGCGTAGCCGCAGCCGCCCCTTGGGGCGGACGAGGCCCAGGATCATCCGGGCCGCCTCGAACTCGGCGCTCCCCCGTACCTCCCTCGACGCCTCGGCCAGGGCGAGCTCCGCCGTGTCATCCGCACGGAAGGCGTCGGCATCAGCCCAGAGCACGAGCAGACTGCCGGCGCTGACCCACTCCTGTAGTCCGGCCTCATCACCGTCGAGGAACCGCACGTGGATTCCTGACCTGCCGGAGGCGCCCACTCGGACGATCTCCACCTGGCGCAGGGCGCCGCCCAGTTCCTTCGGCTTGGCCCGATAGGCCCAGCACTCCCCGATCTCCATGCCTCCATTGAGCCAGGTCGACAGCGTCGCCGGATGCCCATCAACAAGATCTCGACGGCGAGCTGACTTCGGAGTCAGCCCCACCCAGTCCGTGATCTACCGGAAGCAACTGCCCTGGGGCGCGGCCCGCACGTAGGCTCGGGGCGGTCGGTGCGGGAGCGCCTGGCTGACGGACTGGGGCAGGGGGACAGCGTGGATCATCTCTTCACCGTCGAAGGGGCCTTGGCCGAACCCATCGCACCGACCGCGCTCGCAGCGGAGGGGCTCCTCGAACGACAGCACCTCCAGGAGTGGGTGATCGCGCACCCGCAGGTCCTCGGTGAGTCGGTGCTGGTCATCACCGCCGAGTTCGACCGGTGGGCCGACACGGACGGGGTGCCGGCGCGGGACCGACTGGACGTCCTGGGTCTGGATGCCACCGGGCGCCTCGTGGTGGTCGAGTTGAAGCGGGGAACGGCCGACCGGGACGTACACCTCCAGGCGATCACCTACGCCGCCCTGGTGTCCCGCTTCGACCTCGGCACCCTGGCCCAGGCGCACCGCGACTTCCTGAAGGGCAGGGGCCAGAGCCTCGAACTCGACGAGTGCCGGCAGCGCCTCCTAGACCACGTGGACGGGGACTGGAGTCCAGAGCTACTCCAGCGCCCCCGCCAAGTGATCATTGCGGCTGGCTTCCCCAAGCAGGTCACCCACACTGTCGTGTGGCTGTCGGAGATGAACCTCGACATCGACCTCATCGAGGTCGGCCTCTGGAAGGTCCAGGGGCAGCTCGTCGCCGGGTTCACAAAGGTCTATCCCACCCCGGAGGTCGAGGAGTTCACGCTCGCTCCGGCCCGTATCGAGGCCAAGGCCGCGGCCCAGAAACTGGAGGAACGCTCACGCGCCCGCAACGCCGTGCACGTTCTCGTCGACGCCGGCCTGCTGCCGGAAGGGGCTCGGCTTCGGCTGGTACCGAGGCACGGCGTACCGGAAGCCATCCGCGCGGACATCCGAGCCTGGGTGGATGAGGACGGCAGGCGCGCGAGCGTCACGTGGAGCAACAACACCGCCGAGCCATTGACCTGGGAAGCCGACGGCAAGTCGTACACGCCGACCGGGCTGGCCAACCACATCTTCATCAGCGTGACCGGCCGCAAGGCCGACGGGATACAGGGCACGACCTGGTGGGACGTCGATACCGACCATGTCCCGGACACCGTCGAGCCCGACGAGTGGTGGTCAGCGCTGGCGGGCACCAGTCTCGCGGCCCTGGCCAAGCAGCTCAGCGGTACCCGCAAGGACTGGTCGAGTCTGCACGCTCTCCTGGAAGCCATCCCGTCCGGGCGATGGACGACCTACGGGGACGTAGCGACTGTGATCGAGAGCCATGCCGTCCCCGTCGGCACTCACCTGGCCACCTGCGGCAAGTGCCCCAACGCCTGGCGGGTGCTCACCACGTCGGGAGGCGTCAGCTCCGGCTTCCAGTGGCCCGACCCGGCGCGCACAGAAACTCCCGCAGATGTCCTGGGCACCGAGGGCATCCACTTCGAGGCGGGCGCCGCCTCTCGGGAAACACGCCTGCCGCTGGACGACCTCCGGCGTCTCCTGCGCAACTGACGTGCTGCCGGGCGCGGCACGCGCCCCGTCCGGCTACCGTGCGGCCGATCGAGCTCGCAGAAGCGTGTCCAGCGCACGCACCGGGGACCTCGGGCTCATCGACAGGCGGGTATCGAGCGCTGCCTCCCACTGCTGGGTGAGGCCCGCGAGCAGGCGCTGGCGCATGCCCGGGGTGACGTGGGCATAGCGGGCGGAGACCGATCCGTCGATGTGGCCCATGCGCTCGTCCATGAGGACCTTCTCCGTGCCGAGGTCCTCCATGAGCGTGCGGTGGAAATGGCGCAGGCCGTGCGGGGTGAGGCCCCTGGCGATGGCCGTCCAGCAGGCGTCGGCGCGCCCCTGGGCGTTGCGGCCCCGGACCGGTATGCCCGGGAAGGGGTCGCCGAGGAGCGGAACGGGACGGGGCTCCTGCGGCGCCTTCTTCGGGTACCAGCCCGTGGTCGCCGGGTGGAAGAGCCAGGTCGCGAAGCCGTTGCGGCGCCAGTGGGCGGCATGTTCTGAGGGCGCACCACCGCGCACGAAGCCCAGCTCGGTGATGGCGAGTTCGACATGGGTACGGGTGGCCTCGCGCACGCGATCAGGGTGGTTCAGGACGTTGGACACCGTGCCCGTGGAGACGTCGGCGCGGCGGGCTACGTCGACCAGCTTCGCGCCCTGGTGGCCTCCAGTGCGGGCGGTGCCCTGGCCTTGGAAGACGTACGTCCTGCCATGGCACGGGCACGGCTTGGGCTTGGTACGGGCGACGTGGTCAGCCACGAGAGCCGAGAGCCAGCCGGGGGCGTCGATGGTGCGGTAGCTGTCGTCCTTAGGCGGGCAGCGGACCATCACACCCGAGTCGAGCTCGTACAGCTGCCACTCCACACGCACCGAGCCTCGGCGGGCGAACTCAGACTCCAGGCCAACGATTTCACCCCACCGCATGCCGGTGTACGCCTTCAGGATCACCGCGACGAACTCATCGTCCCGGCCGGACAGCAGGGCAGCCCGCTCGGCGATCAGGAGTGCGCCGAGCGCGTCCGTGACGACCTTCTCCGGGCCGCGGTCGGCGGAGCGACCGGCCCGCTTGCCCCTCCCTCGGCGCTTGGCGGCGGGGTTCGCGTCGATGAGTCCCTCGTCCACCGCGTCGGCGAGGATGAGGTGGAGCGTGGCCCGCCAGGTCTTGACGCTGGAGGCGGCGTAGGAGGCGCGTTCCTTCTTCTCCCACAGCGCGACGTCGGTACGGAGGATGCCGGCGAGGCCTTGTCCTCGAAGTCGGGGAGCAGGTGCTCCTCGATGTGGCGTCGGTAGTTCTGCATGGTGGACGCGGCCAGGTCCTGGGCCTCGTACCAGCGGCTCGCGTATTCGCCGAACGTCTCCTGGCCCAGTGACGGGTCACGTACGTCGCCGCGCCGGAAGCCGATCTCCGCCTCGTCGGCGGCCCGCTTGGCCTCCCGCTTGGTGGCGAACTTGACGGTCGCTCCGGTCGAGTCGACGACCGTGGTGTGCTTACTGGGCGCCGTCTTGTACCGGCCGCGCCAGTAGTTGCCGCGCTTCTCTGCGAAGCCCACTGTTCCCTCCCCTCTGGTTTTTGGGTCCGGCTACGCGGTGGCGTTGAAGCCGTCCTGGCAGGTGCGGCGGGGCGGGCGGGCACGGAGGCCGGCGGCCGGGCGGACAGACGTCGTCAGCGGTGGCAGCGGGCGTACGGCTCGTGTGCCGAGGCTTGGGGCGCTGGGCGGCCGTGTCTCGTAGAGCCGGACGATCTCGGCGACGTGCTCAGAGGTGAAGCGATAGGCGCGGCCGACCCGGGTGAAGGGGATGAGGGCGCGGCTGGCCCGGTCCTTGACCCACCAGGCGGAGCAGCCGAGGGCTTCGGCTATCTCCTCCGGGCGGTAGAGCCGGAGGAGGGCTGGTGCGGTGGGGTGGGCCGGGGGAACAGGCGATTGGTGCAAGGCGGATCCTCGTCTGGCGCGGCAGGCAAGCCGGCGCCGTGGCGGCGGTTCAGGAGTGGGCGGGAGATTGCGCTACGAGAGCCCGGGCGGAGGCGCTGGCACGCCGTCGGCCCGGGGAGTGCTGCTACGAGGCCTGCTGGAGCAGGGCGAGCGGGGAGACCCCCAGTGCGGCTGCGATGGCGACGAGGTCATCGACGTCACAGCGGCGCCGCGTGCGCTCGATGCGGGAGAGCATCGTGTTGGTCATGGGGCGGCCGAGCGCGGTCACTCGGTCGGCGAGCTCGCGCTGGGCGAAGCCTCGCACAATGCGCAGGTTCTCAATGGCGGTGGCGGTCCGTTCTCCGGCAGGGCCGATTTCCGTAGGACGTCGGGGCATGCACCTGTTGTAGCTCTGGATCCCGGGCTTCGGAAACCCCGGATTGGGATGTATAGCCCTCGCGACCGACTTTCGCGCTCGACGAAATATCGACGGGCCGAACCCAGGATGGATTCGCAAGCAAACCGCCACACCCAATGATCCGCACAGACCTGCTGGTCACGGCTGTCCGACGCCTGCGGGGGCGGCAACGTATGCGAGGACCGCGCCCCGGTCAAGGGTTTCAGGCAACGTTCCCCTTCACGCCGCTATTCGCCGCCGACTCTTTGGCCATTCCCGAATCGGGCCCTATCGTCAACGAAAACCGCGACGGCGATTTCGGCTGGTGCTGTTCCGTAGCCGGAATCGCTGGACTTGCGCGCGCCGGGTGTGGCTATGTTGGCCACGACCGATGAGGGAATACGAAACGGCCCCCGGCGTGCCAACGCCGAGGGCCGATGAGTCCCCTACCGAACCGCCCACTCCTGAACGATCGAGTCGGTGGTGGCGGGCTGCCAGGCCCTGCCGCCGCCGGGTGAGGAACGTAGATGCCCCACAGTACGGCCCAGGCGGCCGTCGACAGACCCCTGCCCACCTTGCGCACCTCGTCCGCGCCCGGCGCGAAGGCGAGGCGATAGGCATGGCACGCATCCGCACCATCAAGCCGGAAGCCTTCAGCTCCGAATCGCTGGCCGCCGTCAGCGTCACCGCAGAGCGGACGTTCTTCGGTCTGCTCACCCAGGCCGACGATCACGGGCGCTTCCGCGACCAGACGGCCGTCATCGCCGGCTTGCTGTGGTCCCTGCGCCCCGACCACGGCCCCGTCGAGGTCGAAGACGACCTCAACCAGCTCGCCATGGCCGACCTGATCTGCCGGTACGAGGGCGAGGACGGCAAGCGGTACCTGCACATCGTCACCTTCGCCAGGCACCAGAAGATCAACCGCCCCAGCGGCGTCCGCCACCCGGCCTGTCCCCACCACCACGACGGCGGCCCGATGCCCACGCCCTCACTGCTGGCTCACGGAGGGCTCCGTGAGGACTCCATGCGTGCTCACGCACCCCTCGGTGAGGATTCGCCGGAGCGGCGCGACTCCTCACCGAATCGGATTCCCGCAGGTCAGAGCGGATTCACTGAGCCCTCTGTGAGGGTGCAGGGAGGTCTCCGCGAGTCGTCCGTGAGCCCTCACTCTCCGGATCTAGGACCTAGGATCAGGGATCTAGGATCAACTCCGTTGGGGGGCGCGAGCGCCCCCGCACCCGAGGCTGTCTCGACCCAGCAGATGGTCGCCGAGTACGCCGCCGCGTGCCCCAACCGCCCGCCCAGCGCGGTGCTGGGCCAGCTCGCCCGATCTGTCGCAAAGCTCCTCGATGACGGCATCGCCTCCGCCCACATCCGCACCGGACTGGTCCGGCTGCGGGAGAAGGCCCTGCACCCGAGCGTGCTGCCCAGCCTGGTCAACGAGGCTATGAACCCGGCGCAGAAGCAGGTTCCCGGTCGCCACGCTCACCAGACCTACGCCAACCCGGCCGACGCCGAAGCCGCGTACGGAGGCGCCCTGTGACCACTACGACCCGCGAACCACAGCGTGCCGGGATCCTGGCGGCCCGCCTGAACGCGATCCTCGCCGCCCGGGGCATCGACCCCGACACCGCCCCCGCACAGCCCGCGTCTGAGCCCGTGAACGCACTGGAGCTGGCCGACCGGCGTATCCCGCCCCGCTACCGCGAGGCCACCGCCACCGACCCCGGCGTGCAGGCCTGGACCGCCGAGGTCACGCGCATGGGCCGGGCCGGCCCCGGCGGCACCTGCGGGATCTCGTGCGGGCCCTCGCTGCTGATCGTCGGCCCTACTGGCACCGGCAAGACCCACCAGGCATACGGCGCGGTCCGCTCGCTGCTCATCGCCGGGGTCCGGCTCCGCTGGCAGGCGGTCACCTCCGCCGACCTGCACGCCCAGCTCCGGCCCCGCCCTGGGCACGACGCCGAACGGGAGATCCAGGACCTGGGCCGGTGCCCGCTGCTGATCCTGGATGACCTCGGCGCGGCCAAACAGTCGGAGTGGACCGAGGAGCTGACGTACCGGCTGATCAACCGCCGCTACACCGAGATGCTCCCCACGCTCATCACCACCAACCTCCCCACCCAGGCCCTGCGCGACGCCGTCGGCACCGCGTCGCCTCCCGTCTGGCCGAGATGACCGACCGGGTCATCCTCAGCGGCACCGACCGCCGCCGGTCCGCCCCGCGCGCCTCCTGACTGGCGCGGGCGACCCCAGCACCTCCGCCCCCTTCACGCCGCCCTCCAGCGCCCGCGCCCAAGGCGCGGTGGAGGGCTCTCTGGAGACCGCGCTTGACCTCACACGCGTACGCGTCCCTCCCCCGCACCACGGTGTGGGACCGGGCCGCGATCTTCACCCTCGGCGCCGCCGGATGCGCACTCTCCTACGACGCGCTCCAGCAGATGGCTGTCGCCATCCACGTCCGCGGGCACCTGACGTACCTCTTCCCGCTGGTGATCGACGGCTTCATCGCCTACGGCGTCCGCGCCCTCCTCGTCCTGCGCACCGCGCCCTTCCGCGCCCGCTTGTACGCATGGACTCTCTTCGGCACCGCCACGACCGCCAGCATCTGGGCCAATGCCCTTCATGCGATCCGCCTCAACCAACTCACCCTGCCCAGCGGCGGCCTACGGCTGGGCGACACCACCGTCGGCATCCTCTCCACCCTCGCCCCGCTCGCCCTCGCCGGCGCCGTGCACCTCCACATCCTCATCACGCGCCAGCCGGACCACACCGTCCAGCCACCTACCGCCCAGGGCGCGGAACCGGATCCGCCGACAGCAACGCCTGCTCCGGCCAGCCCGCCAGCCGAGCAACACGTGCAGCAGGCACGGCCTCGGGCCCGCATCGGGCGCCCTCCCGATGCGGAACTAGACGAATTGCTGAATCTGGTCCGCCCCATCGTCGCGGAGCACCGAAGGCCGACCCGTGACCTGGTCCGAGGGATCATCCGGGACGCCGACCTCGGCATCAGCGGGCTGCGCCTCACCGAGCTGATGCACGCCTTGCGCGAGGACCACACCGCCGCCGAGGCACCCCGGACTGACCCCAAGTGACCCAAAGTCTCCGCAGCTCACAGCCCCGCACAGACCGGACCAAGGTGGGGACCAATCTTTCCGGCCACACACCCCCGTCCGGGTCCCTCGTGCCGACCGGAACGCCTCATACGGCGACCCACAGCCCTCTCAGACGGCCCAGACCGCCCGGCCAGGACCACGGACTCTCACCTCACACCCAGACCACCACTACGCCAGAAGCCGCAAGGGCACTCATCCCACGGAAGACGAGCACCAGCGGAGCAAGTTATCGGCCAAGACACTCTTCCCCGTCGGGGAAGGTGCCTTCGCCAGAGCCCGCCCCAGGGGTGGCGGGCCCGGACCAGCGCCGGGGGGCACTGGTCCGGGAGGCAGCGACCGAGGGCGGACCGCAGCCAGAGTCCTCCTCCAGCCGCGGCCTCGCTGCCGCTCGTGACGTGAAGCCAACAACTTCCGTGCCACCCGTCTACCGACGGGCCTCGTCCTCCATGAGGCACGTGACTGTCGGCCAAGGCACACGCAGCTCACCGAAGAGACTCCAGTAGTCGAACGCAGCACGCACCATGGCGCTGACGCCCATGCGCGCGTCGTTCGGGGCGATGGCGCCGATGACCCGCCGAGTGATTCCCCCCGCTCCGCGCGCTGCCGGAGTGATTCCGTGGCCGAGGAGGAGTGTGGCAGTGCGGATAGCGTCGAGCGTCGTCGGCGGTGCCGACTGGGCGAAGCGACCGTAGACGAGGTCGTACCAGTGTTTCCGGGTACGTGCCCAGGCGAGGCGTTCCAACCCGGTGCCGAGGTCCACGGCCAGGCGGTCCGGGTGGTCGGTGTTCCACAGGAGGACGATGTCGCCGAGGGTGAGGTCCAGATGGCGGAAGCGCAGGGTTAGTCCTTCGACCCCGTTTCGGCGCCAGGGGATGAGAGTGCCGTAGATGCTCAGGTGCCGAGCGTGGAAGCCGAGTCGGGAGAGGACGGTCAGCCAGCCGTCGAGGATGGCTCCGTACTCGTCCAGGTCCTTGATGGGTTGGACTCGGGAGACATTGACGAAGGAGGTCAGGAATCCCTCGGCCAAGAAGCCCCTGGCGTCGCGTTGGCCTGTGAAGCGGACGACTGGCTGGGGGAGGAATCCACTCCGATAGGTGCGGGGCTCGCCCTCCTTTAGGAGGGGGTCGAGGGCCTGGACCGCTGAGATGGTCAGTTCGGTCTCGCGGCCCCATCGGAGGGGAAGGCAGGCGTCACGAGGGGCGCCGTTGCCCGCGAACCCGTGCTGCAGACCGTCCAGCAGCTCGCGCCACAAGGGTGGTCGACGCGGCGGGCTGTAGGGGGTGCCTCGGTGCGGGTGTTGGATCTGGATGCGGGAGCCGTCGGCGGTGAACTCCCAGTGGGGACCTAACGCCGCGCGGAGCACAACGGGTATCCGCAAGGCCAGGGCGTCTCCGGCCACACTGCTTGCCCCAGTCAGCACGATCGGACTGCCATCGCCGAGAAGTGCCGCGCAGGGTCGAAGCGCCGCAGGCCGATCTCTTGGACCTGACCGTGGTCGAGGTCCTCCGCCTGCTCGATGGCGCGTGCCAGTCGGCGGGCCGCTGTCTCGTCGTCCTCATCGGGATCGGCCACGCTGATCGCGCCGGTCTGGTCGCAGAGGGCGGCCTCGGCACAGGTTCCGGTGCGCCATGTGAGGGCGGCCATCGGGGTGCCGGCGCGGAGGGATTCGCCGAAGACAGCGGCGCCGGCCTCCACGTAGGTGCGGGCGTAGGTATAAACGAAGACGGACGCATCGCGGATGGCGGCGGTCTTGGCGGGGCCACCGAGTTCGCCAACCCACTTGACGTGGTCCGCACTGAAGAGCCGGTCGTGGCGTCGTACATAGCCCTCGTCGAAGACCGGTCCGACGATCCGGATCCGGCGGCCGAGTATCTGGGCAGCGCGTACGGCGATGTGCGGCGCCTTCTCCTCGTCGATCCGGCCGAGCCACACGAGGTCGGTACCGGCGACCGCCGGCGGCTCCTCCTCGTTGAGGCCGAGGTGGACGGCGAGCTCGGGGATCGGCTGGTGGTTCGCGTACCGCTCGATCATCTCGGGCGAGTAGCAGTAGAGCCGTGACCGCTCGCCGTCGAAGGCGGTGGCGGCGTGCTGGAAGACCGGCGAGTGCTGGAACGTTGCGACGTCGCAGCCCAGCTGGTTCCAGGTGCGGGTCCAGGCGGGCAGCGAGGGGTACTCGTGCCCGACGACCAGGAGGTCGTATCGGGCGCCACGGAGCTCGCGCTCGGCGAGCGATCCAGCGGTGACGTCCTCCAGACGGACCGGCTTACGGACCCAGTCGTTCTCCAGGTCCGTGAGCCAGCCCGGCCCCAGGAGGTGTACGTCGGCGCCTGCGGCCCGGGCGCCTACGGCGACCGCCCACAGCCATCGTTCGATCCCGCCGTACCCGGCGGGTGGAAAGGCGTAGCTACCAGGGAAGTCGCAGACGCCGACGAGCACGTTATGCCTCCGGTGTTCCGTCCGCCGAGATCCGGCGGAAGCCGAGGTACGGGAAGAGAGATTCGGGAAGGACGAGGGAGCCGTCCTGCTGCTGGCACTGCTCGAGGAGCGCGGCCACGGTGCGGCCGATGGGCAGGCCGGAGCCGTTGAGGGTGGCGACGAGCTGGGGCTTGCCGTCCTCGCCTCGGGTGCGGATGTTCGCGCGACGGGCCTGGAAAGTGCCGAAGTTCGAGATCGAGGAGATCTCGCGGTACGTGTTCTGGCTCGGGATCCAGACCTCGATGTCGTACGTGAGCTGAGCGGAGAAGCCCGTGTCGCCTGCCGCCAGCTTGACGACGCGGTACGCGAGGCCGAGCTCCTTCAGGCACGCCTCGGCGTGGCCGACCATCGTCTCCAGCGTGGCGTCCGCGTCCGCCGGGTCGACCATCTGGACGATCTCGACCTTGGCGAACTGGTGCTGGCGGATCAGGCCCCGGGTGTCACGACCGTACGAGCCCGCCTCGGACCGGAAGCACGGCGTGTGCGCGGTCAGGGACAGCGGCAGGTCGGCCGGCGGGATGATCTCGTCGGCATAGAGGTTGGTCAGCGGTACCTCGGCCGTCGGAATGAGGAACAGCTCACGGTCGGCTACGCCGGTCTTGAACAGGTCCTCCTCGAACTTCGGCAGCTGTCCGGTGCCGGTCATCGTCTTGCGGCTGACCAGGTACGGAACCGCGTGCTCGACGTACCCGTGCCGGCGGGTGTGGATGTCGAGGAAGAGCGTCGCCAGGGCGCGCTCCAGGGCCGCGCCCGCCCCGCGGGAGACGACGAACCGGGGGCCCGACAGCTTGGTCGCCCGCGCGAAGTCGAGCATGCCGGTGCTCTCGCCGAGGTCGACGTGGTCCTTCGGCTCGAAGGAGAAGGCCGGCGGGGTGCCGACACGGCGGACCTCGACCGCGAACTCGTCGGAGTCGCCGTCCGGGGCCGCGTCGTCCGGCAGGTTCGGGATGGTCAGGAGCAGCTCGGTCAGCTTCTCCTGCACCTGCTCCTGCTCGGCGTCGATGTCCCGGATCTGGTCCTTCAGCTCGCGGGCACGCTCCTTCAGCTTGGAGATGTCGCCGCCCTGCTTGGCCGTCTGCTGGACCTCGCTCGCCACCCGCTTGGCCTCCGCCCGCAGCTCGTCGGCTGAGCGGATGCTCTGGTTGCGCCGGGACTGGAGGTCTTCCAGCCGGGACAGGTCCAGGGAGTAACCGCGACGAGCGAGCCGACGAACTGCTTCGGCACCCATTTCAATCAGGGCGCGGGCGTCATGCATGAGGAAGATCCTTTTTATCCAGCGAGTGGGATGGGGATACCGCATCGACGGTAGCAACCGTCGACCCCTCACTGATCCGCAATATCGTCGAGTCAGCATCGGTGGCTGATTCGTGGTGAACGCGCGTATCAAGATCGTCCAACAGTGCCGTGATGAGGATGGGGAGCTCGTCATCGGGTATGGCGACCGGCTCGACGTACGGGGCCTCCGGGAAGAACAGCGGCATGGGGTCGTCTGGCGAGCGGTCCCGGTGCCAGAGCAGTACGGAGACGAGCAGACCGTGGCTGACGAGCACACGGGGACCGGGGTGCTCCAGGGCGGCGAGGACCCCGGAGAGCATCCTCCGGATGCCCTCGCACTGGGATTCTGCGGAACCGGGTGGACGCTGCCCCGCACCGTGAGTGTCGAGCCAGACCGCGTATTCGAGGAACGGGCTGCCCTCGAATTCCCCGTAGTCGAGTTCGTTCAGCCGGCCATCGACAACCAGCGTGGCCGCGGGAACGCCCATCAGAAGAGAAGTCGTCTGCTTGGCTCGCGGGAATTCGCTGGTCAGCCACGTGGACACGGAGTGTAAGGGGAGGATGGTCCAGGCACGGCTCAGTGACTGCCGGCCTTCCTCGTTGAGGTGGATGTGCTTGGTCGGGTCGCCATTGACGAGGTACCGCTTGCTGTAGTTCGTCTGGCCGTGGCGAACGATGTAGGTGGTCACGTTCCGCTCCGTGGAGTTGATGCCGAGAGGTCGGAGAGCACTTCCGCCATCTGCGGTGCTCTCGGGTCGTCGGTCTCCAGGCAGAAGAGGAGACCGTCGAGGGCGAGCAGGCGGCACCAGGGCGCGAGTACGGGGATGGGGATCCGGGAGATGCGTGAGGCAGTGGTCAGCCGCTCCCCGGTCCCGCGGGCGAGGTCGTAGTAGACGGTCCAGAACGCCCAGTCGAACGCCGGGTCACCCACCATGGGGAGCGGGTCGATCAGGCGCGGGTGCGCCAGCCAGTCGAAGGGCACGTTCTCCCGGTACAGGTCCGCGTGCAGGACCGTCACCCGGCTCGGGTCTTCCTCAAGGTCGGTGAGTGCCGGGAAAGTGGCGTCAACGAGAGGGCGCCAGGCGCCGGTGTCGAGCGCGTGCTCCCGTCGCCGGATCCGGGGGAAGACTTCCCCGTTGAGGTAGGTGGCGAGCCGGGGGAAGTCGTTCGGTCGGTTTCTGCGCCGCCCGAGGGTGTGGAGTCCCTGGAGGGCAGCGGCGACCATCGGCGTCTCACGCGTCGGCCGATCCGCTCCCCCGGGCTGCCCCCCTACGAGTTCGAGGGCGGCCACAGCCAGATCGTCCGCAGCCTCCAAGACGTCTGCCGTGGGTCCACCGGCCCACAGGCGCAGAGCGTCCACCTCGTGGCGGTACCGGTCGGGGTCGACCCAGGCTTTGAGGAGCAGCGGACGCCCGTCGAGGTCGGTCGCCGTGGCGATCACCGAGGCGTGTCCGGCGTCGAAGTAGTCCCCGAACGAGAGCTTCCAGCGTTCCGCAGCCACCGCTAGCAGGCCCGGGGCTGCATCGAGCCAGCCCTCGGCTCCGTTGCCGTAGTGCGCGAGCAAGCGCCGCCGGCAGCCTGCGGGGATCTCTCCGAGCGTCCGCTTCAGCATCAGCTCAGCACGATCCCGTCGGAGACGAGTTCGTCCGTGAGGGCCGGGAACTCGGTGAGGATCTCCGCGACCAGGGCCTGCACCTTGTCGACCTCGGCGTCGGGAGCGGAGAGGCGGACGAGGATGCGCCAGGGCTCATCGAGCCGCTGCCCGGTGGTGCTCACGAGGTGCACCTCCGCGTGGCCCGCGGTCGCCTCGTGAAGCCGGGAGGCCAGCCGCTGCGCGGCGATGTTGTAGAGCTTGCCGACGTGGTAGACGGGGTTCTTGCCGTTCGCCCCCTCCAGGTTCATCGGCCGCAGCGGCGTGATGAGACCGTTCACACGGTTGCCTCGGCCGACGACGCCCTCGTCACCGGACTCGATGGAGCTGCCGGTGTACGTCAGGTACAGCTCGTCCTTCTCCGGCACGTCCCGGGCGTTCAGACGGAAGCGGGTCTCCGCCCCGGACATCCGGAGGGCGGCGAGCCGGTGGCACTCGGCCAGAACGCTCTCCGAGTTGCGGACGTACTCCGCCCGGCTGGCGACATGGCGCGACTTCTGAGGGACGCACAGCACGACGTCCGCCCGGTCTCCGTCCCAGTAGCCCATGAGCTTGACGTCGGAGCCGCACCAGGCGTGGGCGAGCGTGAAGTCACTCTCGCCGGAGAAGTGATCCACCAGCTCGCGGACGAACGACTCGAACGGGTTCTCCGGCGCCCAGCCCGTCCCGAGGGACGTGTCATTGGACAGCCGCACCCGCCGCTCGCGGAGATCGTCGATGGAGCGCGGGTTGAACCAGCGGGTGCGGTCCGGCACTCCGTCACCGGTGAGGACGGCGCCCGGGCTGGAGTTGCTGGTGATGTTGAACGTGATGTCGAGGTGGTTCGACACCTCGGGGAGCCGTTCGGCGAAGAAGGCCCCGACCTCGGCCTCGACGATCTCCTTGACGGGGATCCGTTCCCCGCCGCACATGGGCGCGGCTCGCCCGTTGACCAGGACGCGGACGGGGGACGTCATCCCGCCGGCGCCGTAGCGGACCTCGCTGGCCCCACCGAGGAGGGCGAGCTTGTCGAAGTTGTGGTGCAGGACGGCACCGAAGTGCTGAACGGTGTAGTGGCTGTAAGCGCGGGACAGCCGCTCGGCGAGGTGGTCTGCCAGGGTGTCCGGGTGGCCGAGGCCCTTGCGCTCCACGATGGTCGTCGCGTCCGGAGTGGCCCTGCCGGTCTCGATGACGAGGTGGCTATTTCCGATGGTCGTGCTTGTACGAGGCATCACGAACTCCCGTTCAGGGGGACATAAGGAAATGTGCGCAGGGCGTCAGCACGCCCGGATGAGCGCTGAAGCGCGAGGTCAGCGCGGGACGCCAGCTGCCCGAAGAACCGCAACGGACCGAGCCAGTGCCCTGTAAGCGGCTGTTGGCTGCTCTTCGGCAGCGAGTCGAGAAACATCGTGGGTACTGAGCAGGTCGATGTCGTGTGGTCGCCGGCGATCAAGCCAGAGGAGGAGTCGCCAGGCCAGGACGGGCCCGCTGAACGGCATCGCAGTCAGGAGATCGACCGGAACCCGCTCGGGTGGCACGCCCGCATACAGCAAGTCGCGTACGAGGTGAAAGACGACGTCGGTGTAATCGACGACAGCGGGACCGCAGGCACTGGCCTCCCAGTCCACGACGTGTAGGAGCCCGCCGTCGACGAGGAGATGCTCGGGCTTGAGGTCGCCATGCAGGTAAACCACGGGCTGCGAGTCGAGTGGATAGAGGAACCCTTCCAGCACCGCCCACCAAGGCCGCCGCCGGCAGCGTGACGTGAGCTGGTCCAGCAGAAACTGGTGCTGGGAAACGGGGCCGGCTTGCCTTCGTTCCCAACCGAAGCCGGGGGTGAAGTCAACAGCAGGTTGATGCAATCTGCCGCTCACATCGAGAACGTGACCTATGTACTCCTCGATCGCTTCATGCGCACTGATCGAGCAGGGCATCCCAGGCAGCATGCGGAAGACCGTCCAGGACCCAGCCTCACCCTTTCCCGTGGCCAGAACAGCCGGGGCCGAGACCCCTCGAAGGACGGCCCGCCCAACCGTGTCAGCCTCACGCCGTCGCCGGCCTTCCGGATCGATCTCCACGTAGACCTTCAGCAGTGCAGATCCGTCCATCGCACGCCGAGTTCGGGAGTGCGGCTTGACGCTCTCTGGCCCGAAGGGGCCGAGGTGGTGTTCGATGTCCGTCTCTGTCATCTCAGTGCCGAGCACGATCTCACCTCCAGCCTGCCGCTTTCACGTGAATGACCTTGCCGGGGTTGATGGCCCCGCCGTCGTGCTTGCGCCAAGTAAGCCCGAGTCCTCGCCATCGAGCAGTGGACGGGGTTAACAGGACCGGCTGTTAACTGTTAACTCCCCACGTCAGACGCCACCTTGGCCGCATAGTGAGAGGGGGCGGCCGCGATGTGCTTCGGGGGAGAGATGAAGTCCAAGAGCAGACTTCAGACAGCGCGGCTCAGCCGCGGATGGATGCAGGGGGACCTCATCGAGGCTCTTGTTGCCGGTGCCGAGCGCCTCGGCGTCGAATCACCCTCCCCCGCCAGCTGGAAGACGCTCGTCTCCATGTACGAGAACGGTCGACGACCGGTGAGCGCGGACCACCAGCCCCTCTTCCGCGAGGCCTACCAAGCGACGAACGAGGAACTCGGATTCCCGGAGCCCGGAATCCTGCTGGAGAACCGGACACCTCATCCGCCGGCGGGCCCACTCCGGACGAAGAACCCCGTACCGATCAGCCCGGAGCTGCTGACGTACCTGACCTCTCTCCTCGACCAGCACGCCCAAGCCGAGCCGCTTGTCGGTCCACAGTTCCTGGTGGCACCTGTGCAGAGCCAGATGCCCCTCATCGAGCAGATGTGCCAAGACGCCTACGGGCCCTTACGCGAAGCCGTCCTGCGCGTCAGCGCTCGGTACACCGAGTTCCTTGGGTGGCTGCACCAGGACACGGGCCACGCGGACAAAGCCATGCGATGGACCAGTCTCGCCATGGAGTACGCCCAGGAGCTGGGCGACCCCATGCTGATCGCCTACCTATTCCAGCGACGTAGCAACATCGCCACCGAGGCAGGCCACGCAGGGCACGGCGCCGGCCTCGCCAGCGCCGCGCTCCGCTACGCCGCACAGCTCTCCCCACGGGTCCATGCCGTCGTACTGCGCCAACTTGCCAACAGCAAGGCCGGGCTCGGTGACGCGGCCGAGACCGCCCGCGCGATCGACCAGGCTCTCGCTGCCGCCTCCAGAGGCGATGACGCTGACCCCATGGCCGGGTACTGCTCCGTGGCCTACATCGAAATGGAAGCCGCGAACTGCAACGTCCGCCTGGAACGCCCAGGCCAGGCGGCGGAGATCTACCAGGAGAGCCTCAGGCACTGGCCCGCCGTACAAGAGCGGGACCGCGGCCTGTGTCTCGCACGTCTAGCAACGGCCAACGCCCTCCTCGAAGACGTGGAGGGGGCCCACCAGGCCGCCGAGCAAGCACTGGGGATCGCCCAACGGACGGGCTCGGCACGCATCCTGAACGAGCTGTACCGACTTCAACCCCACCTTGCGCCCTGGCGCAAACTGGTGGAAGTTTCAGAGCTGAACAGGGAGCTCGACACGATGAAGAGAGCCGCCCCGTAGTCGACCCTTAGGGAGTGCCGTGAACCTGCTGCCGACCGCCACCAGCACGGACGTCGAGGACCGACAGCCACGCGTCGCCGTGCTCCCCGTCGGCTCCTTCGAGCAGCACGGCCGCTATCTCCCACTGATCACCGACACGGCAATCGCCTGCATCATCGGCCAGGAGGTCGCTGACGCCTACCCGGTCCACCTGCTCCCGCCGATCACGATGTCGTGCAGCCATGAGCACGCCGCGTTCCCCGGCACGGTCAGCATCAGCGCGAAGACCCTGTTCGCCGTGATAGACGACATCCGTGCATCCCTCGCCCGGTCCGGCATCAGAAAGCTCGTGATCATCAACGGCCACGGCGGCAACTACGTCCTGTCGAACATCGTGCAGGAAGCCAACGTCGACGGCCCCGCCGTCTCCCTCTTCCCGCTCAGCGCCGACTGGGACCGAGCCCGCGACCACGCCAGCCTGGATTCGGATCGCCATGCCGACATGCACGCTGGAGAGATCGAGACCTCCATCCTCCTCCACGCCGCCCCAGAGCTGGTGCGAGACGGATTCGCCGAGGCAGACCACGACGGCGGCCCCCGCCCCTTCCTCCTAGTGCTTGGAATGGGCGCGTACACGGAGTCCGGCGTGGTCGGCTATCCGTCCTCTGGCACCGAGGTGAAGGGCAAAGCCGTCCTCGAGAGCCTGCGGACCAGCTTCGCAGAGCACATCGAGGCACTGGGAGAGGCGGCTGCAGGATGAGTGGCCCTGCGGCCACACCGCCTGTAGACAACGCCAGCACCCGAACCCGAGTCCTGTACCAACAGGGGACGCTACCGCGCACCGGACATGCGGAGCGTACGAGAAGGGCCCACCATCCTGGGCGCCCTCTTCGGCGACATACAGTCGATCCCGCCCCCGCGAGTGATCACCGCTCGGCCCCTCCGCGGGCACAGCGGCTACTCAGCGCAACGAGGCTGTCGGATTCTTGCCGCTCTGGGCCTGCTTCAGGCGGTCCACCACCATCCTGGTGATGTCCATGAGCCGGTTCGGTACCTCTTCGCCTGGTGTCCAGGCGTACTCGACTTTCGCGATGACCGAGCCCTGCCGCACCGTAATGCCGCGGCCCGTCCACCCGTTGTCTCCGGCCGGCAGCGCGTAGCCGTCGATGGCGTCTCCCGGAGGGTTGACGCCGAGCTCGTCCTCTGTGCCCGTCCCCTTGAAGAAGCCCTCGGCTGCGGCCACATCGTTGAACGAGATCATCTGAACGATGACGTTCTGCGTCTGGTAGTCGGTGGCACCGCCCGCAGCCGTCGCGATGGCCTCGGCGCACATCTCGTCTCGCCAGCCGTTGGACTGGCAGATGGCGGGATTCGACATGTCCCAGCTGTGCGTGCTGCGCTCCTCCAACCCCCGAGGCATATTGATCCCCCTCGGGAGCGCGGCCTCCAACAGCTTCGGATACATGGCCAGAGCCGCAGGGCTGCTCTTGGCAGGGACAGGCACTCCAGCGCCGTCCCCGTTGCCGAAGGAACCGCCAGTAGCCTCGGCAGTGCAGCCAGTCGCCAGTGCACAGATGAAGGCCGCGGCCGCCAGACATCCGGCACGCGCCCCAAAGACTCGATGGCCGATCACGGTGCGTCGTGCTCCCGTCTCCGTGGGTATGGCGGGGTGATCATATGTGCCAGTCGCACCGCGGACCCGGCCAATTGCGAGCCAGATCCAAAGCGCCCTCTTGTGCCGCCGGTTGCTGCTCGCCGCCGGTACAAGCCGAAGCCTGCCAAGCGGCCGGGCAGTAGCGGGTACCTGCTACCGGTGAGCGGCGCTCCACGATCCACAGCCCCCCGGTGGGCTCAGTCCAGGCCGATGACTTCAAGGTGCGCCAGGAAGGCCGCGCCGCGCCGGGGACGCGTGGCCTCGGGGACCGCATCATCCGGGACACGCCTCGATCCCCCACTCCGCGTTGAAGGTGACGGCCCCGTCCGGCGGTACCACCTCAGTGGATCACTGGTGCGCCGCGAGTGTGGCGGCGGGGCGGCACGGCCGACCGAAGCGGGCACATTTCTGCTCGAACCCTGGGGGGAGCCATCCACCGCTCAGCAGACGAGGATGCGCGGGAAACGCGGTGATAGCGGCGACAGCGAAGGCAAGGGACGCCCATGGTGTGTGCACCATCGTCGTCACCTGCTGGCCGCGAGTATTGACGAAGCTCGTCTGGAACGTAGCCACGCTGACGAGGTCGATCGTGCTAAGGGCCTTCCAGTCAAGGTCAAGGCCGATTGTGCTGCTCGCAAAGTGCAGCTTCTGACGGGTGATCGTCACCTCTCCCGGGCCGTCGACCATCCATCGTGGTTGGGCGTCACGTGCTGCCTGGCGCCGCCTGGCTGAATTGCCGACTGCGGAACCCAGAAGACTCCCGATGACGAATGCGGGATTCCCGACGGCGACCACACTGTTGTGCTGGTACCGCCCGTTGCCCGGGGCTCGCCAGGTCGACCGCTTACCAGAGCCGACAGCAAGGGCACGGTCATCACGCTCCAGTCTCGCTGTCGTGGCGATCAACGGACGGCGAGCCAGACCACCTGTAAGGAGGTCCGCGACGATCTCGCACGAGTGCCACAGATGGTCGTCCAGGGATGACCACGCCGGGGTGTTCACGTGGCCTGGTGGCGGCGCGAAGGGGTTGGCCTCTGTCACTCTGGCGGGTCCGTTTCCCGAGGACACTTGATCACTTCAGTCCGATCGAGGGTACCCAGGAGGCTCCTCAGTCGGCAGGAAACTTGAGGATCCTGCCACTGTGGCTGATCCTCGCGTTCGGCGATACGAGGGCGCCAGCAGGCACTCGTACCTCTTGGCCTGTACCGGCATCATTGGCTCCGCCAGGCTGCCCATCCTGGTCTCATTCCTGGTCCCATTCGCCCTCGTTCAGCCCCATCCGGACCGGGCCACCCTGAGCGCTCCGCCACAGGTCAGGACAGGTACGGCCCTCGGCGTACGGGCGTACGAACATTTGGAAAGCGTGTTGGGGGCAACCCCTCACGAGTTCGAATCTCGTATCCTCCGCCAGTGCCTCACCGGGCACGATGTCGAAGAGCCCCGCTGCTTGCAGCGGGGCTCTTCGCGTTCAGTGGTCTCAGTTCTGGTCTCAGTTGCCTCCGGAGCCCTGGCTCCGGCTACCTACCGTTCAGCAAGGCGCGACACACGCCACAGAACATGGCCGCGTCACGCCCGTAGCGGCGCATCAGCTGGCCATACTCGGAGCACGGCCCCAGCTCCCACGGTGGGCAGCCCAGGGCGGCAGAGGCGGCAGAGGCGGCAGAGGCGGCAGAGGCGGCAGAGGCGGCAGCCCGCTCGACGGGCGTGATCAGCAGGGGGTTCCGGGAACTCTGCGGCGGCATCCTGGGCAGGGTGAAGCCACCGCTCGGCTGACCCAGGTCTCGAATGGGCCGTGGATCGCTGACGAACCAGCCTTCCTCGCCGGCCCGGCACCTCCGATCAATCTCCTGCTCGGCGAAGGTGATCTCATCGTCGCCCTCCTGCTCCGGCACCTCGGGGAGGGGAGTCTTCTCGCCGACGATCTCCCGCCATCGCTCACAGTCGGCCGCGGGCACCCACATCTGCCGTCCGGCCCGGCCGCTCCCGCGATTGGGTACGTAGACCGGCACGCTCTCGCCCATCGCGCTCGACAGCACAAGGTCTTCGAAACGGACGGCCTTCTTCTCCGGCAGGCACAGCGCGGGCAGGAACCCCTCCGAGTGGTACGCGCCGCAATGGCCCGCCCCGTCGGTCAGCGGACAGTGCCGGTCACTGCTGGGCACACACTTCCAGACCTGGAGATACCGATACCCACCGCGGATCACCATCTCCTTGCCGCCGGCGATGCCTTCCAGGGCATGGCGTCCACGCGCGCCCACGGGGCCCGGTCGATCAGGGAAGCCGTACGGTCCTTCGCGACCCACAGGGGCGTGATGTCGTGCTGCATGGCGTTGACCGAGCGTCGGTGAACGCTGCTGGGGCCGAGATGGTGGTACTGGATCTCCCAGCCGATGCGGATGCCCTCAGGGCCGGTGACGAGGGGGTCGGAAATGCTCCGGCGGTTCGCCATGGGGACCTCGGCCTCGGCATCCAGGCCGTAGCGCGAGGCGGTCTCGACGATCCGCTCCTTCGTGGCCTTGTGCTGCTCGCTCTCCGCCGGTGTCGCTTTGTGCGTGATCGGCAGGTGCGAAGCGACGAGCGGCCGGCGGCCACCGACTCGGCCTCGGCGGATGAACATCCACGGAGACTTCCCGCCCGACTCCGACAGACACTCCCGCTCTTCATGATGCGCGAGGCATTCGAGGAGCTGCGGGTCACGGTCGGCGACGCTCGCGGTGATCTCCCGCAGCAGATCGGGCCGCCCCGGGTAACCGAGGTCGGGCAGGGACAGATTGATCTCTATGCCATATCCGGTGTGCCACACGCCATTGGCCATCCGTTCACGATAGGAGCGACCGCCGACGGAGCAACAGATGGCGTATTCCGGGCCGTTGACTGGCGGCTACTGGGCGGCGACATCCCCGCTTCGGTGAACTCCCCAGGGGTGTTGGGTAGATCACCAGATGTCGATCAACGGCACGACTGTCAGACCAAGTGGTTACAGTCCTGAACCGGAGATGAGGGAGGGCAGCGTGTCTGTCGGCAGCAGTGATCACTTCGCGCAGATCATGGAGCAGCTCGGAGAAGAGTTGCCCGATCTCGCCGACCAACTGAAGCAGGAGGTCCGTCAGGGCCGAGTAGCTTCCGAGCAGCGACTCAGGCAGGAGGGGGAGTACGAAGCGCGCGCCAGCCGGCTGGCGGAGGCCGAGCTCCCGCCCCTTGGCAAGGCTGACATCGCCGTTCTCCCCTACACCGACGACGAGCGCATGGAGCTCGTACGCTCAGCGCTGCTCACCCTTGCCGAGACCATGTACGCGTCACGCAAGGCAGCGCTGGACATCGCCTCGAAGCGAGAGATGGAGCTGACGATCGAGTTCGGCGATCCGGAACTGGAACCGCTCTCCTACCTCAGCCTCAAAACGGAGACGGAGCTTGCTCGCGTCGCCCTGACGACCGTGCGAGAGCTGCTGTCCGAGGACGCCGACGTGCCCGTGGGGAGCATCCAGTGAACAAGGCCGATCTGGTGCTGGCCATTGAGCAGGCGATCGGCGCTCTGCAGCCTGTGTACCGCGGCAACGCCGACGAATCCGACCTGTACGAGGCGTCCCTGCTCGTCGTATGTCTGGACGCCGCACGAGCGGCGGGCGGCACGGCGCTGCTGACTCAGGACGGCAGGAATCCGGCTTCTGCCCTGCGCTTCCGCAGGGCACCCGGAAACCTGTGGTCGGGCGACTTCACCCACGTCTTGGCGAGCTTTCCCGGCACGCAGAAGAGGCTGGAGATCCACCTGGGCGTGTTCGTGGCGGCCACCACGTCGAAGGTGGCACATGAGTGCGATGTCGCCATCCTGGATCACCAGGAGGCCGAGCGGAGCCGCCGGGCCATGGTCCACCCTCGAAGCAGGGGGCTCGTCGCCGCGATCGAGGCTAAGCACTACGCCGCCTCACCCGGCCTCGGCGTCGGCCGCGGTTTCCTGGGGCTGGCCCAGGAGCTGGGCGGGAAGAAGTGCTCGCTGGTCTTCCCGTCACAGAGCTCCACCACGCTTGGGGCCTTGATCGCCAAGAAGGACAGCGAGGCGTACCCGCAGCTGCTCCCTGGCACGACGGCAGCCGACCGACTCCGCTCGAAGCTCGACCAGGCCATTCGCAACTGGAAGGACCGGCTTTAGTAGGCCGCCCGCTCAGCGCGGCGGGCGAGCACGGTGTCTGGTTCCGGGCGGGGCTTGGATCAGGCGGGCAGTCTGCCGGACGGCAAGAGGATCGAAAAGTGGGTCGTCGACTGCCGGTCGCGCGTCGTTCGCTCGGGCTGTTTGCCGTATTTCATGCTCCGGGGGCGGGATATCTTTGGGGCGTCGCCCGCACAGGGGACACGACGCCCCGCGCATGTTTGCCGACTGCACACGCCCGACGTGTACAGGCCCGGCGTCCCGGAAGTAATCAGCAGGAACACCACGGCCTTCGGGTCGCCGCCCTTTGACGAGCAAGGACACCCCCGACTGATGGCAGTGACCCAGCAGGAGATCGAGAGTCGGCTGTGGGACGCCGCTGACGAGCTGCGCGTGGCGATGGCCGAGGCGCAGTACTCCTCGGTCGTCTTCCCGCTGATGTTCTGGAAGTATTTGTCAGACACCTGGGAGCACCACCACCAAGAGTTCCTGGATGAGAACGACCTGGACGACCTCACCGCAGAGGAAGCCCACGAGATCGAGTACCGCGACTATCAGTCGTTCGAGATCCCGCTCATCTACCCAGGCACCGTCCAACAGCGCCGCGCCTCGTGGTCGTCCATCCTCAGCACCATCGCCCATCCCGGCCTTGGTCAGCGGGTGCGTACCGCCCTGCAAGCCATCGAAAATGCCAACCCCGCCAAGTTCTCTCGCTTGTTCGGGTCTATGACCTGGGCGAACGAGGAGGTTCTGTCTGGCGAAGTGTTGGCGGCCGTCATGCAGGCGATGGACCGCACCCCGAAGATGCACGAGGGCAACATGTCCCACGACGTGCTTGGCGGGGCGTACGAGTACCTCCTGAAGCGGTTCTCTGACGGCTCCGGGACCCGCGCCGGCCAGTTCTTCACCCCGCGCGAGGTTGTCGAGCTGATCGTCGAGATCCTTGACCCCAGGGGCTACGAGTCGGTGTACGACCCCACGTGCGGTTCGGGCGGCATGCTCATCGCCTCCGCGAACCTCCTCAAGGCCCACAGCAAGCGCGGCTACACGCTCAAGCTGTTCGGGCAGGAGGCCGTTCCGGACACTGCGGGTGTGGCACGCATGAACCTCTTCATGCACAACCTGGACAAGTTCCAGGTTGAGGTAGGCGACACGCTGAAGGACCCCCGGTTCAAGAAGCCAGACGGCTCAGTCGCGCAGTTCGACGTGATCGTCGCCAACCCGCCCTACGGCTTGAAGTGGAAGCCCTGGACCAACGACCCCCGCGCCATCGGTGGTGTAGCGCCGCAGCCAACGGCGGACTGGGCATTCGTGCAGCACATGATCGCCAGCATGGACCCCCTGAAGGGCCGCGCCGGCGTCGTCCTCCCCCACGGCGTCCTGTTCCGTGGCGGCCAGGAAGCAGCCATCCGGCAGCGAGTCCTCGACGAGGATCTCCTCGAAGCTGTGATCGGGTTGCCGGCGAACCTCTTCTACTCGACTGCCATCCCCACGGCGATCCTGGTGTTCCGAGCGCCTGGCACAAAGGCCCCGGAGCGTAAGGGCCAGGTGCTGTTCATCGACGCCTCCAAGCGGTTCACCAAGGTCAAAAAGCGCAATGTCCTCACCAAGGCCGACATCGCTGACACGGTGGCGGCCTACCACTCGGACTCCGATACGGAGCACGAACCCGTAGGCGGTGACGGCGGCAGCCTGGCGTCACGCTTCGTTCCCCTTACGGAGATCGTGGCGAACGAGTACGACCTGAACATCGGTAAGTACGTCAAGCAGGCCGCAGTCGAGAGCGAAGACCTCGGGACTCTCATCGACGTGTACAACATGGCTCGTGCCGAGCGACAGAAGGCCGAAGCCCGCATGCTTGAGGTCCTCGCCGCCGCCGGGATCGAGGGCTTCGATGAGTGACCCAACCAGCAAGGATTCTGTCGGCCAGGTCCAAGAAGGCTGGGTCCGGGCACCACTGGCCCGATTCCTCACGCCCAATGCAGAAACCGTGGACGTGGACTCAGAAGAGAAGTACCCCACCGTGGGCGTGCTGAACAGAGGGCGGGGGCTGCTCTATCGAGATCCCATCGCGGGAAGCTCGACGTCCTACAAAAAGCTCAACCGGATCGGCCCCGGCGTACTCGTCTATAGTCGACTCAAGGCGTTCGAGGGCGCGATTACCGTCACCCCTAACGATCTACCGGAATCATTCGCGTCGCAGGAATTTCCGACCTTCTCCTTCGCGCCAGCCGCAGACCCGGAGTTCTTTCGAATTCTCACCACAACGCAGCGTATGTGGGACGCCCTGCAGGGGGCGTCGAAGGGAATGGGTGGTCGGCGGGAGCGGGTGAAGCCAGCCGACTTCCTCAACATCAGCATGGAGATTCCGCCACTGCCGGTGCAGAAGCGGATCGTCGAGGTCATCTGCGCCGTTGATGACCAGATCAGCGCCCTCGATGCTGAGGCCGAGGCCATGCGAAACGTTCTTCGTCGACTTCGCAGCGACTCCATGACGGACGGTTCCGCCGCCGAAGTGCGCGCCGACGAGGCGTTCAGCATCACGATGGGGCGTCAGCGCTCGCCGAAACGCGCCACCGGTCCCCACATGACTCCCTACCTCCGGTCTGCCAACGTCGGCTACGGAACCCTCAACCTCTCGGACGTACTCGAGATGGATTTCAACCCGACCGAGCGCGAGAATTTCGGACTGCGGTACGGGGACGTTCTAGTTTCCGAGGGAAGCGCCAGCGAGAAGGCAGTGGGAATGCCAGCCATGTGGCGGGATGAGATTCCTGCTCCTGTCTGCTTCCAGAACACGCTGCTTCGGTATCGCGCCGTCGAGAGTGTCAGCATTCCGCCGTTCGTCAAGCATTGGTGTCTGTGGGCATACGAGTCCGGGCAATTCCGTGAGATCGCCGGCGGAACCAACATCAAGCACATCGGATCCAAGCGGGCGGCTCGCATGGGAGTACGTCTCCCGTCCGTCACCGACCAGGAACGCATCGCAGCAGAACTGGACACAATGAGCGAGGTCGTCGCGGCAACTCGCGCTGAGGTTCACCGCCTGCGCGGAGTCCGCGCAAGCCTGGTGTCGGGGCTGCTGGATCAGAGCATCACCGTTGACGTTTAGTCCGACCAGGGGGGTCTGAGGCGTGGCGAAGGGCATTCGGGAGCGCGAGTTCCAGAACCAAATGATCCAGTGGTCCTTGCCGATGGGCTGGGAGTACAGCGCAGGGCGGGCGCTGCCACGGGAGACCATACAGACGGTAGTCATTTCCCACTTGCGGGAGGCCATCGTCAGGTTGAACCCTGGGGTGATCGAGGGGTTCAACCTGGACGTGGTGGTCGATGAAATCGTGGCCACGGTCACCGCCGTCGAGGGCGGACTAGTCCGCGCCAACGAGCAGGTGCTGCGTCTGTTGCGAGGACGGAAGGAGTTTCGGGATATCGACGGCGTGTGGCACACGCTGAAGTTGGTCGACTTCGAAACGCTGACCGCCAACACAATGGTCGTCTCGGACGAGGTAACCATCAGCGTGCCGGGCAAGACCTCCCGCCGGTTCGACCTCGTCTACTGGGTCAACGGCCTTCCCCTGGTCGTGGTCGAGGTGAAGTCCCCGACCGCGAAGTCCGCCTGGGCGGACGCCGCACGCGATATCAACGACGTGTACGCCACTGAGTACCCGTGGTTCTTCACACCCAACGTCTTCGCCGTCGCCACGGACGGACTGAAGCTGCGGTTCGGTCCCGCAGGCGCGCCCACGAACCTGTGGCAGCCTTTCCGATCCACCGACGATGACGAGAACCTGTCCGGCCACGCCGACGTGAAGCGCTCCGTCGAGTTGTTGATGAACCCGACCACGGTGCTGGACATGCTCGCCAACTTCGTCCTTTTCGACACCGCCGGGGGAGGGGCCGACAAGAAGTACCTCCCCCGCTACCCGCAGATGGAAGCTGCGCACCTGATCCACGAGCGCGTCTTGCAAGGCGGCTCGAAGGGGCTGGTCTGGCACCACCAGGGGTCCGGGAAGACCCTGCTGATGGTTTTCGCCGCCGCGCTGCTACTGGCCGATACTCGCACCGAGTCGCCCACGATCATCCTGCTCTCGGACCGGACTCACCTCGTCCGGCAGACCTCCGGGGTGTTCACCTCGGCGATGGGCGACGCGTACTTCCACAAGCCTTCGAACAGCCAGAAGCTGCGTACCCTGCTGGCCGACGACGTACGTGGCGTCATCTCCACGACTGTCCACAAGTTCGCGGAGGCCGGCAAGAACCTGTCGGTCCGGAGCAACATCATCGTGCTCGTTGACGAGGCGCACCGCACGCAGTCCTCCGACGAGGAGTCCCTGGCCGGGCAGATGCGCGCAGCGTTGCCCAACGCAAGGTTCTTCGGCATGACGGGTACCCCTATCAGGAACCTCGCCACCGACACCTTCGACCTTTTCGGGGAGGAAGGCGACCCGGGGAGGGTGATGCACCGGTATTCGGTATCCCGCTCTCTGTTGGACGAGGCGACCGTCCCGGTCGTCCTGCATCCGCACCCGGTGTCCTTCGACATGAACGACCAGGCGTTGCAGGCCGAGTTCGACGAGTTCGCTGACGACTTCGACCTTGACGACCCCGACCGTGAGGCCCTGTCCCGAAAGTTCGGACGCCTGACTTCGGTGTTTGCCAACCCCGACCGCATCCACACGGTCTGCCAGCACATCGTGGACCACTACCTGGCCGGCGCCTACCGCAACGGCCTCAAGGCGCAGGTCGTCGCTTACAACCGTGAGCTGGCTGTGGCGTACACGGACAAGATCAACGAGCTGCTGGCTGGCTTCGAGGCATCCCAGGTGCTCGGCG
Organism: Streptomyces sp. NRRL S-378; assembly: GCF_000720645.1. Classification (NCBI taxonomy): domain Bacteria; kingdom Bacillati; phylum Actinomycetota; class Actinomycetes; order Kitasatosporales; family Streptomycetaceae; genus Streptomyces; species Streptomyces sp. NRRL S-378. The sequence continues at coordinate 101,898 of NZ_JOBX01000004.1, forward strand.
ACGTCGGGAAGCATCAGCGGATCACTGCAGAGGTGAACATCTCCGTCTCGGACTCCAAGACCGAAGACGTCGACATGAAGGCGTACCAGCTCTCGGAGACCGAGGAAGAGGAGCAAAAGCGGCGGTTCCTCAGCCCGGACGACCCTCTGTGCTTCCTGGTGGTGACCGCGAAGCTGATGACCGGGTTCGACGCTCCCAACGAGGGAGTCCTCTACCTGGACAAGCCACTGAAGGCCCACAATCTGTTCCAGACGATCACTCGCCCGAACCGCACCTGGGTGTCACCGACCGGGTTCGTGAAGACCTCCGGCGTGGTCGTGGACTACATCGGCCTGGCCGAAGAAGTCCAGCGGGCCGTCGTCGACCCCACCGCAGCTGGGCCCAGCAAGGGAGGCGGGTTCGTCACCGATTTGTCCGAACTGGTCGCCGAATTCCGCACCACCTTCGCCCGCATCGAAGACCTCCTCGCGGACGTGGACGGCGTCGACCTGACGGTCCACGGATACCAGTCCGTCCGAGCTATCAACATCTTCCTGGACGCCAACCCCGACGCCGCCGAGGTGTTCAGTAAGGACTACCGGCTCCTGGCCCGCCTGTACCCGTTCATCAACACTGACAAGCGGGTCGCCAAGTACAGCGACGGCTTCGGACTGTTCGGGTCCGTGTACACGACCCTGTTCAAGAAGTCCTCTGACGACGAGAGGAAGGAACGGCTGACCGAACTGGGGCCGATGGTCCTGGAGATCATCAATGCCCACGTCCACTCCTTCTCCGTGGTCGCCTCTCAGGAGGAAGCCCTCGTCCTGGACGCCCAGGGCATCACCATCCTCAAGGAGCTGCTGGCGCTCGTCCGTCCCAAGGCCGACAAAGATGGCGGAAAGGACCCGTCTCCGCCGTCAGCGTCGGAGATTCTGGACCACATCAAGGCTGCCCTCGACAAGGGCATTGAGCCCGGGTCCGCGAAGTACACCGCCCTCGCGGAGCGGATCAAGCAGCTGCGAGACCGGATCATCCAGAATGCCCAGGACGCACTGGACTTCCTCTCCGAAGCGCTTCGGGTGGCCCGGGCCATCGTCAACGCCGAGAAGCACCCCGACGAAGCCGTCGTAGTGCTGGACGACGACCACATCGGAGTCCTGTCGCGGATAATCCACGACCACGCACCTGCCGGCCTCACGATCACGGAGAGGTACCTGGCCGAGGAAATCGACCAGGTAGTCACCCGCACCCTTGCTCGGGCATGGGACAACGCCGACGCCCGCAACCGAGGCGCCCGCCGCGCCACCGCCGCGGTCTTCCGCCGTTACGCACTGAAGCCGGTGGGAGAACCGTACGACGCCACCGTCGCCTATATCGAGGCCCACTACCTCGTTGATTGACGAATACGGGCAGGCCCGGGCCGCCCTGAGCGGCCCGGGTCTTCGTGGTCTCGGCTGACAGATCAGACGCGCTCAGCTGGCGTCGTGTCCTGCGAGGTTAGACAACGAGATCATTCTTCTTCTTCGTCTGCTTCCTGGCGCAACCGGTCGGCGATGTCCACTAGGGAGCCGCGCTGCGGAACGAACCAGCGCCGCGTGCCCTGAAGCGGTTTGCTCTGGTAACCGGCCTCCACGAGCATCTTCTGGGCCAGGCCGGTCGGTGAGTAGGCAATACCGTCCACTGCCCACACCAGGCAGTCACGGCGGTTCCGGGTCCAGGTTGCACGCGCCCGGCGTGGATCCGCCGTGAGCCAGGGAGTGAGCTGTTGCTGTTCACGGCCGGGGACTGGGCGGAACTCCAGGGGCGTCCCTTCCTCCAACGCGTTGTTCTCGAAGATCACGGTGACTGCCTTGGCTTTCCGTGCGTGCCCTTCACGCTCGGACGCGCGGTACTCCGCTGAGAGGGGCGGAGGCTGGTTATCGCCCTGTAGGGTCGCCAGCGCTGAACCGGCAACGTTGGAATATCGCTCCGCATTGCGGAAGATGCTGCTCACCTGGCTCTTGGAGCCGTATCCCGTGTCGATCCAGTGGATCAAGGTGGCTACGGAGGCGTCAACAAGTGGGGCGACGCACGCCGGTACGGTTGGCCAATCGGACTCCGGAATCTCCTGCCAGCCTTGAGGCAGGCGCTGGAAGGCCACGTGAGCGATGAGTAGTCGCCCAAGATCGGCGAGTGTGCCGGCGCGCCCCTCCCACTGCGGGCGTTGTTCATCGATCTGCCGCTCGACCTCACGAAGCACGAGGATGGTGCGCCAGGTCTTCACCGCGTTGGTACGGTGCAGCGGGAATAGCCGGTGGTGCTGCTTCGGATCCCAAAGAAGGTCGACGTCCACGTTGGCTTGGAAGGACAGTTCCGGAGAGGCGTGAGCGCAGGCGAGCGCGGTTGCGGCCTCCCTGAGGGTGCAACCGTCGTCCTTGGACTGTGGTGGCTCCTCGCCACGGCGTAGGACGTAGGTCTTCCGCAGACGAAGTAGGAAGTCATCGCGGAGCTGCTGCTGCACCTTTTCCAAGGCGATGAAGTCCTGGGGCTCCACCCTGTTCTGGGTGTTGGTCGTTCTGGTGACGTCGTGGTCGAAGCCCTCCGGGCAGTCCGTCAAGGAGATGATGCGGACGCCGATCCGTGCGCGTGTGACGACATCCGGGGTTTGTTGGTGCGCCTCATGGACGGAGGCGACCGTCTGGGCACCGTTGACAATGCTCGCTCCCTCCATTTCTAGGTCTCCTCGAGGGCCCATGATCACTTTGTCGCACAGAACCGTGATCCCGTTGTTGAAGTACCAGAAGTGCTCAGGCTTTCTACGAAGGGTTTCCACAAGGGTGCGATTGACCGCGGTGACGCCGAGAGGATTGCGGATGTTTCGCTGAAAGAGCCGGTGGTGGTTGTCCTCGTACCAGCGGGCTACCTCCGCGCCTCCGATCGTGCCGTGGTATGCCAGGATGGGCTCCTTGATCGGACTGACATCGACGGCCGAGGCTGAGGCCTTCAGCTTGATCTGAGGTTCGGCGATTCCGGAGCGCAGGATGCGGATGAAGTCCGGCAGCCGAAGGGCGCGCAGGCGCACGGAGTCTTCGTACTCCGTGCAAAACCGGTCGAGCACCTCCTTGGCTTCGGCCCCCATCGGCTGGGTCCCCGCCCAGGCCGGCAGCAGGGTGATCTGTACCCGTGGATTGCTGAGTGCCCGTTCCAGATCGGGGACGTGTGGCGTCAACTTAGCGTTGAAGCACTGGTAATCCCGTGCGATCAGAAGTTCCAGACCGTTCTTCAGGTCGAGGGCAGCACTCTTGGAGAAGGTAGCTGTGCCGTCGCTACTCCACTTCGCCTGCACCACCCAGACCTGGGGCTCCTCCGAGGCGAGATCCACGGCCACAGCGTCGATGCCCTGGTCGCTGAACGAGTCGATGACGAAGTCGGCGCAGCGCTGCAGCGCATAGCCAGTGAACTCGCGTACCGCCAGGGCAGCCAGGGATCGGGAGAGAAAAGAGCTGCGCTGGATTCTCTGCTCAAACCGAGACAGATCGTCAATGGCGACGATCCCAGTGAATTGCTCATCGAGGGCGTGTTCGAGCTGCTGGGCGTGCAGGGCGGTCACTGTGCTCCTGTCGGCGGCTGGCGGCCGTGCTGGGACGGTGGCGAGGGGTATGTCCACGCCTCATCAGCGATTTAGGTTGCTTGCCTAAGAGCCTGCACGTCAAGCGCTTCGCCTCACTGCGTAGTCACGATGGGACTGAGAGCAGCGAACTCCCGCTGAGCGTAACGGCGCTGACTTCCTTAGCCAGCAGCATCGAGGGTGGCTCTCCAGATAAGGTTCGCTTGCAGGGGGATTCTGTGATGGGTGCGAACGCGACGGTTCGGGGCGCGGGGGCCGTGGACTCCGCTCTCGCTGGTGCATGCGACTGAACTGCCGGCTGGGGCGGACTTGCCCTTGTGGAGCGCAGGCGGTGACGCGATCGAGTTGACCGTTGGGGAGGCGTGCACAAGCGGTCTCAACGTGCTCGTTCTCTACCGATCGGGGCAGCGTTCGCCACCGCTTCGACGGGTGGGACCTCGTCCCGGCCGATCCGCTGAGGCCCTGGACTCTGCGGGCCTGACCGAAGGGCACGGCCACCGTGGCGAAATCTCTGGGGACCACCCGTGCGTGCCGGAGGCCCGCCCAGCGGGCTTGCGAGAGCATTGCCACGCCTATCCGGATCCGCCAGGCGTCGACCCGGGCGCTCGGCTTGCCCGTCGTCGAAGCCGGCAAGATCATCATAGCCAGGCTCGGCGCGCTTGGGGACGACAGTGCAGAAGCGTCAGCCAGCAAGCTCGACGGCCCAGCGCTGTCCGCTCGTTCAGCGGGCATCCCGGTGTAGTTCTACTGTCTCTGCCCCGGCCCGCGATGGAGATTACGCTCGCTTCCCCTGAAGGGAGGAGGGCGGGAAGCTACCGACTCTTCGCCTACGTCCGTGTCATCCGGGTGGATCACGAGTGAGCACGGGCAGACGGCGTCGGCGGCTGGGAGCCAGCTGGGAGCCGATGTGCTCCCCGGGGCCCCTTGAGACTGCCCCAGACCGTTCGAGACCAAGGCTCTGACCAGGGGAAACATCGTTTGCCCAGGTGGGGATCTTGGGTGGACCTCATTCGGGACGAAGAGGTCGTGGGTTCAAATCCCGCCACCCCGACAGAGAAACACCAGGTGAGAGCCGGTGCAGAGCAATCTGCACCGGCTCTCTCTGCGTCTGGGTGACTAACTGAGTGACTACGGCTTCCGAGCGTCCTTGAAGATCTCGTCCATGGCCGTCGCTCCGGTCTGGATCACGGGCCGGATCTGCTTCCGGTAGACGGCCTCGGTCACAGCCGTACCGGAGTGCCCGACGAGCCGGGAGTCTCTTCGGGCGGGATCCCCTTGTCGGAGAGCAGCGAGACGGGCCAGCGCCCGACCCGCGTCTTATGGATAGGGCCGGCGAGCGTCCCGGGCATGCAGGCACCAATGGAAGACCGCAGGGACTCAGTCGTGATCGAGTTCACCAGCGGCGACGCCGGGCAACACTGCACCGCTATGAGGGCCCTGGCCGGGCCCGACACGGTGTCATCGCCTACAGCCCCACCGGGATGGCGATGGACTCCGGCGACTGCCTCAGCGTGAAGCTCGGCACACCATGATCAGCCACGCTTCCCTGTTCCCCATTCGGGTCGTTGGTGCGGATGGGCATACTGGCCACAGTCGCAGAATCGGGGGGAGCTGTGCAGGAACAGGCAGCCGAATCAAGGCGCGGTCAAGCATGGAATGAGGCAGAGGACGCCCGGCTTGTCGACAGCGTGCGGGAGGGAGTCTCTCTACAAGGGCTGGCCGAGCGGCACGGCCGTACGGCAGGAGCCATCCGTGCACGCTTGGCTCGGATGGTTCCCGAACCGGCCGCCGATGAGCCGCTGGGGTGGTTAAGGGCTCGACTGGCCGCCGACCCGGCGTACTCGTGGCAGAGCATGTTGGACGCGCGTCGACTCCACGAGCGGCGCGAGCGTCAAGAACGTAACGACCGCGACCCCACCCCTGCCCAACAGCGGAGGACGGCGGAAGCTGACGAGGTTCTGGCTGATTGGGAGCAGGCGACCGGCCACGTTCTTCGTCCCGAACGCCGCGAAGTCTTCCTCGCTCGCACCGTGGTCCACGATCTGGCAGCTGTGACCTCCGAGGTGCGGCGAGCGGCTGCCCGGCGGCTGTGGCAGGCCGGCACACGACTGCTGCTGGACGATTGGCTGCTGGAGTGCGTGTGCCCAGGTGCCGTGGGGTTGACGCCCGCCTGGAACCGCATTGCCGAGCGGGATCCAGACACTCTGCTGGTCTTGCGTGAGCTGCTCGCAGCCGCCGTGGGAGAGATCGTCAAGGAACGGGACCGGGAGGTCCTTTCCCGGCGCCTCGGTCTGTACGACCAGTCGGCTCACACGCTGGAGAAGATCGCCGAAGCCTTCGGAATATCCCGGGAGCGAGTCAGGCAGCTGCAGACACGAGCCATCCGCAGCATGCGCCGCACCACCGGCGGCCCGGCGTCCCGAAAGGTCCACGCAGTGCTGGCTGAGCTGAGCTGCGTGGACCGTGTGCCACCGGGCGCAGAGCCGCCGACGGCGGAACGTCTGCTCGACCTGGCCGACGCGCTGCTTCCCTCAATGGCGCCGCGACAAGCGGTGCCGCTGCTGGCCCGTCTGGCCGGCGCGGACAGGGTGCGGGCGGAGAACCTTGCCGCCGAGGCCGCCACGGTGCGCATGCTGCGCCACGATGCCGCTCGCCGCGAAACAGCACGGCAGGTGCGCGTCGACCGTGCTGCCCGGCGCTGGGAGGCGCTGTCCGCGGACGTGAACTGGTTCGGGAAGGCTGAGCCGGCGCCGGCGCGGGAAGAGCTGGACGTGCTCAGGGAGAAGGGCGGCAGAGGCGTCTTCGGGATGTGGCACTGTCCGAAGCTAGGCCGGGAGGTGGCGTACGAGTCAGACACGGAACTCCGGGTGATTCAGCTGCTCAGCTTCGCCCCTCAGGTCGCGTACTACCAAGAACAACCTCTTGCGATCAGCTACTGGTTCGCCGGGCGGCAGCGCACCTATTACCCCGACCTACTCATGGCCACGGTCGACGGCCAGTGCATCCTCATCGAGGTAAAGCCCGTCTACGAGATGGCGATGGCCGTCAACGTCGCCAAGTACCGTGCGGTCGAAGCGTTCTGCCGCAACCGGGGCTGGGGACTCATCGCCACCGACGGGAACCGCACACTCAGCCTCCTTGAGAACCGATCCGTCGACCCACGCGTAGACACCGCGCTCACGGCAGCACTGGAGACACACGGCGAGCTGACATGGCCCCAGGTGCGCGCAGCACTGGGCGACCTGGAGGTGGACTCTCTGACCATGTCTGCCCTGATCTTGAAGCGAAGCTGGTCGTGGTCCATCCGCCCGTATCGCCTTCGGATGCGCGAGCCTGCCGCCCCTCATGCTCCTCTGGAGCCGGACGGGCCTGGCTCTCGGAGCGTTCTGCTGGATTCCCTTCCAGATGTCGCCGCCACATCCGCTGCAAGCATTGCCATCCCTTCTCCGGACGAGATCGAAGCCATGCGCACACCTGCAGGTGGCTGGACCAGGGACCAGCTCTCCGCTTGGGGCATCCCTTGGCCCCCGCCGAAGGGGTGGCGGAAGCAGCTTGTCAGCCAGTGGAGGGCTGAGCAGCAGAGGCCTCCCGGGTGAGCGGTCCGGGGAAGGCATCCCATCCCGGGTGAGAGGGCCTGGGCTCCGTTCAGCAGCGCCCCGCCCGGTCTCAGTTCTGGTCTCATTCGGCCCCGTCCAGCGATGTCCGGAGGGGGCCACCACGAACGCTCCGCCGCAGGTCAGGACATATACGGCCCCCGCCGGACCCCCATACGAACATGTGGAGCACGCCGCCTTCCCCGGCACGGTAAGCATCAGCGCGAAAAGCCCCTACGCCGTGATCGACGACAGGGCCTGGTTCGCGAGAGCGGATCAGGCCCTTCCTGCGGTTGCCGGGGCGTCAGTAGGGGCGGGGCGACATGATGTGGGGCTCTGTGGCCGGGGCCTCGAAGACGCAGCGGGGGATGCCCGGGCCGGGGGTGGCGCGGACGGAGACCCTCGTCGGGGGGTCCGTAGGAAGCTCGATGCGGACGGTCACGGGGTGGTCGTGGTGCGTCGTCGCGTGGCCCGTCTCCTTGCCGTCGACCAGGACCTCGACGACCGCGGTGCGGCCGGTCTGGACCGTGGCACTGACCGAGTGGCCCGCGTGCTCGATGTGGAAGTGATGCCGCCGTCGCATGAGACCGCCTCCCGCCGCTGCCCCCACGTCCAGGGTAGCCAAGACCGCCTAGGAGCTCCCGTGGAGCGCGGCCAGTTCCGTGCGGGCCAGGGTGGGGAGGTCGGCGGTGGGGGCCGCCTCGGTCAGGGCGTCGAGGTGGGCGAGGACCTCCGCGACGGTGGGAAAGGGGCCCACCGGGCGGAGCAGCCAGAGGCGGCCCCGGGGGCGGGGCGGGAGGCCGAGGGCGGCGAGGGCCTCGTCCGCCTCGCGGTCGAGGCCCTGCAGGTCCGGCTCGGGGAGCGGGGCGCACTCCACGCCGGTGATGTGGCCGTGGCCGTCGAGGGCGGTGTCGACGGCCCAGTGGGTGGAGCGGTCGGGGATCCAGGTGCGGGCCGCCGCAGGCCAGACGTACGGGAGGAAGACCCAGCGCAGGTCCTCGGGGGCCGGCTCCCAGCCGAGCGCCTCCAGCTCCCGCACCTCGGGCAGCCGGTCCGCCTCCAGTTCGCTGCGGCCGGTGCGGCGCTGTGCGAGCGGGTGCGGTGTTCCGTCCTCGTCCCACGACATGCGCGCACGCTATCCGACCGGGTGCCCGATCCTCGTGACCTGCGCCGCGGGCGTCCCCGTCACGCGTCCAGGGGGTTGGCCGCGATACGGGCGGCCGCGCCGGAAGCGACGTAGGCGGCGGCCGCGCAGGCGGGCTTGCGCCTCGCCTGGTCCTCGACCAGAGCGGTGAAGACGGGGCCGAAGCCGGCCCGCGGGTGGGCGGCGAGGAGGCCGGCGGTGAAGGACGGGTCGAACTCGGCGAGGCGCAGGCCGGAGACGTCGGCGCTGGTGCCCACCTGGAGGAGGTGGCTCTCCACGTCCTCGGCCGCGCTCACGTCGTCCCGCATGTGCAGGACGATGATCTCCTCGGCGCGGGCCCGCCGGTCCGCCGGCCAGCCCAGCCCCGCCGTCAGGACGCGCGCCACGTGGCCGCCGGCCTCCTCGAAGGGCAGGGTGTGGCTGTCGAACGGCGCGGTCAGGCCCAGGTCGTGCAGGAGGGCCGCCACGTAGAAGAGCTCCCGGTCGTACTCCAGGCCGTGGTCGGCCGCGTAGCGCGCGCCGAAGGCATAGGAGCGCACGGAGTGGTTCAGGAGCGCCGCGTCGGCGTACTCCGACGCGATCTCCAGGGCGGCCCGGGCTGAGTTGGTGTCGAGCGTCCACGTCATGGCACGTCAGCGTAGGCGGCGGGTGAAGTCGACGTCCGACGGGGGCTCACCCGGCCAGCTGAGCCGGGTCGGGGCGGGCGGCGTCTCGGCGAGGACGGAGCCGCGGGAGACCACGTAACGGGGGCGCACCTGGCGGCGGATCGCCTCCTCGGGCGAGGGCGCGGGCAGGAGGACGAAGGAGGCCGGGGCGCCCGCGGTGATGCCGTACTCGTCGGCGCCGAGGCCGAGGACGCGCGCCGCACGGTCCGTCACCATCGAGAAGGCGACCGGGATGTCGTCGGCCCCGGTGAGCTGGGCGGCGTACAGGCCGACCAGGGCGGTCTGGAGCGGGTTGGCGGTGCCGAGGGCGTTCCACGGGTCCATGACGTCGTCGTGGCCGAAGGCCACGTTGACCCCGGCGGCCAGCATCTCCCGGACCTGGGTGAGGCCGCGCCGCTTGGGGTAGGCGTCGAAGCGGCCCTGGAGGTTGAGGTTGGCGAAGGGGTTGGCGACCAGGTTGATGCCCGAACGGGACAGGAGCCGCTGGAGTTTGAAGCTGTAGGCGCCGTTGTAGGAGCCCATGGCCGTGGTGTGCGAGGCGGTGGCGCGTTCGCGCAGGCCCGAGCGCAGGGCGAGGGTGGCCAGCACCTCGACGAAGCGGGACTGTTCGTCGTCGATCTCGTCGCAGTGGGCGTCCACGCGCAGGCCGTGTGCCTCGGCCAGCGCGAAGGCGGTCCGCAGCGAGGCGACGCCGTCCTCGCGGGTGTCCTCGAAGTGCGGGATCGCGCCGACGACGTCCACCCCGCGGGCGACGGCCTCGCGCAGCAGCGCCTCGCCGTCCGGGAAGGAGACGATGCCCTCCTGCGGGAAGGCGACGATCTGCAGGTCCATGACGTCCCGCACCCGGTCGCGCACCTCCAGCAGCGCGTCGAGGGCGGTGAGGGACGCGTCGGTGACGTCGCAGTGGGTACGGACGTGGAGCACGCCGTGGGCGGCCTGCCAGCGCAGCACCTCGGTGGCCCGCGCGATCACGTCCTCGCGGGTCAGGGTCCGTTTGCGCTCGCTCCAGCAGGCGATGCCCTCCCACAGGGTGCCGGAGGTGTTGGGGCGCGGCTCGCCGGCGGTCAGCGCCGTGTCGAGGTGGATGTGCGGTTCGACGAAGGGCGCGGTGAGCAGGGCGCCGTGCGCCTCGATGAGGGTGCCGGTGGCCGGCGGTTCCTTCTGGTCGTCGTACGGGACCACCCGCGCGATGCGGCCGTCCTCCCCGACCTCGACGTCGGACAGGCCCGATGAGTCGGACAGGCCTGATGAGTCGGACCGGCCTGATGTGTCGGACAGGCCTGATGTGTGGAGCAGCCGGGCACCCCGGACGATCATCCGCATGGCGCCAGCGTACGGACGACGGCCCTCAGCCGCGCTTGGCCTGGGCCTTCTGCTGCATGCCGCGCGTCTTCGCGGCGGTGGAGTGGGCGTCCTTGAACGCGGCCTTCGCACGGGCCTCGGCGGCGGTGTTCTTCGCCAGCGCGCGTTCGGAGTCCTGGTGCAGGTGGTGGCCGGTGCGGGCCTTCTTGGCCATGATCGTTCCTCCTTGGCGTACGGGTCCACTGTGCGCCCGTTCGGAGCAGTCGGCATCCCGGGAGCCGCTGCGGCCACAATGGGCGCATGACCAGCGACAGCGAGATCACCCCCGAGATGCCCGACTGGGAGAAGCGGTTCCGTGCGCCGCGCATCGGGCTGCCCGAGTGGGCCGAGGACGCCCCGGACCGTTCGCTCTTCGTCTCCAACGCGACCGGCACCTTCGAGATCTACGCCTGGGACCGCGCCACCGGCCGGCAGCGGCAGGCCACCGACCGCCCCAACGGCACCACCGACGGCACCCTCTCCCCCGACGGCGAGTGGATCTGGTGGTTCTCCGACACCGACGGCGACGAGTTCGGCACATGGGTGCGCCAGCCCTTCGCGGGCGGCCCCGACGAACCGGCCACCCCCGGCCTGGAGCCCTCGTACCCCGCGGGCCTGGCCATCGGGCGGGACGGCACCACGGTCGTCGGGCGCTCCACGGACGAGGACGGCTCGACCATCCACGTGGTCCGCCCGGACGGCTCCGAGCCCACGGTGATCTACCGGCACCGGGAGTCCGCGGGCGTCGGCGACCTGTCGTACGACGGGACCCTGCTGGCCGTCGAGCACACCGAGCACGGCGACGCGATGCACTCGGCGCTGCGCGTCCTCACCCTCGACGGGGCCACCGTCGCCGAGCTGGACGACTCCCGCGGCGGGACGGTGGAGCTCGGCCTGGAGGTGCTCGGCTTCGCCCCGGTCGCGGGCGACACCCGGCTGCTCATCGGCCACCAGCGGCGCGGCCGCTGGGAGCCGCTGGTGTGGGACGTGGCCACCGGCGCCGAGCAGGAACTCGCGATCGACCTTCCGGGCGACGTCAGCGCCGAGTGGTATCCGGACGGTTCCGCGCTGCTGGTCGCGCACAGCTTCGAGGCGCGCAGCGAGCTGTGGCGCTACGACCTGGCCGCCGGGGAGCTCGTACGCGTGGACACGCCGCCGGGATCGGTGTCCGGGGCCACCGCCCGGCCCGACGGGACGGTGGAGTACCTGTGGTCCTCGGCCGCCGAGCCCTCGTCGGTGCGGTCCACCGCGGGCGGTGTCGTCCTGGACCCGCCGGGCTTCCGGCCGCCGGGCTCGCTACCGGTGGAGGACGCCTGGGTGGAGGGTCCGGGCGGCCGCATCCACGCGCTCGTGCAGCGTCCGGCGGGGTACGGCGACGGCCCCTTCCCGACGGTCTTCGAGGTCCACGGCGGGCCCACCTGGCACGACAGCGACTCGTTCGCCGCGGCCCCGGCGGCCTGGCTGGACCACGGCTTCGCGGTGGTCCGGGTCAACTACCGGGGCTCGACGGGCTACGGCCGGGAGTGGACGGACGCCCTCAAGCACCGGGTCGGCCTGATCGAGCTGGAGGACATCGAGGCGGTCCGGGAGTGGGCGGTATCGTCCGGCCTCGCCGACCCGGCACGCCTGGTCCTGTCCGGCGGCTCCTGGGGCGGGTACCTCACGCTGCTGGGCCTGGGCACCCGGCCCGACGCGTGGGCGGTGGGCCTGGCCGCCGTACCGGTCGCGGACTACGTGACGGCCTACCACGACGAGATGGAGGCGCTGAAGGCGCTGGACCGCACCCTCTTCGGGGGGACGCCGGAGGAGGTCCCGGACCGGTTCGCGGCCTCCTCGCCGCTGACGTACGTGGACGCGGTGAAGGCCCCCGTGCACATCGCGGCGGGCGTCAACGACCCCCGCTGCCCGATCCGGCAGATCGACAACTACGTGGACCGGCTCGCGGCGCGCGGAGCGGTGCACGAGGTGTACCGGTACGACGCGGGGCACGGCTCGCTGGTCGTGGAGGAGCGGATCAAGCAGGTCCGGATGGAGCTGGAGTTCGCGCTGAAGCACCTGCCCGCCCGACCCTGAGGACCGGTGGCCGGTGCACCCCCCGTACCGTGGTGGGGTGCACCGGTTTCTCCTTACCCCGCGCTGGTGGGGGATCAACGTCTTCGTCGCGCTCGCGGTCCCCTTCTGCCTGTTCATGGGGTCCTGGCAGCTCGGCCGGTTCGAGGCCCGTGTCGACAGCCACCGGGAAGCGACCGCCGAGCGGCCCGCCGACCAGGTGGCCGCCCCGCTGGACTCGCTGCTCCCGGTCGACACGGAGACCTCCGGACGGCTGGCTTCCACGTCCGGGGAGTACGCCGAGCAGATGCTGGTGCCCGAGCGGCGGCTCGACGGCGCCACCGGTTTCTACGTCCTGACGCTGCTGAAGACCGACTCCGGCAAGGCCGTCCCGGTCGTCCGGGGCTGGCTGCCGGGCCCGGCGGACCCGGCGAAGGCGCCGGCCGCGCCGACGGGCCGGGTCGAGGTGACCGGAGCCCTCCAGGCCCCGGAGAACTCGGGCACGAAGGGGGTCCACGCCCAGGGCGGTCTGCCCGCCGGGCAGGTCGGCGTGATCGCGGCGGCCACGCTGGTCAACATCGTCCCGCACCCGCTGTACGACGCCTGGCTGACCGTGCAGACCCCTGCGGACGGCATGCTTCCGGTGCCTGCGCAGGCACCGACCAACACCGGGCTCGACCTGAAGGCCTTCCAGAACCTCGGCTACACCGGCGAGTGGTTCGTCTTCGTCGCCTTCGTGCTCTTCATGTGGTTCCGGCTCTACCGCCGCGAGGTGGAGACGCTGCGCGACGCGGAGGCGGGCCTGCTCGACCCCACCGCCCCGGCGGACCCCACCGCCCCGGCCGGCCAGGACCCGCAGGATCAGTCGTCGACCGGGATCGCACCTGTCCGGTAGACCGTGCCGCCACAGGCGTCGGGGATCGACGTCCGCGTCGTCGGTGCGCCGCTGGTCTGGGGGGTGTGGGACACCTCGACGACGCTCGGCGCCTGGGGAGTGCCGGTCTGCGGCTCCGACGCCGCTCCGCTGCGCAGGCTGCCCGAGGTGCCCGCCGACCCGGTCTGCGGCGGCGTACCGCCACTGGTCGAGCCGGTCGCCGCGCAGGGCTCGCCCGGCGGCACCCACGCGAAGCGGACCTCGTAGGACTTGTTCGGCGGGAGCACCACCACCGGCGCCTCCGCCGACGGGTCGGGCAGCAGCCCGCTGCCCGGGCCGCCCGCGGTGTGGCCGACCACGGCGACCCCGGAGCCCGGGGCCAGCGTCGCGGCGGGCGCGGAGGCCGCGGTCACGGCGTCCCGGCCGGTGACGGCGCAGCCCTGGGACGAGACGTTGGTGACCCTGAAGCCGCCGGCCACCCGGCCGTCGCCCTCCGGGTTGCGGACGTAGCCGACTACGCCGAGCTGCTCGGCCCCGCACCCGGGCACGCCCGGAGCGGCCACCGGCGGCAGCGGGCCCGTACCGGCCGCCGGGCCGGCCGCGGAACCGGCCGGTCCGCCCGAGGCGCCGGTGCCGGCCGGGCCCGAGGTCAGCCCGCCGGAGGGGGCGCCGCCCTGCGAGGGGTCGGGCTGTCCGGTGGCGCCGCCCGCGTCCGGGGAGCCGCTGACGGAGCCCCCTGCCTTCGGGTAGGCGCCGTATCCGTTCTGGTGCGGGTCGGACGCGCCGTCCCGCTCGTCGCCCGAGTGCGCCTCGTGGCCGGCCATGGCATGGCGGTCCGGGGCGGTGCCCTCGCCGCCCGCCAGGTGCAGGGCGGCCGGGATCGCGGTCCCCGCCAGCAGCGCGGCCGCGGCCGCGCCGACGACGGCCCGGCGCCTGCGGGCCCGGCGCCGCGCGGGGACGCCGTGCAGGATCCGCTCGAGCGCGTCCTCGGAGGGCTGGAGGCCCTCGACGGCCCCGCGCAGGAGGATGCGCAGTTCGTCCTCGCCGCTCGCGCCGTGCGGCGCCGTGTGGTCGTCCATCATGACTGCGCAGCCTCCATCGCCACCCGCAGCGCGGCAATGCCCCGCGATCCGTACGCCTTGACCGAGCCGAGCGATATCCCGAGCGTCTCAGCGACCTGGGATTCCGTCATGTCCGCGAAGTAGCGCAGCACCAGCACTTCGCGCTGGCGGCGCTGGAGCCCCCGCATCGCCTTGATCAGGTCGTCGCGTTCCAGTTGGTCGTACGCGCCCTCTTCGGCGCTCGCCATGTCCGGCATGGGCTTCGACAGCAGCTTGAGGCCGAGGATGCGCCGGCGCAGGGCGGAACGGGAGAGGTTCACGACGGTCTGGCGCAGGTACGCCAGGGTCTTCTCGCGGTCGCGGACCCGGTTGCGGGCGGAGTGCACCCGGATGAACGCCTCCTGGACCACGTCCTCGCAGGAGGCGGTGTCGTCGAGGAGCAGCGCGGCGAGGCCGAGGAGCGAACGGTAGTGCGCCTGGTAGGTCGCCGTGAGGTGGTCGACCGTGGTGCCGGCCACCACCTCCGCCGCGACGTCGGCCGTCGGGCCCGCCGTCAGGTCCGCGTCGGACCTCGGGCCCGCCGTCAGGTCCGCCGCGTCGGCCGTCACCACTGCCGCCGGCCCCGCCGTATCGTCCTCGAGCTTCCCGTTCGTCCCGGCGTTGTCACGCTGCGCGGGCACGAGGCCGCCCGGGAGGAGTGGTGCGGCGGCCCGTGCGGGCGCCTCCGGGGTCCCCGGCGGCGGGACGGGAACGATCACGGGAAGACCGCCGCCGGACGTGCGGAAACCCCGGGGCGGCGGGACGATCCCCGCGCGTGCCGGTAGGACGGCCACTTCGAGCAGTGCCTCTGCCACGCCTGTAGGACACGCGTCCCCCCGTCAGGGTTGTACGCGCGTGGAAGCCTCACCGGAGAAATCCGTATTGCGCTCATGCGTACCCGCTCTTCCCGATTGCCCCGTCCAGCGAAACGGCAGTCGGGCCATCACCTTGATCAAGGGATCGGCACCGATCCTACAAAGCGAATTACGCAAACTCACCTGCGATCAGTTCCGCGATCTGCGTGGCATTCAATGCCGCCCCCTTGCGGAGATTGTCGGCACACACGAAGAACTCCAGCGCGTACGGGTCGTCGAGCGAGGCCCGCACCCGCCCCACCCAGGCCGGATCCGTCCCGGCGGCGTCCACGGGAGTGGGGAACTCCCCCGCCGCGGGGTCGTCCACGAGCACCACGCCGGGCGCGGCCTCCAGGATTTCCCGGGCGTGCGCGGCCTTCACCTCGTTCCCGAAGCCGGCCCGCACCGTCAGCGAGTCACCGGTCAGCACCGGCACCCGGACGCAGGTCACCGACACCGGGAGCGTCTCCAGCTGGAGGATCCGGCGGGTCTGTGCCCGAACGGCGAGCTCGTGCGAGGACCAGCCGTCCTCGTCCAGCTCACCGCACCAGGGCACGACGTTGAGGGCCAGCGGGGCCGCGAAGGGACCGGTCTCCTCGCCCACGGCGCGGCGTACGTCGCCGGGCTGCTCGCCCAGGGAGGTCCCGGCGACCAGCGACAGCTGGCGGCGCAGTGCCTCTGACCCGGCCCGGCCGGCCGCACTCGCGGCCTGGTACGTGGAGACGGCCAGCTCGGTCAGGCCGTACTCGGCGTGCAGCGCGCCCAGGGAGGCGATCATCGCGGCGGTGGCGGTGTCCGGCACGGCGACGATCCCGCGCGGCCGGATCCGCGCCGCGTGGGCGTTGATCTCGGGCACCACGAGCGGCACCTGGGGATCGTCCCGGAAGGCGGCGGACTGGTCGACGACGACCGCGCCGCGCGCGGTGACGACGGAGGCCCACCTGGCGGAGATCTCGGCGGGGGTGAGGAAGAGGGCGATGTCGCCCGGGCCGAGTCCGTCGAAGGCGTCCTCGGTGAGGGCGAGCACCTCGCACTCCTGCCCGCGGACGGACAGCATCCGGCCCGCCGAGCGCCCGGAGGCGATCAGGCGTATGTCGCCCCAGACGTCGGCCCGCTCGGACAGCAGCCGGAGCAGGACCGACCCGACCGCTCCGGTCGCCCCGACGACGGCCAGTGCCGGAGCCGGGGTCGACCGGGGCGCCGTCATCGCCCGGTGCCCCCGTAGACGACGGCCTCGTCGCTGTCGGAGTCGAGCCCGAAGGCGGTGTGCACGGCGCGGACGGCCTCGTTGACGTCGTCCTGGCGGGTCACGACCGAGATCCGGATCTCCGAGGTGGAGATCAGCTCGATGTTGACGCCCGCGTCGGACAGCGCCTGGAAGAACGAGGCGGTGACGCCCGGGTTCGTCTTCATGCCGGCGCCGACCAGGGAGATCTTGCCGATCTGGTCGTCGTAGCGCAGGGAGTCGAAACCGATCGCGCTCTTCGCCTTCTCCAGGGCGTCGATGGCCTTGTGGCCCTCGGCCTTGGGGAGGGTGAAGGAGATGTCGGTGAGGCCCGTCGAGGCCGCGGAGACGTTCTGCACGATCATGTCGATGTTGATCTCGGCGTCCGCGATGGCGCGGAAGATCGCGGCGGCCTCGCCCGGCTTGTCCGGGACGCCGACGACCGTGATCTTGGCTTCGGAGACGTCGTGAGCGACTCCGGAGATGATGGCGTGCTCCACCTGCTCGTCCCCTTGCGGATTCTCGTTGCTGACCCAGGTGCCCGGCAGTCCCGAGAAGGACGAACGGACGTGGATCGGGATGTTGTATCGGCGTGCGTACTCGACACAGCGGTGCAGCAGCACCTTGGAGCCGGAGGCGGCCAGCTCCAGCATGTCCTCGGAGGAGATCCAGTCGATCTTCCGGGCCTTCTTCACGACGCGGGGGTCCGCGGTGAAGACGCCGTCGACGTCGGTGTAGATCTCGCAGACCTCGGCATCCAGCGCCGCGGCGAGCGCCACGGCGGTGGTGTCCGAGCCGCCCCGGCCCAGGGTGGTGATGTCCTTGGAATCCGCCGACACCCCCTGGAAGCCGGCGACGATGGCGATGTTGCCCTCGTCCAGCGCGGTGCGGATACGGCCCGGCGTGACATCGATGATGCGCGCTTTGTTGTGGACCGAGTCGGTGATGACGCCTGCCTGGCTACCGGTGAACGACTGGGCCTCGTGGCCCAGGTTTTTGATCGCCATGGCCAGCAGGGCCATGGAGATCCGCTCTCCGGCGGTCAGCAGCATGTCGAATTCGCGCCCGGCAGGCATCGGGGAAACCTGCTCGGCGAGATCGATCAGCTCGTCCGTCGTGTCGCCCATCGCGGAGACCACGACGACCACTTGGTGGCCGTTCTTCTTGGCGTCCACGATCCGCTTGGCGACGCGCTTGATGCCCTCGGCATCGGCTACGGAGGAGCCTCCGTACTTCTGCACGACAAGGCCCACGTGCGCTCCTCGCTCAGTCCGTCTCATTGCTGGTGCAGTCTAACGAGCGACCGGGATCCGACCGCCTCGTACCACATCATGAGACGAAAAGATCAACATCCGGGTTCCCGTGCCGGAGGTCCACTTGCGCCGGGTCGTCCGGAGCGGGTCACCTGCGGCGGGTCATGTGCGGCCCAGGCGGCCCAGCTCCTGCGCCATCACCTGTCCGGCCTGCTCCGCGAGGTCGTCCTCGGTCATGTCCTCGTCCGTGTCCAGGCCGTCCAGGGCCGCCAGCGGCTGGTTAAGGCGCACGTGCGAGATCAGGGACTGGAGGGCGCGCAGGGTCGCCGAGGCGGTCGGGCCCCAGTTGGTGAAGTACGAGAACTGCCACCACCACAGGGCTTCCGTGATGCGGCCCGCCTGGTGGTGGATCAGCCCGTGCCGCAGGTCGGCGACCACGTCGGCCAGGTCGTCGGAGATCCGGTGGGCCACCGGTGCCTTGCGCGGCTCGTACGGGTCGAAGACCTCGGAGTAGACGTCGACCGGCTCCAGCATGATCGCGAACCGCTCGCGCAGGTCGTCGACGTCCGGCTCCGGGCCGAGGTCGGGCTCGTAGCGCTCGTCGGGCAGCACGTCCTGGTACGCGCCCAGACGGCCGCCCGCCAGCAGCAGCTGGGACACCTCCAGGAGGAGGAAGGGCACCGCACTGTCCGGGTCCTCGCCCTTGGCGACCTCGGTGACCGCGACGATGAACGACTCGATCTGGTCCGCGATCGAGGCGGCGAAGTCGTCCGGATCCTGGCCGAGGGCGTGCAGCGTTGCGTCAGACATCGAGAAGTCGCCTTCCTTCAAAGGCCCGCCCCAGCGTGACCTCGTCCGCGTACTCGAGATCTCCCCCGACGGGGAGCCCGCTGGCCAGGCGGGTGACCTTCAGGCCCATGGGCTTGATCATGCGGGCGAGGTAGGTGGCGGTCGCCTCGCCCTCCAGGTTCGGGTCGGTGGCGAGGATCAGCTCGGTCACCTCGCCGTCCGCCAGGCGCGCCAGCAGCTCGCGGATGCGCAGGTCGTCGGGGCCGACGCCCTCGATCGGGCTGATCGCGCCGCCCAGGACGTGGTACTTGCCCCGGAACTCGCGGGTCCGCTCGATCGCGACCACGTCCTTCGGCTCCTCTACGACACAGATGACCGTCGCGTCCCGGCGCGGGTCACGGCAGATGCCGCACCGCTCCTCCTGCGCCACGTTCCCGCACACGGCGCAGAACCGGACCTTGTCCTTGACCTCCAGCAGCGCGTGCGCGAGGCGGCGGACGTCGGTGGGCTCGGCCTGCAGGATGTGGAAGGCGATCCGCTGCGCGCTCTTGGGCCCGACGCCGGGCAGCCTGCCCAGTTCGTCGATCAGGTCCTGGACCACGCCTTCGTACAACGGACTGCCTTCTTTCGGATGGATGCGTCGAATGGGAGGGGACGAGGGAGGGTACTGCTAGAACGGCAGCCCGGGAATCCCGCTGCCGCCGCCCAGGCCCTGCGCGAGCGGGCCCAGCTTCTGCTGCTGGAGCGCCTGCGCGTTCTCGTTGGCGGCCTGGACCGCCGCGACCACGAGGTCGGCGAGCGTCTCCGTGTCCTGCGGGTCCACGGCCTTCGGGTCGATCACCAGCGCGCGCAGCTCACCGGAGCCGGTGACGGTCGCCTTGACCAGGCCGCCGCCGGCCTGGCCCTCGACCTCGGTCCGCGCCAGCTCCTCCTGGGCTGCGGCGAGGTCCTGCTGCATCTTCTGGGCCTGCTGGAGCAGCTGCTGCATGTTGGGCTGGCCACCACCGGGAATCACAGGGCACTCACTTCCGTACGTCGGTACCGTCAGGACCCTCGCGCCCCGAGACCTTCGGAACGCTTGGTCAATCCGAGCCTACGTGCTCCCCGGGCGCCGCGCCCTACGCCGTGAGGACCAACTCTTTCGAGTGAGAGACGGGGCGTGCGCGTACCTGATGGAGCCCTCCTTGCGAGCGGAAATCCGGGGATTCGTTGTCCATCGCCCGTCATTCGAAGGTAGGAAGAGCATGCGCATCATTGCGCACACGCGCACCACCACACGTCAGCGCAGGCAGAGGGAGTGCCGGGTGAGCCAGCCGGAGATGCAGCCCGAGGGGCCACCCCGGGATCCCCGGGAGGAAGGCGGCGGGCCGAAGGCGGCGGGCGATCTGACCGGCCGGCCCTTCCCCCTCGGGGACTGGGGGGAGCCCGCCGAGCGGCTCGACGAGCTCTACCGGCGGGTCGAGGCGGACGCGCTGCGCACGGCCGAGTGGTACCTGTCCGATCGGGCGTGGAAGCGCCGCGGGGCGCGCATCCTGCGCGTCGGCGCGGCTCTGGGGGCCGTCACGGGCGCCGCGATGCCGGTGCTGGAGCTGACGGGCTCGGCCCCGGGCGGATCCACGTACGGGTACCTGGCGCTGCTGCTGGGCGCCGCGGCGCTGGCCTGCGACCGGTTCTTCGGGCTGACGTCGGGGTGGATGCGGGACGTGGCCACGGCCCAGGCGGTGCAGCGCAGGCTGCAGACCCTGCAGTTCGACTGGGCGTCGGAGAACGTCCGCGAGGTGCTCGGGCCCACCGAGGGCACCGCCAGCGAGGCCGCCGAGCGGTGCCTGACCGTGCTGCGCCGCTTCTCCGAGGACATCACCGAGCTGGTGAGGTCGGAGACGGCGGACTGGATGGTGGAGTTCCGGGCCGGGCCCGCGCCGCTGGTGATGCAGTCACTGGGCGCCTCCGGGGCGCGCGGCACGGACGCGTACATCCCGCCGGCCCGATACCCGTTGCCGCCGGGCACCCGCCCGAACATGCCGCGGCAGCGGCCCCCGGAGCAGCCCCGCTGAGATCGCGAGGGGCGGGGCGGTGCCGCCCCGCCCGCCGGCCCGGCCCCGCCCCTTGGTCGAGCCGGTCCCCGGGTTCGACCGGTCCGGTCAGCTGAAGATGATCATCGAGCCCTGTCCGAGACTGCGGGTGGCCGCAGCGTGCAGTCCCAGCCAGACGTGCCGCTCGCGGGCGAAGGGGCTGCCGTCGTACGGGATCGGTCCCGCCGGCTCCTCCAGCGATGTCGGCCGCCCGGGCGGCGCCGGAGCCGCGGGCGGGTTCCCGGGGTCGATCCCGATGGCGGGCGCGACGAACACCAGCTCCCGCAGGAGCCCCTGGGCCGACCCCAGCGGACCCCCTCCGGCCAGCAGCTCCTCGTTCGCCAGCGGCGCCGCGAAGTCGACGGGCACGTAGGCGCCCGCGTGGTCGTAGTGCCACACCAGGTGCGACTGCTGCGCGGTGGGCTCGAACATCTCCAGCAGCTGCTCGTAGTCCCCGCCCAGTTCGTCCACCGGGGTCACCGGCAGGCCGCAGAGCTGGAGCAGGTAGGCCCGTCTCAGGAAATGCAGGGCGTCGTAGTCGAAACCGGCGACCGGGGCGACGTCCCCGCTCAGACCCGGCATGTACGCGAACACGGGCACGGACGGGAGTCCGGCCTCACCCAGCGCCTTGTCGTACGAGGCGATCTCTTCCGCGAAGGGGTTGTCGGGGCTGTGGCACAGCACGTCGACAAGGGGGACCAGCCACAGGTCACAGGCCAACACGGCCTCCGATCAGTCGTTGTCGCCGATCCGGCCAGCGTAGTGCGCCGAACACCCTCCGCGAAGGGGTGCGCGGAACTGGGCGTCCCGCGGCTCGCCCGGGCCCACCGGGACCGACCGGAACGGACCGGTCCCGGTGGGGAACGACGGGGCCCGGGTCCGGCCGGGAACGACAGGGCCCGGGTCCGGCCGGGAACGACGGGGCCCGGGTCCGGTCGGGAACGACGGGAACGTCGCGGCCCACCGGGACGGACAGGGCTCAGAGCCGGGCGGCCCAGGCCAGCGCGTGCTCGTTGTAGCCCTGCACGATGCGGCGTACCGCGTCGGCGTCCGCCAGCGTCACGGCGTCCACCAGATCGCTGTGCCCGTCCCACAGGGCCTCCCGCAGCCGCGGCTCCCGCTGGAGGTGGGGGACGGCGAAGACCCAGCACTGCACGCGGATGCGGTGCAGGAACTCGGTGATGTAGGCGTTGGCCACCAGCCCGCTCAGTTCCCGCCAGAAGCGCAGGTCGTAGCCGATCAGCACCTCCAGGGAGCCGCTCTGGGCGGCCCTGCGGGCCTCCTCGCCCCGGCGGCGCACCGACACCAGCATCTCGCCGGAGCCGGGGGCTGCGCCCTGCTCGGCGAGCCGGCGGAATATCCCGTCCACGACCAGCGACCGGGCCTCGATCATTCCGCGGAAGTCGTCGACCGAGAGGGTCCGCACGCGGAATCCCCGGTGCTGGACCAGTTCGAGCAGCCCCTGGGCCGAGAGGTCCACGAGCGCCTCGCGCACCGGGGTCGCGGAGACCTCGTACTGCTCGGCGATCTGCTTCACGGTGAACTCGGTCCCCGGAGGCAGACGTCCCGCGAGCACCTCGTCGCGCAGCGCATCCGCTATCTGCTGGCGAAGTGTGTTGCGGGTGACAGCCGCGCTGCCTGGCATAGGGGTCCGTCCTGTCGTCGAGCTTCGGACACCATAGGCCAGACAGCGAGGCTGAAACCGAGCGGTTTGTGATCGTTATGTAGAGGTCAGGACCGTTATGCGGACGAGCCGCCTCTAGGCGGTGGTGTGGCGGTCGGCGACCGTCAGTGCCTCGTCCAGCAGGGCCAGGCCCTCCTTCGCCTCCGCCTCCGTGATGGTGCACGCGGGGACGACGTGGGTCCGGTTCATGTTGACGAAGGGCCACAGGCCGGAGGCCTTGCAGGCCGCCGCGAACTCGGCCATCGGGGCGTTGTCCGCACCGGCCGCGTTGTACGGGACGAGCGGCTCGCGCGTCTCCTTGTCCCGTACGAGCTCCAGGGCCCAGAAGGCGCCGAGGCCGCGGACCTCGCCGACCGAGGGGTGGCGCTCGGCGAGTTCCGCGAGCGCCGGGCCGAGCACGTTCTCGCCGAGGTGGGCGGCGTGCTCGACGACGCCCTCCTCTTCCATCGCGTTGATCGTCGCGACGGCGGCGGCGCAGGCCAGCGGGTGGCCGGAGTACGTCAGCCCGCCCGGGTAGGGGCGGGTCGCGAAGGTCTCGGCGATGGCCGCCGAGATGGCCACGCCGCCGAGCGGCACGTAGCCGCTGTTGACGCCCTTGGCGAAGGTGATCAGGTCGGGGGTGACGCCCCAGTGTTCGGCGGCGAACCACCTGCCGGTCCGCCCGAATCCGGCCATGACCTCATCGAGGATGAAGACGATGCCGTAGCGGTCGCAGAGCTCGCGGACACCCGCGAGGTAGCCGGCCGGCGGGACCATGATGCCCGCGGTTCCGGGCACGGTCTCGAGGATGATCGCCGCGATCGACTGCGGGCCCTCGAAGGCGATGGTGTCGGCGAGGTGGGCGAGGGCGCGCTCGCACTCCTCCGCCTCGGTGGTCGCGTGGAAGGCGGAACGGTAGAGGTAGGGGCCCCAGAAGTGCACGACGCCGGCGGCGGCCGTGTCGGACGGCCAGCGGCGAGGGTCGCCGGTCAGGTTGATCGCGGCGGCGGTGGCCCCGTGGTACGAGCGGTAGGTGGAGAGCACCTTGGCGCGGCCCGTGTGCAGACGGGCCATGCGGACGGCGTTCTCGACGGCCTCGGCGCCGCCGTTGGTGAAGAAGATCTTGTCGAGGTCGCCGGGGGTCCGCTCGGCGATGAGGCGTGCGGCCTCGGAGCGCACGTCGACGGCGAAGCCCGGGGCGAGGGTGCAGAGCCGGGCGGCCTGCTCCTGGATCGCGGCGACGACCTTGGGGTGCTGGTGGCCGATGTTGGTGTTGACCAGCTGGGAGGAGAAGTCGAGGTAGCGCTTGCCCTCGTAGTCCCAGAAGTAGGAGCCCTCGGCACCCGCGACGGCGAGCGGGTCGATCAGGGCCTGGGCGGACCAGGAATGGAAGACGTGCTTCCGATCTGCGTCCTTCACGGCGGCAAGGGTGTGCGGGGTGGCATGAGGGGTCATGGCGTCACGCTAGAAGTGCGCAGGTGGGGAGGGATATCGGCGGACTGTATGGGGGTGGCGGGCGGGTCTCGGCAGTCTGTCTGCGCCACCCGATCGCCCGGGAGAAGTATTGACAGCATCCTGTCGTTATGACAGTCTATTGTCATAGGCGCTTTTCGTGGAAGGCCGGTACGGACGGCCCGCGCGACACGCACCACGAGGCACCGCAGGCACCGCAGGCACCACGAGGCACCTCAGGCACCGCAGGCATCTCGAGCACCGCAGGCACCTGGCACCACCCGACGCTGGAGGCGAACCACCATGAGCGAGACCGCACACAAGCCCGTCCACCTCGCGGTCTACGACACGTACGCGGACTGGGAGACCGGCCACACCACCGCGCACCTCACCCAACGCGGCCACGCCGTGCGGACGGTCGGCTTCGCCGCCGGAGCGCCGGTCACCACCATGGGCGGCGTCCGCATCCAGCCTGACCTGGCCCTGGCGGACCTGCGACCGGAGGACTCCTCGCTGCTGATCCTCACCGGGGCCGCACTGTGGGACGCCGGTGACGAGCTGGCGCCCTTCGCGGCGAAGGCGCGGGAGTTCCTGGCCGCCGGTGTGCCGGTCGCCGCGATCTGCGGGGCCACCGCGGGCCTCGCCCGCGAAGGCCTGCTGGACGACCGCGCCCACACCAGCGCGATCTCCCTCTACCTGGCCGAACAGCCCGGCTACGCGGGCGCCGAGCACTACGTCGACGCCGATGCCGTGACCGACGGGAACCTGATCACGGCGGGGCCGACGGAGCCGGTCGCCTTCGCCCGCGAGGTCTTCGCCCGCCTGGACGTCTACAAGCCGGACGTCCTGGACGCCTGGTACGGGCTCTTCCACCACTCGGACGAGAACGCCTACCCGGTCCTGATGGCGGCGTCGGAGGCGGGCGATGCTTGAGCCGTCGCCGATGCTTGAGCCGTCGCCGACCGCGTCCGCCCGGACCCGGCAGGACCTGCTGAGCCGCACCGCGCTCGGGGTGTTCCGGCTGAACGGCCAGTTCCTCTCCCTCTCCGAGGAGCTGGCGCGGCCGGCCGGACTGACCGCCGCATGGTGGCAGGTACTGGGAGCGGTGCTGCGGGAGCCCCTGCCCGTCGCGGGGATCGCCCGGAGCATGGGGATCACCCGGCAGAGCGTCCAGCGCATCGCCGACCTGCTCGTCGCGAAGGGCCTCGCGGAGTACGCGCCGAACCCCGCCCACCGGCGGGCGAAGCTGCTGCGGCCGACGGAGGAGGGCCGTGCGGCCGTGGACCGGATCGGCCCGGGCCACTCGGCCATGGCCGCCCGCCTCGCGGCGGAGCTGGGCGACGCGGCCTTCGCAGAGACGGTGGGCGTCCTGGAGCGCCTCGCCGCAGCACTCGACACCCTGCCCGCGGCGCACGATCCGGCCGATGCGACTGGCCCGGCCGATGCGACTGGCCCGGCTGGTCCGGCCGACGCGGCTGGGCCGGGCGACGCGGCTGGGCCGGGCGACGCGGCTGGGCCGGCTGGTCCGGCAGATCCCTCCGGTCAGGGCGATCCTGCCGGTTCGGGCGATCCTGCCGATGCCGCCCAACCGACGCCTCGGGCAGGGCTCTGAGGGCGTCCGGCGGCGGCTGGAGGGGGCTTCGCCTTCCGGGGCCGGACCTCGGCGAAGGGCCGCGTCCCCGGAAGGCGGCCGCCGGGCCGCGCGCTGGTTCGCTCAAGGGTTCGGGCCCGCGCGGGGGTGACCGGAGGCAACCGGCGGACACCCCCGGCCGTCTTTCCCTGCGGAGCTGTTCGGCCAGCAGGGGGAGGACCACCCGGCCATGGAACAACTGCAGCCGCACGACCCGCCCCGCATCGGCCCCTACCGCCTGTTGTCCCGGCTCGGCTCCGGTGGCATGGGCCAGGTCTACCTCGCCCGCTCCGACCGCGGCCGCACCGTCGCGGTCAAGCTGGTCCACCACGAACTCGCCGCGCACGAGGAGTTCCGCATCCGCTTCCGCCAGGAGGTCGCGGCAGCACGTCGGGTCGGCGGGGAATGGACCGCTCCGGTCCTCGACGCCGACACCGAGGCCCCGACCCCCTGGTTCGCCACCGGCTACGTCGCCGGACCGAGCCTGCGCCGCGTCGTCGCCCACGACATCGGCCCGCTGCCGCCCCGTTCGTTACGGATCCTGGCCGCGGGCCTCGCGCACGCCCTCGAGGACATCCACCGCGCCGGCATCGTCCACCGCGACCTGAAGCCCTCGAACGTCCTGATCACCCTCGACGGCCCACGCGTGATCGACTTCGGCATCGCCCGCGCGCCCACCGGGTACGACGCGGGCCTGACCCGGGCCGGCGAAGTCATCGGCTCCCCGGGCTTCATGGCTCCCGAGCAGATCCGCGGCGAACCGGTGACCGCCGCGTGCGACGTCTTCTGCCTCGGCGCGGTCCTGGCGTACGCGGCCACCGGGCGTCTGCCCTTCGGTGACGCGGAGCAGCCCGGCGGCCTGGCGGCGCTCCTGCTGCGCAGCACCGAAGCGGAGCCCGACCTGGCCGGCGTACCGGCCGAGCTGCTGGACCTCGTACGGGACTGTCTGCACCGGGATCCCGGCGCGCGGCCCGAACCTGCGGAGGTGCTGGCCCGGGTCGGCGCCGACGACACCGTGGCCGACGGGAGGGCCCTGGAGCCCTGGCTGCCGGCCCCGCTGGTGGTCCGGCTCGGGAGGCACGCCGTACAGCTGCTGGACCGTGAGGACGCCGGGCCGGACCGCGCGGTGCCGACGCCGCCCCCGTTGCCGCCCTCCTACTCCGCGTACCCGCCGCTGGAACCGGAAGCCCCGCCCAGGCCCTGGACGGCGTCCACCGCCGCACTCCTCGCGGTCGCCGCGGTCGTGGCGGGCCTCTCGGCCGGCACGGTGTACGCGGTGATGAGCGGGGCCGAGGATCCGCGACCGCCCGTCACGGTCCCCCGTGCGCCGGCGACGGCCGGTGCGGGGGCGATCGCGGGCGCGGGGGCGACGTCGGAGTCGGGGTCCGGCTCGGCGTCCGGGTCGGGCTCGACGTCGGGCTCTACATCGGGCTCTACATCCGGCTCTACGTCGGGCTCGGGGTCCGCTTCGGCTTCCGCTTCCGCCCTGGGTTCCGCGCCGGCGCCGGTGGCGCCGTTGGCCGGCAGCCTGCCCGAGGCCTACGTCGGCACCTGGCAGGCCGTACGCGGCAGCCAGATCTGGCGGCTCACCCTCACACGCGGCGGAGCCGACGAGCCGGTGATGGCGCTGTCCGTCCATGACCCCGGATTCGCCTGTGCCTGGACCGCACCCCTGCGCAGCGCCCACGACCCCGTGGAGCTGGATGCCTCCACCGTCACGTCCGGCGCCCCGCCGACCTGCACGGCGGGCAGCCGGAGCCGGCTCCGGCTGCTGCCCGGCGGCACCCTGCGCAGAGAGCTCGCGGGCAGCGACAGCGCCCCGCTCGACTACCGCAGGCAGTGACCCGGACCCGTTTGTGTCGAGGTCAATAAGCCTTCAGGCAAAGCTTGTTGCGCACGAAGGCCCTGTCGGACACTGCGGCACATGGAGCCGTTGAGGGTAGTGGCACGACTGTGGGAGCGGATCGAGGCACGTGACTGGGACGGCGTGGCCGGGCTCATCGCCGAGGACGCCGTCATCGAGTGGCCCGTGAGCGGTGAGCGCATCGTCGGGCGCGCCAATTTCATCGCGGTGAACAGCGACGACGGCTACTCGGACGAGAAGCCCGTGAGAGTGCTGCGGATCCTGGCCGACGGGGACGACGTCGTCACCGAGGTCGAGATGCCGCAGGACCACGTCGTCTACCGGGCCGTCTCCCTGTGGACGGTGCGCGACGGGGAGATCGTGGGGGCGAGGGAGTACTGGACGAGCCCCGGCCAGGACCCGGCCCCGCGCTGGCGAGCGGGATACGTGGAACCCCTGGTGGCAGACTGAGCCGCATGCTCACCGCTCTCCTCGGCGCGACCGGGGTCCTGGCGCTCCTCACGCTCGTCCCCGGTCCCGACATGGCGGTCGTCACCCGGCGCGCCGTCACCCGCGGCCGCGGCGACGGGCTGCGGACGGTCGCCGGGATCGCCGTCGGCCTGCTGGTCTGGGGCGCCCTGGCCGTGGCCGGGCTGGCGGCGCTGCTGGCCGCCTCCGCGGAGGTGTACCTCGTGGTCAAGATCGCCGGCGCAGCGTACCTCTGCCTGCTCGGCATCCGGTCGCTGCTGCGGCCGGGTGCGGAACCGTCCGGGGGCGGGGCGACCGGGGGCGGGGCGACCGGGGGTGCTGCGGCCACCGGCGGTGGTGCGACCAGCGGCCGGGCGACCGGGGGCGGCGGGGCCTGGCGGACCGGTCTGGTCGCCAACGTCCTCAATCCCAAGATCGCCGTCTTCTACACCGGGCTGCTGCCCGCCCTGGCCCCGCCGGGGCTGCGACCGGCGGTCGGCATGGCCCTGCTGGTGCTGGTCCACGTCCTGTTGACCGCGCTCTGGCTGGGGACGTACGTGTACGTCCTCTCGCGCGCCCGGCGGTTCTTCGCGCGGCCGCGGGTGCGCCGGGGGCTGGACCGGGTGACGGGGGTCGTCCTGATCGGCTTCGGTGTGCGGGTGGCGACGACGTAGCCCGGGAGCCGCCCCCGGTCAGGCCGACGGCCCGGCTGCCCCGAGCCGGTCCAGTTCCTCGCCGATCGCCGCCCGCAGGGCGTCGTGGCGCGGAGCCAGCGCGTGCTGCTCGCCGCGCCAGTACTCCTCCTCGTCGTACAGCCAGACGGGCCGCCGGACCCGGTCGGCCGGCTCCCAGTCGTAGCGGGGCCAGATGTGGGCGTGGAGGTACGGGTCGGTGTTGCCGAGGATCTCGATGTTCACCCGGCGGAAGGCCGGATCGAGCCGCGCGCAGGCCCGCTCGACGGCCTCGGCCAGGCGCTCCGTGTCCGAGAGGTACGCGGCCCTGCGGGGCCGGGGCAGGTCCGAGAGCCGGGTCGCGGCCGGGTCGTCGGTCAGCAGGACCGAGTAGCCGGGGAGGAACTGCCGGTCCCCGATGACCGCGAAGCCGGCCTCGAGGCGGCGCAGGACGGTCGGGTTCGCCCCGCGGTGTGCGCTGCCGATGCGATCGTGACGCCAGTCTTCGTCGGTCATCGCCGTACTCCAAGTGGTCTTGTGCTGCTGGATGTTGGAAGCTCATCGGAGCGCGCCGCCGGGCGCGTCGTGGCTCTGGAGTATCTGCCGTCATACCTAAGAGCTACGTACGGACACGGCTCCGTGGCGGGACGCCGACGAGGGGCGCGGATTTCTAACTTCGGTAGTGAAGAAGGGCGCTGACGGCCCTTCGGGGAGACCGGAGGAAGACACGATGGCGACGGGGACGGCGGCACGGACGGCGGGCACCGCCGGGACCGCGGCGACGGCACAGGCGGCGAGGGCGCCGAGGGCGGCGGCAGGTGAAGTCGGCTCGGGTGAAGCCGCGTTCGGCTCCCGGCGGGCGGGGGCGCGTGGGGGGCGGCTGCGTCGTACTCTGCTGGCCTCGCTGGTCGCTGCCGCCGTGGTCGTTCCCGTGTCCGCTGCAGCCTCCGCGCACGCTCCGGCCCCGGCGCCCGCCGTATTCGCCGAGGGCACCTCGCCGCAGAGCCGGTATGCCGCCAATCGGGCCAACCTCGCCGAGGCGGTCCGGATGGCCGAGGAAGCCGACCGCACCGGACGGGCCGACCGGCTGCGGGCCATGGCGGCCTCCGGCACGGCGCAGCTCCTCGCCTTCGACGGCCGTGGCAGGGGCCGGGCCGTGGAGGTGTTCGGCGACCTGGAGGCCGCCGAGCGGGTCGTCGTCCTGGTGCCCGGCTCCGACACCACCCTCGACACGTACGAGAGGTTCCGGTCCGGGGCGGTCGCCCTCCGGCAGCGCCTCCAGGCGGCACATCCGCGCTCCGCCGTGGTCGCCTGGCTCGGTTACGACACTCCGGGCACGGTCAGCACGACCGTGCTCACCGCCGGCCGGGCCGACGGCGCCGCGGCCGAACTGGGTCCGTTCCTGGACCGGTTGGCGAGCATGGCGGCGCCGGGCGCCCGGCTCTCGCTGTTCTGCCACTCCTACGGCTCCGTCGTCTGCGCGCGGACCGCGACGGGCCCGGCCGTCGGCGACGTGGTCCTGTTCGGCAGCCCCGGCACGGGGGCCGGGGCTGCCCGGGAGCTCCCCACCACGGCCCGGGTGTGGGCCGGCCGCGGCGGCGCCGACTGGATAGCCGGCGTGCCGCACGTACGGCTCGGCGGGCTGGGCTTCGGCACCGACCCGGTCGACCCCGCCTTCGGTGCGCGGGCGTTCGACGCCGGAGCGGGCGGGCACAGCGACTACCTCAAGCCGGGCAGCCGGTCCCTCGACGCCCTGGCAGCCATCGTCCTCGGCACGGCTCCCGTCGGGGAGGCCGGCCATGCGTGAGCTCCGCGCGCGCTGGTCCGCTCTGGCGGCGGGCATCGAAGCGGCCACGCCGACCGACCGGGACCGGGCCGTGGACGCGCTCCGGGCCCTGGCGATCCTCGGCGTCGTCCTCGGCCACTGGCTGGTCACCTCCCTGACCACCGCCGACGACGGTCTGCGCGGCACCAGCCCGCTGGTGCACATGCCCTGGCTGGCCCCGGTGTCCTGGGTGTTCCAGACGCTGGCCGTCTTCTTCCTGGTCGGCGGCCATGTCGCCGCCCTCGGGTACGCCTCGGCGCGCGAGCGGGGCATCTCGTACGGGGCCTGGGTAGGGCAGCGGCTGGCCCGGCTGTTCCGGCCGGTCGCCGCCGTGCTCGTCCTCTGGACGGTCGTGGCGGGCGGGATGCTCCTCGGCGGGGCTGAGCTCGACACCGTCCGGACGCTGGTCAGGCTGGTCCTGTCGCCGCTGTGGTTCCTGCTGGTGTTCGCCGCGCTCACCGCCGCGACTCCGCTCGTGGCCCGGCTCCACCCGCTGTGGCCGGCCGCCGTGGTGGCGGGCGTCGACCTGTGGCGTTTCGGGACGGGCGGGCCCGCCTGGATCGGCTGGGTCAACGTGGCCGCAGGATGGCTCGTCCCCTTCACGCTGGGCGCCGCGTGGTCGCGCGGGGCCTTCTCCCGGCGCGGCCCGCTCCTGCTCCTCGTCGCAGCGGCCGCGACGGCCACCGGCGCGCTGGTGCTGTGGGGCGGGTATCCGGCGTCCATGGTGGGCGTGCCGGGCGCGGCCGTCTCGAACCTGAACCCGCCGACCCTCGCCGCGGTCACGTTCGGACTGGCCCAGTGCGGGCTGGCCCTGCTGGCCCGCGACCGACTGGCCCGGCTCGTGCGCAGGCCCGCTGCCTGGGCGGGGGCGGCCTGGGTGAACCTCTCCGCCATGACGGTCTTCCTGTGGCACCAGACCGCCATGATGGCCGTCACCGCCCTCGGGCTGCTGCTCCCGGTCCGCCTGCCCGGGCTGCACACCGTGCCCGACTCGGTGGGCTGGATAGCGGCCCGGGTGCTGTGGCTGCCGGTGTTCGCGGCCGCGCTGGGGCTCTGCTGGACGGCGTTCGGCGTACATGAACGGGACCGGCGTTCCCGCTCGGCCGCGGTCACCGCCGCCCGCCGTGTCCCGGGCCCTTCCGCCGAGGAGATCATCCATGCCTAGGCTGACCGACGTGAACGAGCAGCGCCTGCCCCCGGCCGAGCCGAAGCCCGCCGTGCCCGCCCAAGGTGTGGGACCGCGCATGGCGTTGGCGCTGGAACTGTTCACCCTGCGGCGCGATCCCCTTCCCGCAATGGGAGGGCCGCGGTGGCTGGCCCGGCTGCCGCACGTATGCGTCGCTTATGCGGCGGTGTTCTTCGGGTTCCTCACCACCGAGCAGCTCATGGACCACTACCACGTCAAGGGTGGGCCGCCGCTGGCCGTCGCGCTCCTGACGGCGCTGTCCATCTGGCTCGCGATGTTCCGCCCGATCGCGGCCTGGTGGCTGGGACTGCTGGCCGCGGGCTGGATCGCCTGGATGATCCACGACAACGTCGGGCAGGGCCAGACCTGGCCCTGGACGCCGGGCGGGATGTTCGCGTTCGCGCCCGTACTGCTGCTGGTCGCCCTCCGAGTGCCGCCGCGGGTGACCATAGGGGTCGTCGGCATATCCGTCGCCCTCACCGGCGCTGCCGAGCTGGCCTTCCATCCGGACGGCAGCCAGATCTGCTCCATGGCGGCCTCCGTCCTCTTCGGCTTCGTCGGGCTCCTCGGGTACGCGCTGCGCGCCCTGCGGCTGGCCCGTGGCGAGCTGGTCGAGCAGGAGACCCTCACCGCGGAGGAGCGGGCCCGGCGCACCCTGCTGGAGGAGCGCAGCCGCATCGCCCGCGAGCTGCACGACGTCGTCGCGCACCACATGTCGGTGATCTCCATCCAGGCGCAGGTCGCCCCGCACCTCGTGGAGAACCCGTCGGAGGAGCTCAGGGAGAACCTGGCGGGCATCCGGGAGAACGCACTCGAGGCCCTCACGGAGCTGCGCCGGGTGCTGGGAGTTCTGCGCTCGGAACAGCCCGGTGATCCCGCGGCCCCGCAGCATCCGCAGCCGACCCTCGCCGAGCTGGGCGGCCTCGTGGACAACGTGCGGGGGGCGGGGCTGGACGTCACGACCGAGGTGGCGGGCATCCGCCGGTCGCTGGCCCCCGGCGTGGAACTCACCGCGTACCGGATCGTGCAGGAGGCGCTGAGCAACTGTCTTCGCCATGCGCCCGGTTCGCGGGTGGAGGTGGGCGTCGCCTACGGGCCGCGCGAGCTGCATCTATGCATCGTCAACAGCGCGCCGACCCGGCCGGCCCCACCGTCGCAGGGAGCGGGGCACGGGCTGCTGGGGATGCGGGAGCGGGCGGGCATGCTGGGTGGCGAACTGGCCGCGGGCCCACGTCCCGACGGCGGGTACGAGGTCAGCGCCGTGCTTCCGATGGATCCGCAGAACCCGGCCGCCGGTACCGGCCCCGAGACGAAGAAGGCCCCATGAGCACCCCGATCAAGGTGATGATCGCCGACGACCAGATGATGGTGCGGCAGGGCTTCACCGTGCTTCTCGACGCGCAGCCCGACATAGAGGTGGTGGGGCAGGCGGTGGACGGGGCGGACGCTGTCGCGAAGGCCGCCGAGCTGGCCCCGGACGTGGTGCTGATGGACATCCGCATGCCGGGCATGGGCGGCATCGAAGCCACGTCCCTGATCACCCGCGTCTCCGACGCCTCGGTGAAGGTGCTGGTGCTGACCACCTTCGACCTCGACGAGTACGTGTACGAGGCGCTGCGGGCCGGGGCTTCCGGGTTCCTGCTGAAGGACGCCTCCGCCGATCAGCTCGCCGAGGCGGTGCGCGTGGTGGCCGCGGGTGAGGCGCTGCTCTCGCCGAACATCACCAAGCGGCTGATCACGGAGTTCTCCCGGCTGGGGGCGCCGCGCGCGCCGTCGCGGGCCCGCATCGACGCACTGACCGAGCGGGAGACCGAGGTGCTGTCGCTGATCGCGCAGGGCCTGTCGAACGCGGAGATCTCCGAGCACCTGGTCCTGGCCGAGCAGACGGTGAAGACGCATGTGAGCCGGATCCTGGTGAAGCTCGGTCTGCGGGACCGGACGCAGGCGGCGGTGTTCGCGTACGAGACCGGTCTGATCCGTCCGACGGGCTACTGACGGACCCTTGTAGTACTTGAGAGGGACCCGGGGAAATCCCCATCAGCGGCGACGCGGACGAAGGCGCTACAGACCTACGGTGGTGCGTATGACCGAGACGACCACCGGGGGGACAGCCCGGACGCCTGAATTCCGACTGGCATCGGAGGTGATCGCGACCCTGCGCCAGGACCTCCTCACCGATGCCTTCGCCTACCGGCCGATGCCCTTGGCGGGGGGTCCGGGCCGTTTCTCGCGACGGCTCCCCCGGGCGATACGGCAGTACGCGCCGTGGCGGCGGCACGTGGCGGTGGGACTGCTGGCCTTCGTCGCCGTGCTCTTCACGATGGAGGGGCAGTCGAGCTATCTCGGTGATCTGGGGCAGCTCGTCATGGGGCTGACAGCCGCGGTTCCCGTCGTGATGACGCTGGTGCGTCCGATCGGAGCGTGGTGGGCGGCCGTCGCGATGACGGTGGTCCTGGCCGCCCTCGGCGGGAGCGTGAACTGGCCCTGGACCCCGGGCGCCTTCTTCTCCTACATCGTGGTCATGGTCCTCGTCACGCTCCGGACCGGCCCCCGGGTGGCGGCCTGGATGTGGGCGCTGACCCTCGCGCTGGGCGCCGCGCTCTCCGTGGTGTTCAGCGGCGAGTGGGGGTCGAACGCGCCGGAGATGACGGTGACCTCTGCCTTCGCCCTGGTGGTCGCCGGCAGCATCCAGATACGCCGGCACGCGAAGGCGGAGGTGAGCGCGCAGCAGGAGGTCACGGCCGTCGAGCGGGACAAGCGGACGCTGCTGGAGGAGCGGACCACGATCGCGCGGGAGCTGCATGACGTGGTGGCCCACCACATGTCGGTGGTGGCCATCCAGGCGGAAGCCGCTCCGTACCGAGTGAAGAACCCGCCGCCGGAGCTGGAGGCGGCGTTCGCCACCATCCGGGAGAACGCGGTGGCGGCCCTGACGGAGCTGCGGCGGGTGCTGGGTGTGGTGCGGTCCGCGGACTACGAGGCGCCGGAGGCCCCGCAGCCGACGCTGGCCTCGCTGGACGGGCTGCTGGCCAATGTGCGCGAGGCGGGGCTGCGCGTGGAGAAGACGGTCACGGGTGCGGTGCGGGAGCTGCCGCAGGGCGTGGAGCTGTCGGCGTACCGGATCATCCAGGAGGCTCTGAGCAACACGTTGCGGCACGCGCCGGGCGCGGCGGCCGGGGTGGAGGTGTCGTACGTCCTGGGCGGCCTGGGGATACGCGTCGTCAACGAGGCGCCGACCGGGGACGTGCCGCCCTCCGCGGGGGCCGGCCACGGGATCACCGGGATGCGGGAACGGGTGGCCATGCTGGAGGGGGAGATGACGGCCGCGCGGACGGAGTCGGGCGGGTACGAGGTCGCGGTGTTCATTCCGGTCCGCAACCGTCCCGAGCCGGTGCCCGAGCCGCGGGAGGGGGCGGTATGACGATCAGAGTGCTGATCGTCGACGACCAGATGATGGTCCGTGAGGGGTTCTCCGTTCTGCTGAACGCCATGGACGGCATCGAGGTGGTGGGCGAGGCGGTCGACGGCCGGGAGGCCATCGCGCAGGTGGCCGCGCTGCGGCCGGACGTGGTGCTGATGGACATCCGGATGCCGCAGATGAACGGCCTGGAGGCGACGCGGGAGATCGTCGCTGCGGACACGGACGCGAAGGTGCTGGTCCTGACGACCTTCGACCTCGACGAGTACGTGTACCAGGCGCTGCGGGCGGGCGCGTCCGGGTTCCTGCTGAAGGATGCGTCGGCCCGTCAGCTGGCGGACGGGGTACGGGTGGTGGCGGCCGGTGAGGCGCTGCTGGCGCCTTCGGTGACCAAACGGCTGATCGCGGAGTTCTCGAAGATCTCCGAGGCGCGCAAGCTCGCGGATCCGGCGGGGGTGGGCGAGCTGACGGAGCGGGAGACGGAGGTGCTGATCCTGATCGCGCAGGGACTGTCCAATGCGGAGATAGCCGACCGGCTGATCGTCGCGGAGTCCACGATCAAGACCCATGTGAGCCGGATCCTGGTGAAGCTGGGCCTGCGCGACCGGACGCAGGCGGCGGTGTTCGCCTATGAGACCCGCCTGGTGACACCGGCCTGATCCGGCGGGCAGAGCGCTTAGTCTGCGGGGATGGGCTTTGATCCGTGGGATGCCGCGTTCGTCGCCGATCCGTACCCGGCCTACCGGGAGTTGAGGGAACGGGGGCGGGCCATCTGGTGGGAGGCCACCGGGCAGTGGCTGGTGCCGCACTACGCCGATGTGAGCGCGCTGCTGCGGGACCGGCGGCTGGGACGGACCTACCTCCACCGGTTCACGCACGAGGAGTTCGGGCGGGAGGCGCCGCCGCCGGAGCACGAGCCCTTCCACGTGCTCAACGGCAACGGCCTGCTGGACCTGGAGGATCCCGCGCACGCGCGGGTGCGCAGGCTGGTGGCGAAGGCCTTCACCCCGCGGACGGTGGAGCGGCTGGTCCCGGCCGTGCGGCGGATGGCCGGAGAACTGGTGGGGCGGCTGCTCGCGGACGGGGGCGGGGACCTGCTCACGGCCGTCGCCGAGCCGCTGCCGGTGGGGGTGATCGCGGAGCTGCTGGGGGTGCCCGAGGCGGACCGGGGGCTGCTGCGGCCCTGGTCGGCGGACATCTGCGGGATGTTCGAGCTGCGGCCGGACGAGGAGACGGCGCGACGCGCCGTGCGGGCGAGCGTCGAGTTCAGCGCGTACTTGCGGGAGCTGATCGCGGAGCGGCGGGCGCGCCCAGGCGAGGATCTGATCTCCGGACTGATCGCCGCCCATGACGACGAGGGGCGGCTCAGCGAGCAGGAGATGATCTCCACCTGTGTCCTGCTGCTGAACGCCGGACACGAAGCCACCGTCAACACCACGGTCAACGGGTGGTGGGCGCTGTTCCGCAACCCCGACCGGCTCGCCGCGCTCCGCGCCGGTCACGATCCCGAAAAGTTGTCCACAGCTGTGGATGAACTCATGCGGTACGACACTCCGCTCCAGATGTTCGAGCGCTGGGTGCTCGACGACATCCGGGTCGGCGACACCGACATCCCCCGCGGGGCCGAGGTCGCGCTGCTCTTCGGATCCGCCAACCGGGATCCCGCGCGCTTCGAGGACCCCGACACCCTGGACCTGGAACGGGCCGACAATCCCCACCTGACCTTCGGGGCCGGGATCCACTACTGCCTGGGGGCACCGCTGGCACGGCGGGAACTGGAGGCCTCGTTCGGGGCGCTGCTGGCGGACGGAGTCCCGCCGATGCGGCTCGTGGAGGAGCCGCGGTGGCGGGACGGGTACGTCATCCGCGGGCTGGAACGCCTGCTCGTGGAGTTCTGAGCGTTCGGGACTCAGGCGGTGATGTCGCGGCGGCGCAGGGCGGCGAGGCCGGCCGCCGTCAGGGCCGCCGCCAGGACGGTCAGGGCCAGGAGCGGGGGCCACGACACGGACTCCGCCCCCGGGAGCCTGGGCAGGTGGGCGAAGGGCGAGAGGTCCAGGGCGGCCTGCGGGAGGTTCAGCGCCGGGCCGAGCCAGCCCAGGGCCAAGGCGCTCCCGGCCACCGCCCAGGCGGCCGCCGCGTACGCGGGGACCGCGCCGTGGAGCAGCGCCGCGAGGGCCCCGATCACCCACACCGCGGGAAGCTGGGCGAGGGTGGCCGCGACCGTCGTCCCCACCTCGCCGCCGTGCCCGATGCCCAGGCCCAGCCCCGCCAGCAGGAGCATCAGCGCCCACCCGCCGTAGGCCACCGCCAGGTGGCCGCCGGCCCAGCGGAGCCGGCCGACCGCGTTCGCGAGCAGCGGTTCCGCCCGCTGTCCCGACTCCTCGGCGCTCAGGCGCAGGACCGCCGATACCGCGTACAGGGCGGCGACCATGCCGAACAGGCCGGCCATCGTCGCGAGGAAGGCGTCGGTGAGTCCGCCCTGCCCGCCCATCCGCTCGATGATCTCCCGCGTCCTGTCGTTGCCGCCGACCAGGTCCGCGGCGCCGTCCGCCGTCCCGCCGAAGACCGCACCGGCCGTCAGGAAGCCTGCGCTCCAGCCCGCGAGGGTGCCGCGCTGCAGCCGCCAGGCCAGCGCGCCCGCCGTGGCCAGCCGCCCCTCGGCCGGCCCCGGCCGGGACGGAAGGAAGCTCATCCCCAGGTCGCGGCGCCCGGCGAGCAGGTACCCGGCGCCCACCTGTGCGGTGACGCCGGCGGCGAGCAGCAGGAGCACCCACCAGCGCTCGTCGGCGAAGGCCCGTACGTTCTCCACCCAGCCGAGCGGTGAGGCCCAGGTCAGAGCGGACCGGCCGCCGGCCGTACCGGCGTCGCCGGCGGCCTTCAGGACGAAGGCCGCGCCGAGCAGCGCGGCCGTGAGCCCCTTGGCGGTCCGGGCGCTCTCGGTCAGCTGGGCGGCGACGGCGGCCGCCCCGGCGAAGAGCATGCCCGTGCCGGCGAGGGCCAGCGCGAGCGCGGCCGCGCCCGGTACCCCCTGCCCGGCGAGTCCGCCGACGACGAGCAGGCCGAGGCACGTGTTGGCCACGAGGGCGGCGAGCAGGGCCGCGGTCAGCGGAGCACGGCGGCCCACCATAGCCGCGGAGAGCAGCTCCTGACGGCCCGTCTCCTCCTCCTCGCGGGTGTGCCGGACCACGATGATCAGGCTCATGACAGCCGCGAGGACCGCGCCGAAGACTCCGGCGCGCCAGGCGGTCAGGCCGCCGAGGGAATCGCTGAAGACCGGGCCGTACAGAGCGCGCACGGAGCTGTTTGCGTTCATCGAGGCGGCGGCGAGGTCGCGTTCCGCGGCGGTGGCGTACACGCTGCCGAGCGCCCCGGGCATGCTCACCACCAGGAGCGTCGTGACCAGGATCCAGACCGGCATCATCACCCGGTCGCGGCGCAGGGCCAGCCGGAGCAGTGCGCCGGTGCCCGCGAGGCCGGTCGGTCGTCGCTTCATCGCACGTTCGCCTCGCTGTCGCTGTCGTCGCTGTCGTCGGTGGCGGCGGTGGAGTTGGAGCCGGCGGAGTTGGTGGAGCCGGCGGAGTTGGTGGAGCGGGCGGAGTTGGTGGAGTCGGCCTCGTCGGTGTAGTGGCGCAGGAAGAGTTCTTCGAGGGTGGGCGGGGTCGCGGTCAGCGAGCGCACGCCCGACGCGGCGAGGGACCGCAGGACGGCGTCCAGCTTGTCGGTGTCGACCTGGAGACGGACCTTCAGTCCCCGCACCTCAATGTCGTGGACGCCCGGCAGGCGGGCCATGCCGTTCGGCGGACAGGCGAGCTCGGCGCTGATCGAGGTACGGGTGAGGTGGCGGAGTTCGGCGAGGGTGCCGGTCTCCACGGTGCGGCCCCGGCGGATGATGCTGACGCGGTCGCAGAGCGACTCGACCTCGCTGAGGATGTGCGAGCTGAGCAGGACGGTGCGCCCGGCGGCGCGGGCCTCGGCGACGCAGCTCTGGAAGACGCCCTCCATCAGCGGGTCGAGGCCGGAGGTCGGTTCGTCGAGGATGAGCAGCTCGGCGTCGGAGGCGAAGGCGGCGACGAGCGCGACCTTCTGCCGGTTGCCCTTGGAGTACGTACGCCCCTTCTTGGCGGGGTCCAGCTCGAACCGCTCGATGAGCTCGGCGCGCCGAGCCCGGTCGAGGCCGCCGCGCAGCCGTCCGTACAGGTCGATGACCTCGCCGCCGGAGAGGTTGCGCCACAGGGTGACGTCTCCGGGGACGTAGGCGACGCGCCGGTGGAGGGGGACGGCGTCGGCCCACGGGTCGCCGCCGAGGAGTTCGGCGAC
The DNA here is from genome assembly GCF_000720645.1 of Streptomyces sp. NRRL S-378. Taxonomy (NCBI): domain Bacteria; kingdom Bacillati; phylum Actinomycetota; class Actinomycetes; order Kitasatosporales; family Streptomycetaceae; genus Streptomyces; species Streptomyces sp. NRRL S-378. Next base: position 140,916 of record NZ_JOBX01000004.1, read on the forward strand.
GCCGGAGTCGGCGCGCAGCAGGCCGAGCAGGATCCGGATGGCCGTGGACTTGCCGGCGCCGTTGGGGCCGAGGAAGCCGTGGACCTCGCCGGTGGCGACCGAGAGGTCGAGTCCGTCCAGCGCACGGGTGCGGCCGAAGGCCTTGTGGAGGCCGACGACGCTGATTGCCTTCGTCATGCCTCCGAACGTACGTCGATTTCACAAATTTGTGAAGCTTGGGAATCTCAAGAATCGCGTAAAGTCGGAAGGGTGGCCAACGACACGGTGAAGACGGATGGGGACGGGCCCGCGGACGCGGCCCCCGGGCGCGACGAGGGAGCGGTCTCGCGGTTCGTGGAGCGGTTCGCCGCGCAGCTGACCGAGGCCGGAATGCAGCGGATGGCCGCCCGCGTCTTCGCGCAGCTGCTGGCCAGCGACGGGGGCGCGATGACCTCGGCGGAGCTGGGCGAGGCCCTCCGGATCAGCCCGGCGGCGGTCTCGGGGGCGGTGTCCTACCTGACGCAGGTCAACATGGTCAGCCGCGAACGCGAACCGGGCTCCCGACGGGACCGCTACGTGCTGCACAACGAGCTCTGGTACGAAACCTTCACCCGGCGCGACCAGGTCCTGACCCAGTGGGAGAAGACCCTGCGCGAGGGCGCTGACGGCCTCGGCGTGCATTCGCCGGCCGGGGCGCGGGTCGCGGAGACGGCCGCGTTCTTCGAGTTCATGCAGGGCGAGATGCTGGGCCTGATGGACCGCTGGCGCGCCCACCGCGCGACGCTCGACCTCGGCTAGACGGCGCCCACCGGAGCGGATCCCGGCCCCCGGCCGGCCAGGCCGGCCGCGGGCAGGCCGCCGTCCCCCGGCCGACCAGGCCGGGCGCGGGCAGGCCGGGCGCGGGCAGGCCGGGCGCGGGCAGGCCGGACGCGGGCAGGCCGGACGCGGGCAGGCCGGGCGAGGCCCAGCCGGCGGGCGTCCGGGATCCACAGGACCCCGCCCCGCGCCGGGTCCCCCGCCAGCCGTACCGCCCGCACCGTCGGGGCGGGCTCCCTACGCGGCCACGGCCGCGGCGGCAGGGCCCGCCGGCCCAGCACCCCCAGGGTCAGGGCGTGCCGCCCCTCCCCCAGGACCACCACCGGCGGCCGCCACCGCGCACGGACCACTGCGGCCTCGTACGGGACCCAGCACACCGCCGGGTCCCGCAGTACGCGCCGCACCCGGCGGACCGTGTGCAGCTCACGCGCGCCGAGCACCACCGGCCCCAGCAGCACCGGGGCCGGCAGCACCGCCGACGCCACCGGGCGCGTGAGCACCACCGCGACCACCGCGGGCCAGCAGAACACCGGCAGCAGGCACAGCAGCAGCGCGTCCCGCCGCCAGTCGCCCAGCGCCTCCCGCACCGCCTCCGCACCGGCCCCGTGCTCGTCACCGGACCCGATCGCGGTCCCCGCCCCGGCCGCGGCCTCCGTCACCGGGGCAGGGTCAGCGTCCACGCCCCGGGGCGCAGCGTCCACGTACGGCGGCGGACCGGGCCGGTCATCGCGCCGTCGGCGCGGTAGCGGAAGTCCGCGCCCGACACCGTCACCGTCTTCGCCCGGGCCGTCACCGTCGAGCCGCCGAAACCACCGCCCGTGCGCACCGACACCTCCACCGGTTCCCCGCCGCCCCGCGTGCGCACCGAGACGTCCGCCACGGGCTGGTCCACATCGGCCAGCACGACCCCGTCGGCCTCCACCCGCAGCCGGTGGTGCCCGCCGCCCGCCCCGCCCGCCGCCGCCACCGGGCGGACCAGCGTGCGCACCAGCGAGCGGTACGCGCTCCACACCGACGGCCCGGCCGGCCGCGGGACCCCCCGCTCCGGGCCCCGCAGCGGGGGGATCCGCAGCTCGCCCAGCACCACCCCGTCGCTGTCGTCGACCAGCAGGTCGCACACCCGCGCCGACCCGTCGAGCACCGCCCGGGCCGCCGCGACGGCGGTTTCGGGCACGCCCAGGGACCTCGCCAGCGCCAGGGACCCCACCGGCCCCACCGGCACCAGCGCCAGAGCGCTCTCACCCAGCCCCCGCTCCCGGTGCAGCAGCGCCACGGTGCGCACCAGCGCCCGGTCGTCGCCCACGATCACCGGCTGCCGATGACCCCGGCGGGCGAGCGCCCGCGCAAACTCCTCCTGCGAATCCGGGAGGCAGATCTTCGCCGCCGCGCCCGCTGACAACACATCTTTCGCGATCCGCACGGACTCGCCGTCAAGACGGCGGGCGACCGGGTCGACGAGCACCAGCAGACCGCCTACCGGCGCGCCCGCTTCGCTCATGGTGGGCTCTGGAGCCGACACCTCGGTCCTTCCTCGGGTAGCATCTTTGTGCAAGAGGCCCTTGCGCTATTGCGCCAGGGCCTTCGTCTATTCCGGGGCAACCCGTCCGACGGCTCAGCCCGCGTACATCGTCGTACGCCCCCCTGACCTTGGACATGCCCCATCCGGAAGAGGTGTACGCCTGTGCCCGCTCTTGTGCTGCTCGGAGCTCAGTGGGGTGACGAGGGCAAGGGAAAGGCCACCGACCTGCTCGGTGGATCCGTTGACTATGTGGTGCGCTACCAGGGTGGCAACAACGCCGGCCACACGGTCGTCGTCGGCGACCAGAAGTACGCGCTGCACCTTCTCCCTTCCGGCATCCTCTCCCCCGGATGCACCCCGGTCATCGGTAACGGCGTCGTGGTCGACCCGGCCGTCCTGCTCTCCGAGCTGCGCGGCCTCAACGAGCGCGGCATCGACACCTCCAAGCTGCTCATCAGCGGCAACGCGCACCTGATCACGCCGTACAACGTCACCCTCGACAAGGTCGGCGAGCGCTTCCTCGGCAAGCGCAAGATCGGCACCACCGGTCGCGGCATCGGCCCCACCTACGCGGACAAGATCAACCGCATCGGCATCCGGGTCCAGGACCTCTACGACGAGTCGATCCTCACCCAGAAGGTCGAAGCGGCGCTGGAGGGCAAGAACCAGCTCCTGGCGAAGCTCTACAACCGCCGCGCGATCGAGGCCGGCCAGATCGTCGAGGAGATGCTCCAGTACGCGGAGCAGATCAAGCCGTACGTCGCCGACACCACCCTGATCCTCAACAACGCGCTGGACGAGGACAAGGTCGTGCTCTTCGAGGGCGGCCAGGGCACCCTGCTCGACGTCGACCACGGCACCTACCCCTTCGTCACCTCGTCGAACCCGACCGCCGGCGGCGCCTGCACCGGCACCGGCGTCGGCCCGACGAAGATCAGCCGTGTCATCGGCATCCTCAAGGCCTACACCACGCGTGTCGGCGCGGGCCCGTTCCCGACCGAACTGTTCGACCAGGACGGCGAGGACCTGCGCCGCATCGGCGGCGAGCGCGGCGTGACCACCGGCCGTGACCGTCGCTGCGGCTGGTTCGACGCGCCGATCGCACGGTACGCCACCCGCGTGAACGGTCTCACCGACTTCTTCCTCACCAAGCTGGACGTGCTGACCGGCTGGGAGCAGATCCCGGTCTGCGTCGCGTACGAGATCGACGGCAAGCGCGTCGAGGAGCTCCCCTACTCGCAGACCGACTTCCACCACGCGAAGCCGATCTACGAATACCTCCCCGGCTGGTCCGAGGACATCACCAAGGCCAAGACCTTCGAGGACCTGCCGGCGAACGCCCAGGCCTACGTCAAGGCCCTGGAGGAGATGTCGGGCGCCCCGATCTCCGCGATCGGCGTCGGCCCCGGCCGCACCGAAACGATCGAGATCAACTCCTTCCTGTAAGCAGGCGGGCCGTCACCGCAGGGGCGGGACGCGCACACGGCGTCCCGCCCCTGCGGCGTATCGGTCTCCCGGTCCCCCAGTCCCCCTCGGACCGTCAGTCCGTCTTGTAGAAGGCGAGCAGGTCGACGAGCAGGTCGGTGTCCTCCCAGCCCTGGTTCCAGAAGTCGATCATGCCGCCCTTGCCCCCGGGGGTCTGCGCGATGTTGGCGACGGTCGCGCCCTTCGTCCAGTTCAGGGCCGAGGAGACGGGCCGCGGCGGCGTCACCGCGGTGCCGTTCACGTAGTCGGACCAGAAGTTCGGGTCCGGGGTCACGGACAGGAAGCCGTTCCCGCGGGTGTTGGTGACCGTGGTGTTGAGCACCCAGCCGTCGACGTCGGGCTTCGTCGTATCGCCCTCGAACTGCATCGGGAAGTGCGTACGGGCCTTCAGCGGGCCGGCCTTCCGGCCGCCCCAGCTGTCCTTGCGGGTGTCCAGGAGCCGGTACGGAAGCCCGTAGGCCACCAGGGCGGACCGGCTCTCGGGGGTGTAGTAGCCGACGACGTCGACCACCACGTCGGCCGGGTCCCAGCCGCCGTTGCGCACGATGATCCTCCCGTCGGGCCCGACCGGCACGACCGCCGAGTTCGCGACCGTCTGCCCGGCGGCGAAGTTCACGTTCGAGGTCGTCGGAGCCGCCTTACCGCTCGGGTAGGCGGTCAGGTGACCGGCCGACCGCGGATCGGCCACGGTCAGGTTGACCGCCACCGCGGTGGCGGTCTTCGGCACACCGCCCCGCCCGGCGATCTCCACGCCGAAAGTGCCCTGGCCGGGGACCTGGCCCTTGGCCGTGCCGAGGCCCTCGCGGGTGTCCACGACCCGGGTCGGGTCCAGCGCGCCCCAGCCGTTGGCGGCCGCCGGTGCGAAATAGCCGGTGACGTCCGCGATCAGGTCGACCGGCTCCCACCCGGCGTTGAACAGGTGGACGTACCCGTCCTCGCCGATCGCGTCGATCACCAGGTTCGGGACGGTCTGGCCGGCGGCGAAGTTCACGTTCGACGTCACGGCGGCCTCCGCGTCGGCCTTCGTGGACTGCACCGAGATGTGGCCCGCGCCCGTGGTGTTGGTGACGGTGACGTTGAGGGCGACCCCGGTGGCCCCTGCGGGGACCTTCGCCGCGCCCGCGACCTTCAGCGCCACCGAGCTGCGCGGGCCGACCTTGGCCTTCGCGGCGCCGACGCCCGTACGGGTGTCGAGCAGCCGGGTCGGCTCGTGTGCGGTGAATTCGGCGCCCATGGTGGTGAACCTGAGCTCGTTCACCGCCTCGGTTCCGTTGACGGTGTCCTTCGCCGTGACCTTGACGTCGTAGGTGCCGAGCACGGTGTACCTGTGCGTGAGGTTCCGCGCGTCGGAGGTGCCGCCGGCGGGCAGGGAGTAGGTGTCCGTCGTTCCGTCGCCCCAGGCGACGACGACGTCGAGGGCGGGCGCGTCGTAGTCGATGACGTGGGACCGCAGGTCGATCGAGCGCGCGCCGTCGGTGTGGGCGGTCAGGTAGATCGAAGTGGAGGAGTCCTGCGCGCCCTGCGCCCCTTGCTGAGCCCCCTGAGTGCCCTTGGCGCGCGCGTTCCCCCCGGTCTGCGCGCCGGACCGCGAGGTGACGACCGTGCGGTCGGCGGGGCTGCTGAACGTCCGGCCCCCGGATTTCTGCGCCGCGTCCGGCCCGGCCCCGGGCGTGGACACGGGTGCGGGCGTGTACGCGGCCACCCCCTGGCCGGCGGGCCCCGCCGGCGCGCCGGGCGCCGCCTGGGCGATCCCGGGTATGAGCCCTGCACCAGCCGCCAGCAGGGCAGCGGACACCACGAGTCGGCGATTGCGCACCGATCCCCCATTTTGCTTCGTCAACGGTCGAACACGGTCTGCCCTGAACACGAGTGCGAGCCCGGTCCGGTTGCAAGATCCTCCGTCGGAGTCGTCTCGGCGGGCGCGGTCCGGGTGGGCGGAAATATGATGGGCAGGTCCTTTCCACGGCGGAAGCAGGGACGGATGCACCATCGTCGGAGCCATCCATGAGCCGGCGCCGTCCCCCACGGGTGGCCAGCGACGACCTGCTGAGCATGCTCGGCAGGCTGACCGCTCAGGCGCGGCAGGGCGTGGAGCTCCAGCAGGCCCGCGTGGAACTGGCCGAGGCCCTGCAGCGCGAGATGCTGCCCACCGCGCTGCCGTGTCTGCCGGGGCTGCGCACGGCTGCCCGGTACTCACCCGCCCGGCACGGCCTGGACATCGGCGGCGACTGGTACGACGGCTTCCGGCTGCCGGAGGGCGCCCTCGCCTTCTGCATCGGCGACGTCCAGGGGCACGACGTCGACGCCGCCGCCTTCATGGGACAGGTCAGGATCTGCCTGCGGGCCGTGGCGGCCGTGGTCGTCGACCCCGGCGAGGTGCTGAGCCGGGCCAATGAGGTGCTGCTCTCGATGAACCGCGACCTCTTCGCGACCTGCAGCCTGCTCCGCTTCGACCCGGACACCTGGGAGCTGGAGAGCGCCCGGGCCGGTCACGTCCCGGCGGTCTGGGCCACGGTCGACGGCCAGTACGGCATAGCCGAGGACCACGGCGGACTGCCGCTGAACCTGGTACCCGGATCCCCGTACGCCGTGACCCGGCGACAGCTGACGCAGGCGGGATCGATCGTCCTGCTCACCGACGGAGTGGTCGAGGGCCCGAGGTTCCCGCTCGAAGTGGGGCTCGAGCGCGTGGTCAGGGTCGTCCGGGAGGCGGCGGGCACCGACCCGGCCGAGCTCGCCGCCGAGGTGATGAAGGTGGCCGATTCGACGGGACACGCCGACGACGCCGCGGTGCTCGTCCTCAGCCACGACGCGGCCGCACCCGCCCCGGCACCGGTACCGGCACCGGATGACACCGACCTCCCCTAGCGCGTGTCACGCCCCGCCCGACCCGTGGGCTGTTGTCTGATGACGTGGTGCGCACCGAGGGATGGCGACGTCCGGCCGAACTGCTCCTACTGATCTTCGCCGTCGCCGTCGCCTACTACCTCGGCGGGCGTATCGGCCTGCGCCAGAGCGTGACCGTGGACGGCGCCCAGGTCACCCCGCTGTGGCTGCCCACCGGCATCGCGCTGGCCGCCCTGCTCTGGCTGGGCCTGCGGGTCTGGCCGGGAATCTCCCTCGGCACCTACCTCGCCATCGAACGCATCAGCACATTCGACTTCAGCGACCTCGGCATCCTCGCGGGGAACACCCTCGCGCCGGTGTGCGCGTACCTGATGCTGCGCCGGGTGGACTTCCGCCCGCAGATGGACCGGCTGCGGGACGCGCTGGCGCTCGTCTTCCTGGGCGGCCTGCTGCCGATGCTGCTCAGCGCGACGGCCGGGACCTGGACCCTCGTGCTCACCGGCGATCTGCCCCGGGGCGAATTCTGGCCGGTGTGGGCGGCCTGGTGGGTCGGGGACGCCATGGGGGTGCTCGTGGTGACCCCGCTGCTGCTGGTCCTGCGCCGGGCCCGGCTGCCCCGCGACGACTACCGGCTGGCCGAGGTGTCGGCCCTGGCGATCACCTCCGTGATCGTCACCCTCGTGGCCACCCGGAGCCACCTGTCCGTGCTCTTCCTCGTCTTCCCGCTGCTGATCTGGGCGGCCGTGCGCTTCCAGTTCGCCGGGAGCGCGCCGTGCACCCTGTTGATCTCGGTCCTGGCGATCTCGGCGGCGCACGATCACGCCGGACCGTTCGTCGAGCACAGCCTGCTGGAGCTGATGGTCAACCTGCAGGCCCTCAACGGCGCGGCCGCGCTGACCGGGCTGCTCCTGTCCGCGATGGTCACCGAGCAGAACAACGTACGGCTGCGGATCGAGCAGGTCTGCGAGGACCTGGCCGAACTGGTGGAACACCTGGCCCCGGGGGGCAGGCCGCCCGAACGCTGAACGCCCCGGGGAGACCGTCCCCGGGGCGCGCGGCGGTGGATCAGTTGGTCTCGTAGTAGCCGAAGATGTCGACGACGAGATCGGTCTTGTCCCAGCCCTGGTTCCAGAAGTCGACGATGCCGTTGTTCCCGGAGCCCGCCTGGACCAGGTTCGGCACGGTCTTGCCGGCCGTCCAGTTCAGGGTCGAGGCGGTGGGGCGCGCCGGGAGGACCCGGCGGCCCTCCCGGTACTGCTGCAGCGTGTTCGGGTCCGGGGCGACCGACAGGAAGCCCGTACCGGCGGTGTTGGTGACCGTCGTGTTGAGGACGTAGCCGGCGATGCCGGGCTCGCCCGCGGACAGTGCCTGCCAGATGTAGCCGCGGGCCGGCAGCGGACCGTGGGGCCAGCGCGGGTCGCGGGTGTCGATCAGCCGGGCCGACTTGATCGGCATGTAGGCGCCCTTGCTGTCGGTGCTGTAGAAACCGACGACGTCGACGATCACGTCCGTGCCGGCCCAGGCGCCGTTGCGGACGTTGATGCTGCCGTCGGGTCCGACCGGCACGATCACCGCGTTCGCGACCGTCTGGCCGGCGGTGAAGTTCAGGTTGGACGTGATCGGGGCGCTCCCGCCGCCCGGGAAGACGGACAGGTGCCCGGCCTCCCCCGGGTTGGTCACCGTCACGTTCAGCGCCACGGCCGTGATGCCTTCCGGCACGCCGCGCAGGCCGCTGATCTTCGTACCGAAGGTCTTCTGCCCCGCCAGCCGGCCCCGGGTGGCACCGAGGCCCTCACGTGTGTCGACGAACCGGACCGGCGTCATCGGCGTGTAGCCGGCGGCGTCGGTGCGCGTGAAGTAGCCGGTCACGTCGGCGATGAGGTCGACGGACTCCGAGCCGCGGTTGGCGAGCTCGACGTAGCCGTTCTTGCCGACGGGGACGATGACCAGGTTGGGGACGGACTGGCCGGCCTCGAAGTTCACGTTCGAGGTCGTCGGCCGCTCGGTGCCCTCGGCGAACGCCGTGATGTGCCCGCCGCCGGTGGTGTTCGTGACGGTCACGTTGAGGGCGACGGCGGTGACCCCCTCCGGTATCGCGCCGTTGCCGCCGACCTGCACCCGGGTCGAGCCGTACGCGGGGACCTTGCCCCGGACCGCGCCGGTCCCGTCGCGGGTGTCCAGCAGGCGGGTCGGGGTGTGCGCGACGAAGTCCGAGCCGGCGGTCATGACCGGGAACTCGTTGACGACCTCGGCCTGGTTGGCCGGGTCCGTCACGGTGACCCGGACGTTGTACTCGCCGAGCCTCGCGTAGGTGTGACTGCTCTTCAGCACGGTCGAGCCGTACGCGTCCATGCCGTCGGGGCTGCTGCCGTCACCCCAGTCGACGGTGACCTTCAGGGTGGAGTCGGCGCTGATGACGGTGGTGTTCAGGTCGAACGCGTGCGCGGTGGTGGCCGCGGCGTTCAGGACGAGGGCCAGGTCCGGGTTGCCGGCCGCCTGCTGGGTGGACACCCCGCCCTTGGCGGCGGTCGGGGCCTTGCGGACGGAACGTTCCGCCGGGCTCTTGAAGGTGTTCAGGTTCGGCGCCGCGGCCTTGGTCAGGTCCACGGCGGGCGCACCCACGCCGGGCGGGACCGCTCCGGGCGCGACCGGCTCCGCGGCCCGGGCGATGCCCGGCGCGAGACCGATGGTTGCCGCGATGACGGCGACGGACATTACGAGACGGCGACTGCGCACCGATCCCCCCCATTTTTGAACGTGCTCAGGTCTGAGCCCCAGAGTACATAGATCTTCGTCCGCGAGATCGCGAAGACGGGGGCGAGCAAGGGGAGTTGCCCCGTTTCTGACCCGAACTCATCCCTATGTCCAGGAGGAACGGGCGAGGGCCCGTCCGATCGCAGGATCGGACGGGCCCTCGCCGTCGTGCGCGGACCGGCGGATCAGTCGGTCTCGTAGATGCCGTAGAAGTCGACGATCAGGTCGGCGTCCTTCCAGCCCTGGTTCCAGAAGTGGACGATGCCGTGCTCGCCGTCGCCGGCCTGCACCAGGTTCGCGACGGTGGCGCCCTTGGTCCAGTTCAGGCTGGAGGAACCGGGACGGGGTGGCACAGGCGCCCCGGGCCGGTCGTTCACCAGCCACGGGAAGGGGCTCGGGGCGACGGAGAGGAATCCGGAGTCCACCGTGTTGGTGACGGTGGTGTTGAGCACGAAGGCCTCGTCGGCCGCGGGGTCGTCATCGGGCGCGTACCACTGGGGGATGTACCCGCGGGCCGGCAGGCGCCCGCCCGGCCACCAGCTTTCGGGATCGCGCGTGTCGAGCGTCCGCCACGGGCCGATCGGCCGGTACGCCGCCCTGCTGTCCTTGCTGTAGTGGCCCACGACATCGACGATCACGTCCGCACCGGCCCAGGCGCCGTTGAAGACACTGATGCTGCCGTCCGCGCTCACGGGCACGATCACGGAGTTGGCGACCGTCTGCCCGGCGGTGAAGTTCAGGCTCGACGCGGTCGGGGCCGGGCCGCCGGGGAAGACGGACAGGTGTCCGGCCTCCTTCGGGTTGGTCACCGTTACGTTCAGCGCCACGGCCGTAATGCCCTGGGGCACCCCCTTCAGGCCGCTGACCTGCGTACTGAAGGTACCCCGCCCGGCGAGCTGGCCCTTGGTCGTGCCCAGGCCCTCGCGGGTGTCGACGAACCGCGACGGGGTCATCGAGGTGTAGCCACTGCCCCCGGTACGGACGAAACGGCCCGTGATGTCGGCGATCAGGTCGACCGAGCTCCAGCCGCCGTTGAAGAGCTCCACGTAGCCGTCGGCGCCCACCGGCACGATGACCATGTTCGGGACGGACCCACCGGCCGTGTAGTTGAGGTTCGACGTGTCGGGCCGACCGGAGCCCTTGTCCCCCGACCACACCGTGACGTGGCCGCTGTCGGTGGTGTTGGTGACGGTGACGTTGAGGGCGACCGCCGTGAGTCCGTCCTGGAAGTCGCGACTGGACGCCACCTTCACGCGGGTCGAACCCCGCCCGGGAACCTTGCCGGCGCTCGTGCCCGTACCGTTGCGGGTATCCAGCATCCGGGTCGGGTCGAGCGGTACGAACTTGGCGCCCGGGGTCACGAACGCAACCTCGTTGGCAGCCTGGACTCCGTTGGCGACGTCGGTCGCAGTGACCTTCACCTTGTAAGTGCCGAGCTCGGCGTACGAGTGCGCGTGGGACAGCGCGCCGGACCCCTTGATGCTCGCCTTCTCCGTCCGGCCGTCGCCCCAGTCGATGACGACGTCGAGCGAGGAGTCCGGTGCAGTGATCTTGGTGTCGATCACCAGCCCGTATGCGCTGTCACTTCGGCCATCGATCTCCACCGCGATCCCCGGGTGGTCGGCGGCGGCCTTGTTGCCGGCGCCCGGCAATGCCGTGCGGACCGTGCGGTCGGCAGGGCTGTGGAACTTGCTGCCCGCGGGCTTCGCGCCCCTCTCGGCCTTGGCCTGGCCCGGCGTGACTGGCTTGCCCGGTCCCCCGGCCGCCGAGGCCATGCTCGGGCTGATCCCGAGACCCGCCGCCACGAGGGCAGCGGTCACTACGAGTCGGTGATTGCGCACCGGCCCCCCCATTTTTTGTTGGTCTTGACGCAAACTGATCAAAGCTCGACCAGAGTACGCAGCGTGACGGCCATCCCCGCCACCGGTTTCCGCCCTGGTCAGGGGCCGTGCAGCGGAGGGACGCAGTCCGTTACCAGGCCAGCTGGGAGATCTCCTCCGCGACCACCGCGCAGGCGTCGGCCGCCGGATCGATCAGCGGGAAGTGCCCGACCCCGTCGAGGAGGGTCAGCCCCACCATCTCCCCCGCCTTGGCCGCCGCCGCCACGTACGCCTCGGCCACCGCTTGCGGGACCACGATGTCGTCCCGGCCGTGGACCACCGTCGTGGCGATGCCGGTCGGCAGCAGCGACGCCGGGTCGGCCGACGGCAGCCGCTCGTCCCAGTGGTCCGCACCGCCCAGCAGTTGCGCGCTCGCCCCGCCGCACACACCCAGTTCCTCCGCCACCGCGAAGTCCGCGATCGGCGCCAGCGCCACCACCCCGCGCAGCATCGGCGGGGCCGGCAGCCGCCACGGGGAGCCGTACGGGAGCACGTGCCGGGCCGCGGCCCACAGCGCGAGGTGGCCGCCCGCCGAGTGGCCGGTGACGACCACACGGCGGACGTCCGCCTGCGGCAGGGCGGTCCCGACGAGGCCCGGCAGGGCGTCCATCGCCGCGGCGACGTCGTCGAAGGTCTCCGGCCAGCGCCCGGCGACCGGCCCCCCGGCGCCCTGGTGCGGCAGGGAACTCCCGCGCCGGTACTCGACGTTGGCGACGGCGAAACCACGCCGGGCCAGAAAGTCCGCGAAGGGCGTGATGTGCTGCCTGTCGTAGGGGTCCCGCCACGCGCCGCCGTGCAGGACCACCACCAGCGGCACCGGGCCCCGGGTGTCGCCGCGCGGGGCGTAGAAGTCGACGACGTGGTCCGGGTGTTCTCCGTACGCGGCCGTCAGGTCCGGCGCGACCGCCGGATGGGCGAAGGCCGAGGCGGCCTCGGCGGCGTCCCGTTCCACGGCGGCGGGGTCCGTCATCGGCTCAACCTCTCGGTAACGCGTGGGACAGCGGGGACAGATGTTCCGGTGTTCCGGCAGAGCGGGACCGTATCAGTCTGGAACAGCAGGTTCCGTGCGGGGCCGGGAATATGAGCGGGCGGACGGAGCCGTAGCCCCGCCCGCCCAGCGATGTGACGTTTCGCTACCGCGTCACCCGAAAATGTGACCCAGGGTGCGCGCGGCGCGCTCCGCGTCGGCGAAACCGACGTAGAGCGGGGTGAAGCCGAAGCGCAGGACGTCGGGTGCGCGGAAGTCGCCGATGACGCCCCGGGCGATGAGCTCCCCCATGACCTCGCGGGCGTTCTCGCACCGCAGCGAGACCTGGCTGCCGCGGTGCTCGTGCTCGGCCGGGGTGACCGACTCCACCAAGCCCGGCGGGACGTACGCCGCCACGCACTCGAGGAAGAAGTCGGTCAGGGCGAGGGACTTGGCGCGCACCGCCTCGACGGCGACGCCGTCCCAGGCGTCGAGCGCCGACTCCAGCGCCAGCATGGACAGGATGTCCGGGGTGCCGACGCGGCCGCGGGTCGCGCCCCGCGCCGCCTCGTAGTCCGGGGTCATCGCGAAGGGATCCGCGTGGCCGTTCCAGCCGGGGAGGGGGGAGTCGAAGGCGTCCTGATGACGGGCGGCGATGTACAGGTACGCGGGGGCGCCCGGGCCTCCGTTGAGGTACTTGTACGTGCAGCCCACCGCGAGGTCGACGTCGTGCTCGTCGAGCCCCACGGGCAGGGCGCCCGCGGAGTGGCAGAGGTCCCAGACCACGACGGCGCCCGCGGCGCGGGCCGCCGCCGTGAGGGCCGGCAGGTCGTGGAGCCGGCCGCTGCGGTAGTCGACGTGGTTGAGGAGCACCACCGCGGTGTCCGCGTCCATCGCCTCCGCCGCTCGCGAAGGGTCGACCGGGACGACGGTCAGGCCCGCCAGCCGGGCCGCCGACTGTGCGATGTAGCCGTCGGTGGGGAAGGTGGCGGAGTCGACCAGCAGCTTCGTCCGGCCGGGAGCCGCGAGACGGGCGCCGCCGACCAGGGCCTTGAAGAGGTTGACGCTGGTGGAGTCGCCGACGACCACCTGGCCGGGGGCGGCGCCGACCAGCGGGGCGATCTTGTCGCCTATTCGCTCGGGCGCGGTCCACCAGCCGCTCTCGTCCCAGGAGCGGATGAGGAGCTCGCCCCACTGCCGGGCGACGACGTCGGCGGTGGTCGCGGCCACGCCGGCCGGGAGCGCGCCGAGCGAGTTGCCGTCCAGGTAGACGACGCCGTCGGGGAGCGTGAAGCGCTCGCGCAGCTTCGCGAGCTCGTCGGCTGCGTCCAGGGCGGCCGCGCGGTCGCGCAGGTCGGTCCCGGAGTCCGTGGAAGGCTCAGACATGGCTGCGCGCCGTCCAGAGCTCCGGGAAGACGTTCTTCGTCGCGCGCTTCTCCAGCCAGGTCACACCGGCCGAACCGCCCGTGCCGGTCTTCGCGCCCATCGCGCGGCGGGTGGCGACCAGGTGGTCGTTGCGCCAGCGCCAGACGAGTTCGGCGACGTCGGTGAGGACCTCGCCGAGCCGGTGGAGGTCCAGGTTCTCGTCGGGCGCGGCGTACAGGCCGGTCCAGACGGCCTCGACCTCGGCCGAAGCCTCGTAGCGCTGCGAGAGGTCGCGGTCCAGGACGGACTCCGGGACCGGCAGGCCACGGCGGGCCAGCAGCCGCAGCACCTCGTCGTAGAGGCTCGGCTCCTGGAGGGCCTTCTCCAGCTCCGCGTGGACGCGCGGCGCGCCGCGGTGCGGCACCAGCATGGAGGCGGACTTCTCACCGAGCAGGAACTCCATCCGGCGGTACATCGCCGACTGGAAACCGGAACCTTCACCGAGGGCGCCGCGGTAGGCGTTGAACTGCGCCGGGGTGAGCTGGGCGAGCGGGCGCCAGGAGGCGTTGAGGGCCTCCAGCTCACGAAGGGAACGTTTCAGCGCGTCCATCGCGACCGGGATCCGGTCCTCGCGCAGCGCCTTCGCGGCGGTTTCCCACTCGTGGACGATGACCGTGAACCACAGCTCCATGACCTGGGTCGTGACCAGGAAGACCATCTCGCCGGGGTCGTCCGAGCGGAGGTGCTGGAGGTGGGTGAGGACGTCCGCCTGGACGTAGTCCTCGTACGGGGTCGTGCCGTCGAAGTCGAGGTTCGGGGTGTCCCCGCCGACTCCGGAGGCATCAAGGGTGTTCGACATCGCTGTCTCCTCGACACGTGCTTCCGGGTAGCGGTCCGCTCCTTCCGTGAGGTGAGTGGAGCCCCGGTCCCCTGCCCGCATCATAGGGCGCCGTCGCGCCGGCGCTCCAGCGGGGAGTGACGCAGACCACATGAGATGTCCGCGTGTCACTCCCCGCTGTACGGCCTCAGACGCTCAGCGTGTCCGCCGCCGTCGGCGAAGAGTCGCGCAGGAAGGTCGTGCAGCGCTCGAACTCCTCCTTCTCGCCGATCGCCTCGGCCGCGCGGGCCAGGGCGTGGAGGGCGCGCAGGAAACCACGGTTCGGCTCGTGCTCCCACGGGACCGGGCCGTGGCCCTTCCATCCGGCGCGGCGCAGGGCGTCGAGGCCACGGTGGTAGCCCGTACGGGCGTAGGCGTACGACTCCACCGTGCTGCCGGCGGCGAAGGCCTCGTCGGCGAGCACCGCCCAGGCGAGGGAGGAGGTGGGGTGCGCGGCAGCCACCTCGACGGCCGGGGTGCCGGCGGCGATGGCCTCGCGGCCCGGCTCGTCGGGGAGGTGGGTGGGGGCGGGGCCCCCGAGGAGGTTCTGGTGAATGGACATGCCCCCAGTCTGCCGGGTGCGGTGATCCGCAAAACCCGCCGTCTCCCCTCTGGCCCCGGCCCGGTCGTCCCCGGCACCCCCGGACGCGGTGGTCCCGCGGGCTGCGGGGGGGGGACCGGCGTCGGCGAACGCCGGACGGCCCGGCCCCCGTCCTGGGACGTCGGCGAACGCCGGACGGCCCGGCCCCCCTCGTGGGACGTCGGCGGACGCCGGAGGGCCCGGCCGCCGTCCTGGGACGGGGGCCGGGCCCTCCTGTGCGCCTGCTGCCGCGACTGCGGCGGCCGACTACTTGATCCTGGTGCCGGCGGAGCGCAGGTCCGCGCACGCCTCGACGACGCGCGCGGCCATGCCGGCCTCGGCGGCCTTGCCCCAGGTGCGCGGGTCGTACTTCGACTTGACGCCGACCTCGCCGTCGACCTTCAGGACACCGGCGTAGTTGCTGAACATGTGGTCCACGACCGGGCGGGTGAAGGCGTACTGGGTGTCGGTGTCCAGGTTCATCTTCACGACGCCGTTCTCCAGCGCGGTAGCGATCTCCTCGGCCGTGGAGCCCGAACCGCCGTGGAAGACGAAGTCGAACGGCGAGGCCTTGCCGAACTTCTCCGCCACACCGGCCTGGAGGTCCTTGAGGAGCTCGGGGCGCAGGACGACGTTGCCCGGCTTGTAGACGCCGTGGACGTTGCCGAAGGAGGCGGCCAGCAGGTAGCGGCCCTTCTCGCCCAGGCCCAGGGCCTCGGCGGTACGGATCGCGTCCTCGACCGTGGTGTAGAGCTCGTCGTTGATCTCGTGGCTGACGCCGTCCTCCTCGCCGCCGGTCGGGGTGATCTCGACCTCAAGGATGATCTTCGCCGCGACGGCCTTGGCGAGCAGCTCCTGGCCGATGGCCAGGTTGTCGGCCAGGGTCTCGGCGGAGCCGTCCCACATGTGCGACTGGAAGAGCGGGTTCAGACCGCGGGCGACGCGCTCGGCGGAGATGTCCAGGAGCGGACGTACGTAACCGTCCAGCTTGTCCTTGGGGCAGTGGTCCGTGTGCAGGGCGACGGTGATGTCGTACTTGGCGGCGACGATGTGCGCGAACTCCGCCAGGGCGACCGCACCGGTGACCATGTCCTTGTTGTGCTGGCCACCCAGGAACTCCGCACCACCGGTGGAGATCTGGATGATGCCGTCGCTCTCGGCCTCCGCGAAGCCCCGCAGCGCGGCGTGCAGGGTCTGGGACGAGGTCACGTTGATGGCCGGGTAGGCGAACTTGCCTGCCTTCGCCCGGTCGAGCATCTCGTTGTAGACCTCGGGGGTTGCGATGGGCATCTGTCCGCTCCTTGGATGTGCGGGGAGTGTGCTTATTACGGGCCCTGACCTGGGGGCGACGTCATCGTCGCGCTTATCTTTCCAGACTCCGCGCACGGGTCCAGCCCACCGGTCTCACGTGGTGGGCGAACGGCCCGGGATGTTTCACGTGAAACATCCCGGGCCGCGGGGTAAAGCCAGGTCAGGGCCGTCTCACCGGCGGCCGCGAACCTTTGTCATCCGTTGTCGCAGTGGCCGGTCAGGACAGGCCGAGGTCCTCGAGGCGGTAGCCGGTGAGATACGGCAGGCCCGCCTCGGCGATGGCGTCGGCCGCACCGCGGTCGACGATCGTGGCGACGGCGACGACCTCACCGCCGGCCTCGCGGACGGCCTCCACGGCGGTCAGCGGGGACCCGCCGGTGGTCGAGGTGTCCTCGACGACCAGGCAGCGCTTGCCCTTCACGTCGGTGCCCTCGATGCGGCGCTGCATACCGTGCGCCTTCTGCGCCTTGCGGACGACGAAGGCGTCCAGGCGCTGACCGCGCGCGGCGGATGCGTGCAGCATCGAGGTGGCGACCGGGTCGGCGCCCAGGGTCAGGCCGCCGACGCAGTCGAAGTCGAGCTCGGCCGTGAGGTCGAGCATGACCTGGCCGACCAGCGGGGCCGCCTCGCCGTCGAGGGTGATCCGGCGGAGGTCGATGTAGTAGTCGGCCTCCCGGCCGGAGGAGAGGATCACCTTGCCGTGCACGACGGCCTTGTCCTTGATCTGCTGCAGAAGCGCATCCCGTACGTCACTCATGCCGACGAGCTTAGTTGCGGGCTAGGCGAGCCGCCGCCACGTCCAGGTCGTGGAGACCTCCAGCGGGTCGACGGGGGTGACCAGGCGCGGAGCGGTGTTGATCCCGTTCGGCGGGCCGGACTGCGGCTCGACGCAGACGGCCTCGTCCTCCTGGTCGTAGACGACCACCCATTCGGACCTGCTGGTGATGCGAAGTTCCAGGGCGCCGGGCCAGGTGAGGGTGACGTCGACCCCGTCGGGCATGCCGAAGCAGTCGTCCCAAGGGCCGGGCTTCGGGTCGATGCGGTTGCCGGTGGGGAGGTGGTCGGCGCCGCGCTCCTCCTGCCAGGCGGGGTCGAAGGAGATCTCCACGTCCTGGCCACCGAGGTTGCGCAGGAACCAGGGGTGCCAGCCGGCCTGGGCCGGGAAGGAGTCCCCGTACGTCTCCACGCCCATGGTGAGGGTCAGCGAGTCCTCGGTGAGCGTGACGACCTGGGTGACCCGGCCGGGGGCCGGCCACGGGTCGACGAGGTCGTAGATGAAAGCGGCCTCGGTGGGGGTGGCTCCGGCGGGCCGCCACCGCGCGTCACGGCCGAAGCCGTGCAGGGCGTGCGGCGGGTGATCGAGGGGCATCTGGTGGACGGTCGCACCGTTGTGGAAGCGGCCGTCCTTCATACGGCCGCACCACGGCACCATCGGGAACGATCCGTACCGCGGCCCCTGGCGCAGCAGCTCGGTCCCGTCGATGCGCAGGCTGCCGATCCGGCAGCCGTTCTCCTGGTCGACAGTCACCTCGGTGCCGCCGGCGCTCAGTTGCGTACTCATGCGGTCGACCCTAGGGGGTGTCCCGCCCGTTAGGTGTCGTGCCGTCGAGGGGGCCGAGGGCGCAGGTCAGCGGCGGCGGCGCAGGGCACGGCCGATGACGACGGCCGAGGCGATCGCGAGCGCCGCGGCCGGGGCGATCCAGCGCATGCTGTCACCGGGGGCGGTCGCGGCCGGCGCGGGGACCGGGGCGTACCGGCCGCGCGGGGGCGCGTGGTCCACCTCCTCGGCGCTACGGCCGATCATGGTGCGGCGGGCGTGGGCGGCCTCGGCCGGCGGCCGTGCGGCTCCGGCTGCGTCGTCCTCGAAACCCCCGGCCAGGAACGGGTCCAGGGAGGGGTCCAGGGACGGGGGCGGCACCTCGGTCTCGAAGAGCGTGGCACTGACCTCGGTGACGTCGTCGTCCGGCCCCGCCGGACCGTCGGCGTCCTCGGCCTCGTCCTCGCGCTCCGCCGCGTCCTCGGCCTCGGCGACCGGGTCGCCGATCGCGGACCCGACGGCCAGCTGGGCCGCGGCCCGGTCGAGCAGTCTGCGCAGGGCGGTGGCCGCGGCCTCGGGGGCGAAGGCGGCGGCGCGTCCGTCGGCGGCGGCGCGGGCGGTGACGTCCAGCCGGGTCCCGTCCGGGGCCGGGGTCAGACGCAGGTCGAGCGAGAACTTCACGGTGCCGCTGCCGCGTACCTCCGTGCCCTCACCCTCCATGGTGAAGTGGCCGGGGTCCTGTTCGATGACGGCTGCGGACCCCCGGTAGGTCACGGTGCTCCCGCCGGCCCGCACCTTGAGCCGCCCGGAGAGCGGGCCGACGCCCGTGTCGGCGTCCTGCTGGAGTCCCGGCACGCACCGGGCCACCCGTGCGGGGTCGCGCAGCACGGCGCGGAGGTCGTCTGCCGGTACCGGGACGAACACCTGATGCTCCATGCGGTCGAGCCTACGGCCTGGACCGCACCGGGTCACGAATACCGCGGGTGCGGCAGCGTCGACGGCGGAAGTCCGCTCATCCGGAAGCGTTCGGCGTCGCGCGCCGCGTCCTGGAGGGAGCCGGTCGTCAGCGAGCGCAGCGCGGGCGTCTCACGGTCCACCCGCAGCCGGGGCTCCTGGTCGCGGGCGGCCAGGACGAAGCCCCAGTCCCGGGGCGGCTCGCCGGTCCCCCCGAGGGGGGTCCGGTCGGGTCCGGCGGCGAAGCCCGTGAGGCGGCCGCCCGCGCTGTAGGGGGCGGTGCGCAGCCCGGCCGCGCGCAACGTGGAGTCGACGGTCCAGTACGTACGGGGGCGCGTCGCCAGCGGCCCGGCGTGCACGGCCATCCGGCCGCCGGGGGCCAGGGCCCGCGCGGCCAGCCCGTAGAACTCCTGTGAGTACAGCTTCGTGCTGGGGGTGATGCCGGGGTCGGGGAGGTCGGAGACGATCACGTCGAAGCGGTCGTTCGCGGCGGGCCCGCGCAGCCAGCGGAAGGCGTCCTGGTTGACGACGGCCAGGCGCGGGTCGGCGTACACCCCGGCGTTGAGCGCGGAGAGCATGGGATCGGTGCGGGCGAGGCGGACCACGCCGGGGTCGACCTCGACGACGGTGACGGAGGCGACGTCCCGGTAGCGGAGCACCTCGCGGGCGGCGAGCCCGTCGCCGCCGCCGAGGACCAGGACCCGGGCGTGCGGGCCGGTCATGGCGGGGTGGACCAGGGCCTCGTGGTAGCGGTGCTCGTCGTAGCCGCTGACCCGCAGCCGACCGTCGAGGTACAGGTCGAGGGAGCGCGGGGAGCCGGTCGCGGGGCCGGTGAGCACCAGCTCCTGCACCCCGGTCTGGACGGCGACGCGCACCTCGGAGCCGTAGACGGCGCGCCGGGCGACCCGCTCGAAGTCGTCGGCCAGGACGGTCGCGGAGGCCAGCACGACGAGGACGGCGAGGTTCACAGCGATCAGCAGCCAGCGGCAGCGCCTGCTCAGGTCGTGGCGGAAGAGCCACAGGACCAGCCCGCCGCCGACGACGGCGTTGACGGTGCCGGTGAGCATGGCGCCGGTGAGCTGGCCGAGCATCGGCAGCAGCAGGAACGGGAAGGCGAGACCGCCGACGAGGGCGCCCACGTAGTCGGCGGCGAACAGGTCGGCGACCGCGCCGCCGGCGTCCTGTCTGCGGATGCGCTGGATGAGGACCATCAGCAGCGGGATCTCCGCGCCGATGAGCATGCCGATGGCGAAGGAGAACGCGACGAGCGCGGGACGGGACTCGCCCAGCCAGGCGAAACTCGCGTACAGCGCTATGGCGGAGAGGCCTCCGAGGAGGGCGAGCCCGGCCTCGATGACGGCGAAGCCGAGGGCGGGCCGGTGCCGCAGGCGTTTGGCGAGCAGGGAGCCGACGCCCATGGCGAAGACCATGACGGACAGCACGACCGACGCCTGGGTGACGGAGTCGCCGATGAGGTAGGTGCCCAGGGCGAGGAGCTCCAGCTCGTACACGAGCCCGCAGGCGGCGCAGACGAACACGGTGGCCAGGACGAGGAGTCGGCCGGTCCGGGGCCGTACGGGCAGGGCGGCCGGACCGGCCGCGGCGCCTCCCGGCTCCGGAGCCGGGAGGACCCGGCGCGGGACGGAACGGTCGATCATGAAGCGAACCGTACGTCACCGCCCACTCGCATCCGGTCACCCACATGGGTGCAAGTGGTGCATTGATTCGGCCAGTTGGCGTAACCACATCGCACGCCCCGCACCGCGCAGCGCCGACCGGCCGCACACCGCCCGGCAGCCCGTCCCCCGCACGGCCTACAGCAGGGCGGGCGATTCCAGGGGCGGGGTCGCGGCGCCCATCCGGAGCGCGACCCGCGTCCGGGTGGCCACCAACTGCCCTTCCTGCGGGTACGCGTGCCAGGTGCGCCACCGCACCTGACCCTCGTACCGCTGGGCGAGCATGGCGGTGAAGGCGTGCGGGCTGCCCGGGAACGTCCCTGCCAGTCCGTTCGGGTGATCCGCCACCAGGGCGAGCAGCTCCTGCGCCCGCCCCGCGAAGGATCCCCGGGACAGGGTCTCGACCCGCGCCGCGAACTCGTACTCCCAGTCGCCCACCCGCTTCGCGACGCCCAGCGGCAGCGGCGTACTGCTGCCGGGCATGCAGGCGACCGTCTCCGAACAGAGCACGTCCCGCTCCTCCAGCAGAACCTGATGGGAGGCCCCGAGCAGGCGCAACTCGACCTTCGCACCCGAAAGTTCGAGGTTCAGTACGGCCAGGGCGGGCAGCCGGTCCCGACCCAGGGCCCAGGCGAGATCGGCGGCACGCGTGTCGGTGTATGAGGTCTGGAGGGTCGTGAGCATGAGTCGGCTCCGCAAACGCGCGAGGGAGATGGGCCGGGCCCGCCAGCGGTAGCAAGCACGGGTGGGGGGAAACCGGCACGGGTCCACAGGAAGTCCAGGGAGGTCCGAGGACTGGTCTACTCAACCGAGGGAATCATGAAAGGCACGGCACTCACAGCGTTTTTACCCAAGTTGAAGGGGTTTACATCCCCCCGGGGGCTCGGCAGTTCACGTGTTCAACAGGTTGCGTCCCGCGCGTCGGGATGCATGGACGACGCGCGGGGCGCCCGACGGGAAGCGGACCGTCGGACGCCCACGTCAGGACGGCGCCGGCCGCCCCGTATCAGCTGCCGCCGCCGCACCCCCCGCCCCCGCAGGAGGACGAGGAACCGCACGAGGACGACGACCCGCAGCCCGCCGAGCCGCCGTCGCCGGCCCACCAGCTGCGCCGGCCGCCCCCGCTGCGGCGCGGCCGGCGCGGACGCGAAGCGTGCACGGACCGGGACCGGACGAGCCGGCTCCAGAGGAAGACGATCCCCAGACACAGCACGAGCACTACCAAGACGAACTCCATGTCCGCCCCTCTCTCACGCCCCGGTTCCCCCGGGGAGCGGGATCCCCGCGTCCCGCGTGCAGGGGGGATGCCCTCGGCCCGCACGGCCCAAAGCACACTTGAGCAAGTCCAGAGGTTGCCCGCAGGATGGCGCCCATGAGCGCACCCGTGAGCAGCGACCGCCCCTTCCTGAACCGCCGGCTGGCGGCCTTCGGCACCACGATCTTCGCCGAGATGTCGGCACTGGCCGCACGCACCGGGTCGATCAACCTCGGCCAGGGCTTCCCCGACACCGACGGCCCGGCGCAGATCGCCGAGGCGGCCTCCCGCGCGGTCCTCACGGGCCTCGGCAACCAGTACCCGCCCGGCCCCGGCGTCCCGGAGCTGCGCACCGCGATCGCCGCGCACCAGCAGCGCTTCTACGGCCTCGGCCACGACCCCGACACCGAGGTCCTCGTCACCGCGGGCGCCACGGAGGCCATCGCCGCCTCCCTCCTCGCGCTCCTGGAGCCGGGTGACGAGGTCATCGCCCTGGAGCCGTACTACGACTCCTACGCGGCCTGCATCGCGATGGCCGGCGCCACCCGCGTCCCCGTCACCCTGCGCCCCCACGACGACGGCTTCGTCCTCGACCTGGACGAGCTGCGCGCCGCCGTCACCCCGCGCACCCGGCTCCTCCTGCTGAACACCCCGCACAACCCGACGGGCACCGTCCTGACCGCGGACGAGCTCACGGCGATCGCCGCGCTGGCGGTGGAGCGCGATCTGCTGGTCGTCACGGACGAGGTGTACGAGCACCTGGTCTTCGAGGGCTCCCACCTCCCCCTGGCGGGCTTCCCCGGCATGCGCGAGCGCACGGTCACCATCGGCAGCGCGGGCAAGACGTTCTCGTTCACCGGCTGGAAGGTCGGCTGGATCACCGCCCCGCCGGCGCTCGTCTCCGCAGTCCGCGCGGCGAAGCAGTTCCTCACCTACGTCTCCTCGGGCCCCTTCCAGTACGCCGTCGCGGAGGCCCTGCAGCTGCCGGACGCCTACTACGACGCCTTCCGCGCCGACCTCGCCGCCAAGCGCGACATCCTCGCCGACGGCCTCGCGTCGGCCGGCTTCCAGGTCTTCCGCCCGCAGGGCACGTACTTCATCACCACCGACATCACCCCCCTCGGCGAGAAGGACGGCCTCGCCTTCTGCCGCGCCCTGCCGGAGCGCTGCGGGGTCGTCGCCATCCCCAACTCCGTCTTCTACGACGACAAGTCCGCCGGCGCCGCGCAGGTCCGCTGGGCGTTCTGCAAGAAGACCGAGGTCCTCGAAGAGGCCGTGGAGCGGCTGCGGCGCCTCTGAGCCGGCCGGCCGGCGGCGCGGCCGTCGGGCCGCGGCCCGGGCGTGCCCGATGTCACCCGGGCTTCCGGGCCATTCACCCACGGAGGGACGCGGGGACGCTTAAGGTGCCCGAGGCTCCTCCTGGTCCGGATGGGCGTCCTCACGCACGCGCGCAGGAAGTCGGGGTAGATGACGGCGACGGGCAGTACGTCTGTTTTCGTGCGGCCGCGGGACGTCAGGGCCGTCGGGGTGCCCACGGCCGCGCTCGCGCTCGGCGTCTTCGCCGCCGTCCGCGTGGCCGGGGCCGCCGTGCTGGCCCTCGCCGCCTGGTGGGCAGGGCGCAGCCCCGTACGGGTGCTGGGGCACTCCTGGGACTCCGTCTGGTACCTCGCCATCGCCCGGCACGGCTACGGCC
Organism: Streptomyces sp. NRRL S-378; assembly: GCF_000720645.1. Lineage (NCBI taxonomy): Bacteria > Bacillati > Actinomycetota > Actinomycetes > Kitasatosporales > Streptomycetaceae > Streptomyces > Streptomyces sp. NRRL S-378. Next base: position 164,411 of record NZ_JOBX01000004.1, read on the forward strand.
GCACCCAGATCTGGCCCGTCACCGGGCTGGTGCAGAGCGATTACGCCTTCTTCCCGCTCTACCCGGCGCTGGTGCGCCTGGCCGGCGGCGGCGAGTGGGGAGGGCTGCTGGTCTCCTGGACCGCGGCCGCGGTGGCCGCGGTCGGCGTGTACCGGATCGGGGAGCTGGTGGCCGGGCGGCGCGTCGCACTGCTGCTGGTCGCGCTGTGGGCGGCGGTGCCGCACGCGGTGGTGCTCACCCTCGCCTACACCGAGCCGCTGCTGGTCGCGCTCGCCGCCTGGTCGCTGTACGCGCTGCTGCGCGAGCGCTGGCTGCTCGCCGGGTCGCTGGCGCTGGTCGCGGGGCTGACCCGGCCCACGGGGATCGCCGTGGCGGCGGCCGTGTCCGTCACGGCCCTGCACGCGCTGCTCGTCCGAAGATCCCGCCCGCCCGAGGTGTGGGTGGCCGGGCTGCTGGCGCCGGCGGGCTGGCTGGCGTACGTGGTGGCCGTCGGGGTGCGCAGGGGGGACCCGGCGGGGTACTTCACCGTGCAGCGGCAGTGGGGGTCCCGCTTCGACGGGGGCGGGTACGCGCTGTCCATGACCTGGCGGGTGCTGAGCGGCGAGCCCGTGGCGCTCGCCACCGCCGTCACCGCGGTGCTGCTGGGCACCGCCCTGCTGCTCGCGGTCCTGCTGCTGTTCAACCGGCCGCCGCTGCCGCTGCTCGTCTACACCGCGGTGCTGCTGGTGATCGCCGTGGGCGGGGCGGGCTACTTCGAATCGAAGCCGCGCTTCCTGCTTCCGGCGTTCCCGCTGCTGCTGCCGCTGGCCGCCGTGATGGCGCGAGCCCGGCCGCGCTCCGCGGTCGTGGTGACCGCGGGGCTGGCCGGGCTCGGTTACGGCTACGGGGTCTACCTCCTGGTGTTCGCCAAGATGCCCCTGTGAGACGGCGGGGTCAGTTCTCCCCGCCGTCCTCGTCCTCGCCGTCGGCGGAGTCGATGTCCTTCTCCAGTCCGAGCTGCTCCGTGAGCCACTTGTCGAACTCGATGGACGCGCGGACCCAGCTGACCGTGGAGGACACGAAGTGCTCCAGGTTGACGCCGGTGCCGATCAGCATCTGCGCCTCGCCGATCAGGCGGACGGAGCCGTCGTCGTGCGTGTGGCTGTAGACCTTCGGCCACAGCGTGCGACGGTTCCAGTCGTCGATCGACTCGAGGAGCTGCGGCTTCTCGTCGATCTTGTGCGGACGGTCGTAGAAGGTCCGCACCGAGAAGACCTGCTGCTCCGCTTCGCCGCGGAACATGAAGTACGTACGGAACTCCTCCCACGGCGCCGCGAGGTCACCCTCGTCGTCGACGACGTACTTGAGCTCCATCTGCTCCAGCAGCTGCTTGACCAGATCCTGGTCGGGGACGACGGGGCCCGCCGGTCCTGTGGCCTGCGGATCGGGCTGCTGCCCTCCGAAGTTCGGAATCGAGGCCGGGTCGATGCTCACCGTGTACTTCCCTTCGTGCGGATACTTGCATCCTCCCCCATCCCGCCCACCCCATGTCCAGCCCGACGGTCACGGATCCGCTGCGGGCGGACAGGAGTGCACCCCGCGCACGTTCCTGTACGCGGGGTGCCCGGGCGTGGGCCCGGCCGAAGGCCCGGTGAGAAGGCCCGTCGCGGGCCCGGTCAGAGGGCCTTGCCCACCAGCAGGTCCTCGCCGGCCACGTCGACCCGTACGGTGTCGCCGTCGCGCACCTCGCCGGAGAGGATCTCCTTCGCCAGGCGGTCGCCGATTGCCGTCTGGATCAGGCGGCGCAGGGGCCGGGCACCGTACGCCGGGTCGTTGCCCTTGTCCGCGACCCAGGCCAGGGCCTCGGGGGTGACGTCCAGGGTGAGGCGCCGGTCGGCCAGGCGCTTCGCGAGACGGCGGATCTGGAGCTCGGCGATGTGCGCCAGCTCGTCCCGGCTCAGCGCGGAGAAGACCACCAGGTCGTCCAGGCGGTTGAGGAACTCCGGCTTGAAGCTCGCCCGGACCACGTCCAGGACCTGCTGCTGCTTCTGCTCGGCAGAGGTGGCCGGGTCCATCAGGAACTGGCTGCCCAGGTTCGAGGTCAGGATCAGGATGGTGTTGCGGAAGTCGACGGTGCGGCCCTGGCCGTCCGTGAGCCGGCCGTCGTCCAGGACCTGGAGCAGGATGTCGAAGACCTCCGGGTGGGCCTTCTCCACCTCGTCGAGGAGCACCACGCTGTACGGGCGGCGGCGGACGGCCTCGGTGAGCTGGCCGCCCTCCTCGTAACCGACGTATCCGGGCGGGGCGCCGACGAGCCGGGCCACGCTGTGCTTCTCGGAGTACTCCGACATGTCGATGCGGACCATGGCCCGCTCGTCGTCGAAGAGGAAGTCGGCGAGCGCCTTGGCCAGCTCCGTCTTGCCCACGCCCGTCGGCCCGAGGAAGAGGAAGGAGCCGGTCGGCCGGTCCGGGTCGGCGATGCCGGCACGGGTGCGGCGCACGGCGTCGGAGACGGCCCTCACGGCCTCGGTCTGGCCGATCAGGCGGCGGCCCAGCTCGTCCTCCATGCGGAGCAGCTTCTGGGTCTCGCCCTCCAGCAGGCGGCCCGCGGGGATGCCGGTCCAGGCGCCCACCACGTCGGCGATGTCGTCCGGGCCGACCTCGTCCTTGACCATCGTGTTCTTCGAGGCGCCGGCCTTGGAGGCCTCGGCCTCCTCCTCGGTGGCCTCGGCCAGCTCGCGCTCCAGGGCCGGGATCTCGCCGTAGAGCAGCTTGGAGGCGGCGTCGAAGTCGCCGTCGCGCTGGGCCCGCTCGGCCTGGCCGCGCAGGTCGTCCAGGCGCTCCTTGAGCTCACCGACCCGGTTGAGGGACTGCTTCTCCTTCTCCCAGCGGGCGGTCAGGCCGCGCAGCTCCTCCTCCCGGTCGGCGAGGTCCTTGCGGATCTTGTCGAGACGCTCGCGCGAGGCCGGGTCGGACTCGTTGTTCAGCGCCAGCTCCTCCATCCGCAGGCGGTCCACCGAGCGCTGGAGCTCGTCGATCTCGACGGGCGAGGAGTCGATCTCCATGCGCAACCGGGACGCGGCCTCGTCGACGAGGTCGATGGCCTTGTCGGGCAGGAAGCGGGAGGTGATGTACCGGTCGGAGAGGGTCGCGGCGGCGACGAGCGCGCTGTCGTTGATGACCACCTTGTGGTGCGCCTCGTAGCGGCCCTTGAGCCCGCGCAGGATCGCAATGGTGTCCTCGACGGACGGCTCGGCGACCAGCACCTGCTGGAAGCGCCGCTCCAGCGCCGGGTCCTTCTCGATGCGCTCGCGGTACTCGTCGAGGGTGGTCGCACCGACCATGCGGAGCTCGCCGCGGGCCAGCATGGGCTTGAGCATGTTGCCGGCGTCCATGGCGGAGTCGCCGCCGGCGCCCGCTCCGACGACCGTGTGCAGCTCGTCGATGAAGGTGATGATCTGGCCTTCGCTGGACTTGATCTCCGCGAGGACGGTCTTGAGCCGTTCCTCGAACTCACCGCGGTACTTGGCGCCGGCGACCATGGCGCCGAGGTCCAGGGAGACGAGCCGCTTGTTCTTCAGGGACTCGGGCACGTCGCCCTTGACGATGCGCTGGGCCAGGCCCTCGACGACGGCCGTCTTGCCGACGCCGGGCTCGCCGATGAGCACCGGGTTGTTCTTGGTGCGGCGCGAGAGCACCTGGACGACGCGCCGGATCTCGTGGTCGCGGCCGATGACCGGGTCGAGCTTGCCATCGCGGGCGGCGGCCGTGAAGTCGGTGCCGAACTTCTCCAGGGCCTTGTACTGGCCCTCGGGGTCGGGGGTGGTCACCCGCCGTGCTCCTCGTGCGTTCTGGAAGGCGTCCAGCAGCTTCTTCGCCGTCGCGCCCTGGGTGGAAAGGACCTCACCGGCCGCGCCGCCCTTGGCGGCGATGGCGATGAGCAGGTGTTCGGTGGAGAGGTACTCGTCGCCGAGCTCGCCGGCCTCGCTGTCGGCCTCGGCCAGTACGGCGAGCAGGTCGCGGGTGGGCTGCGGCGGCGCCACCGTGGAACCGGTGACGCTGGGCAGTGCGGCGAGGAGGCGTTCCGCGCCGCTGCGCACGGCGGCCTGGTCGGCCTCCGTCGCGATCAGCAGGTCGGTCACGTTCTCGTTGTCCTCGCCGGCGAGCAGGGCCAGCAGCAGGTGCGCGGGGGTCAGATCTGCATGGCCTTCCTTGACGGCCCTGCTGGTGGCCGCGTTCAGCGCGTCCCGGCTCTTGTTGGTCAGCTCGGCGTCCACTGCGTCTTCTCCTCTCCGAGGGATCCCCAACTGGGTCTGACAGAGTCAGCGTATGCAAAGTTGAGTCTATTCCACTCAAGGCAGTTGAGGGGACGGCTTCCCCGTACCCTTCGGGCCATGTCCCATGACGTACTCAACCCGACGCCCGAGTACCTCGCCTTCTGGCGGGAGCGGCACGTCTGCACGCTGACCACCCCGCGCCCCGACGGGACCCCGCACGTGGTGCCGGTGGGCGTGACGTACGACCCGGAGGCCGGCCTGGCCCGGGTGATCAGCAACAAGCACAGCAAGAAGGTCCGCAACGTCCTGGCCGCGCAGGCCGCGCAGGCCGCGCAGGACGGCGGGGCGCGGGTGGCGGTCTGCCAGATGGAGGGGCGACGCTGGGCCACGCTGGAGGGCCGTGCGGTGATCCGCACGGACGAGGCGTCGGTCGCCGACGCGGTGGCGCGTTACGCGGAGCGGTACGGGCGGACGCCGTCGCCCAATCCCGACCGTGTGGTCGTGGAGATCACCCTCGACCGGGCGATGGGGCGCGCGTGAGCCTTTGATCCTTCATCTTGTCCGGATCACGCACTGGACGGCGGCATCACAACGGCGCCATCGTGGTCAGGTCCACGATGGCGCCGTTGTGTGGGGGTAGCGCCTGAGCGATCTGCAACGACGGGGGAATCGCTTCAGGCACTGCGGGGGGTGGCGGTGGTGATGTCGGGCTCGAAGAGCTGGTGGTCCCGCTGATCGAGATTGACGAAGACCATTCCGTAGCGCACCTCGCAGCGGACGGGCTGCGGCGCGCCGCGCGGGCGGCGCAGGCACCGGTAGGCACGTACGTCCTCGTCCTCCTCGCGCACGATGACGATCGGTTGGCCGAAGAGGGTGACCATCAACGAGTCGCCGGGGTGGGGGATGGCCGTGGCGAGGTCGATGAACTGCCAGCCCGAGCGGTACGCGGACGCCATCTCGCGGCGGAAGCCGCGGTCGTCGGGGGTCATGCGGACACCGTCGCAGGAGCCTCGGTCCAGCCGGTGTCGTCCTTGCCGCCCAGCTCTGCGGCGGTCCAGCCGGTGTCCGCGTACTTGCCCACGGGCGCCGTGGTCCAGCCGGTGTCGAACTCCGTGCTCGTCAGGCTCGTACCCTGACCGTCCCTAGCGCTCCCCGCGTCACTTTCGACGGCGCTGACTGCCCCAAAAACCGCAACGGCGGAGAAACCTATGGCAAGCACCGAGCGAAGCATTCTCTTGTACATGGTCGGCTTCGTCCTCACTTGATGGAATCCTCTCCCCCGCGTGTCAGACGATGGCTCATTCAGGCACGTCAATGCCACAGGGACGATGCATCATGTTCTTGCATGTTCAGGACCCTGGGGGGTGGAGATTTGACGCAAAAACCGACAATGGCGACACATCCCCACCCCGTCACGTCCATGTGCGCCGAGGGGACGCGGCTCTACGCGGCTGCCCTGAGCACCGGCCGGATAGCCCGGGGAGAGATCCAGAACGCCCCCTGCCTGCTGGAACTCGCCCTTCTACAGCCCGATCCGGATGACGCGAACCAGCTCCGCCCGGTTCCCCCGTCCGTGGCTTTGGCTCAACGGCTCCATCCGATTGAACGCGAGATCCAGGACCGCCGACGCAGCGCTGTAGATCTCACCGACACTTTCGAGCCTTTCCTGGCCATCAGCGCACAGAGTCCGGCCGACACCCATGCCATCACGGTGCTGGAGGGTTTCGAAAGGATCAACGCCGCGCTGAACCTCGCGACGGCCGAATGCCACACCGAGGTGCTGACGGTCCAGCCGGGCGGAGCGCGGCCCTCCGAGGCCCTCACACAGGCCCTGGAGCGCGACCAGCCGCTGATCGACCGCGGGGTCAGCATACGGACCCTCTACCAGCACACCGCACGGCACAGCCAGGGCACCCTCGCCTACGTGGACCGCATCTCCACCGGCAAGGTCGAGATCCGCACCCTCGAAGAGCTGATAGAGCGCCTCATCATCTTCGACCGCACGGTCGCCTTCATCCCCGTGAGCGACGACCGCCGGGTGGCGCTGGAACTGCGCCACCCCGGCCTCGTCGACTACCTCATCAAGGTGTTCGAGCAGCTGTGGCACCGCGCCGTGCCCCTGACGGAAGAGGTGACGTACCGCAGCACCCCCGGCGGCGTCACCGGCGTGCAGCGCACCATCGCCCAGCTCCTCATCGAGGGGCACGTGGACGAGGCCATCGCCCGGCGCCTGGGGATGAACGTGCGCACCTGCCGCGCCCACATCGCCAAGCTCGCCACCACCCTCGGCAGCGGCAGCCGGGCCCAGCTCGGCTACCTCATCGCCCAGTCCGGCATCCTGGGCCGCCCCTCCGCCCCGCAGGAGTGCGAGGACCCCGCCGCGGACGGGGACCCGGAGCACGGCCCGGAAAGCCTCTAGAAGGCCTCGGGAAAGCCCTCTGGAAAGCCCTCTGGCCCCGCCCTGGGAGGGGCGGGGCCAGAGGGTGTGCTCCGGGGGGGCCGGGCGACCTGCCGGTCAGTCCAGCGGGCGCTTGGGGCTGGGGCGCCAGACCACCAGGGCGCTGCCCGGCTGCGGCGGCTGGTACGGGACCAGGTCGCGCCGGTACGAGGCGTGCACCTGGGCCTCGCGGGCCCGCAGCGTGGCGGCGGCGCCGTCCACCGCGGCCGAGAGCTCCGCGACGCGCTGCTGGAGCGCGGCCACCTGGTTCTCCAGTTCGATGATCCGCTTGATGCCCGCCAGGTTGATGCCCTCGTCCTGGGACAGCGCCTGCACCGTGCGGAGCAGCTCGATGTCCCGGGCCGAATAGCGCCGGCCGCGGCCGGCCGTACGGTCCGGGGAGACGAGGCCGAGACGGTCGTACTGGCGGAGGGTCTGCGGATGCAGGCCCGAGAGCTGGGCGGCCACCGAGATCACGTAGACCGGGGTCTCGTCGGTGAGTTGGTAGGCACCATTTCCCAGACGGGACTGTCGTCGGCGGCCGTCCATGTCATGCTCCCTTCGCGGACTCGAACAGCGCGGAGCGCGGGTCCTGCGACTCCGTCGCCTCGCGGTACATCTCCAGCGCCTCGCGGGCCTTGTCGGACAGCTCGGTCGGAACCGCCACTTCCACGGTGACCAGCAGGTCCCCGCGGGTGCCGTCCTTGCGGACCGCACCCTTCCCGCGGGCCCGCATCGTACGCCCGTTCGGGGTGCCCGGGGGCAGTTTCAGCGTCACGGACGGTCCGTTCAAGGTCGGGACCTTGATGTCGGCGCCCAGTGCCGCCTCCGCGAACGTCACCGGAACGGTCACCGTCAGGTTGTCGTCCTTGCGGCCGAACACCGGGTGCGTCCCGACGTGCACCACCACGTAGAGGTCACCGGCGGGACCGCCGCGCTCGCCCGGGGCGCCCTTGCCGCGCAGCCGGATCCGCTGGCCGTCGGAGACGCCCGCCGGGATCCTGACCTGCATGGTGCGGGAGCTGCGGGCCCGGCCGCTGCCCTTGCAGACGTCGCAGGGGGTCTCCGCGATCAGGCCGCGGCCCTTGCAGTCCGCGCAGGGGTCGGTCAGCGAGAAGCCGCCGCCGCTGCCGCGCGAGACCTGGCCGGTGCCGACACAGGTCGGGCACACCCTGGGCGTGCCGTTCTTGTCGCCGGTGCCCGAACAGGCCTTGCACGGCGCCTGCGAGGACATCCGGAGCGGGACCGTGGCCCCGTCCACCGCCTCCGTGAAGGAGAGGGTGACCTCCGACTCGATGTCCTGGCCGCGGCGCGGCTGGGTGCGGGTGCCCGCACCCGGGCCGGCGCCGCGGTTGAAGAGGCCGCCGAAGACGTCGCCCAGGCCGCCGCCGAAGCCGCCGGCCTGACCGCCCTGCTGGGTGCCCCCGAAGAGGTCGCCCAGGTCGAAGTTGAACGACCCGCCGCCGCCCGGCCCGGGGCGGAAGCCGCCGTTGCCGAACAGGGCGCGCGCCTCGTCGTACTCCTTGCGCTTCTTGGCGTCCCCGAGGATGTCGTTCGCCTCGGAGATCTCCTTGAAGCGCTCCTCGGCGGCGGCGTCGCCCTTGTTGGCGTCCGGGTGGAACTCGCGCGCGAGCTTCCGGTACGCCTTCTTGATCTCGGCCTCGGTGGCGTCCTTCGGGACACCGAGGACCTTGTAGTAGTCCTTCTCCACGAAGTCCTTCGTGCTCATCCCCGGTGTCCCTCCTCCCGTGCCGCTACGTGTCCTGCATCAGCCCTCGTCGGCTGCATCCGCGTCCTCGCCGGACGGCTTGTCGCCCTCCGCGGACTCGGACTTGGGGGCCGCGCCCGGCTGGGGCTCGGCCACCGCGACCCGTGCGGGACGGATCGTACGCTCGCCGATCCGGTACCCCGGCTGCAGGATCGCCACGCAGGTCGTCTCGGTGACGTCCGGCGCGTACGAGTGCATCAGGGCCTCGTGGACCGTCGGGTCGAAGGGCTCGCCCTCCTTGCCGAACTGCTGCAGGCCCATCTTGGCGGCGACCGTCTCCAGCGACTCGGCCACCGACTTGAAGCCGCCGACCAGCTCGCCGTGCTCCCGCGCCCGGCCGATGTCGTCGAGCGTCGGCAGGAGCTCCGTCAGGAGGGACGCGACCGCGATCTCCTTGACGGTGATCCGGTCCCGCTCCACCCGGCGGCGGTAGTTCTGGTACTCCGCCTGGAGCCGCTGGAGGTCCGCGGTGCGCTCACCGAGTGCGGTACGGGCCTGGTCCAGCTGCGCCAGCAGGGCCACATCCTGTGCGCTGTCCCCGGCCGGGGCCGCACCCTCCGCCGTGTCGGCGGAGTCGGCGGCCTTCGGCTCGGCGTCGTCCTGAGCGGCGTCGGCGGGGACTTCGGGCTTCTCGTCGAAGCCCGGGGTCTCCTCCGACATCAGGCAGCGCCACCCTTCGGCTTCTCGTCGTCGACGATCTCGGCGTCGACGACGTCGTCGTCGGCCTTGGCCTGGCCCGCGTCACCGGCGGCACCGGCGGCGCCCTGGGCGGCCTGTGCGTCGGCGTAGATCGCCTGGCCGAGCTTCTGGCTCACCGCGGCGAGCTTCTCGGTCGCGGTGCGGATCTCGCCGGTGTCCTCGCCCTTGAGCTTCTCCTTCAGCTCGGCGACGGCCGCCTCGACCTCGGTCTTGACCTCGGCCGGAACCTTGTCCTCGTTGTCCTTGACGAACTTCTCCGTCTGGTAGACGAGCTGCTCGCCCTGGTTGCGGGACTCGGCGGCCTCCTTGCGGCGCAGGTCCTCGTCCGCGTACTGCTCCGCCTCCTGGCGCATGCGGTCGACCTCGTCCTTGCCGAGCGAAGAGCCGCCGGTGACGGTCATCTTCTGCTCCTTGCCCGTGCCGAGGTCCTTCGCGGTCACGTGCATGATGCCGTTCGCGTCGATGTCGAAGGAGACCTCGATCTGCGGGACGCCACGCGGGGCCGGCGGCAGGCCGGTCAGCTCGAACATGCCGAGC
>NZ_JOBX01000005.1:0-216277 GCF_000720645.1 Streptomyces sp. NRRL S-378
GGGGCCGGGGCGCGGACCGGGGCCGCGGGGACGGGGGCCGGGGCGCGGACCGGGGCCGCGGGGACGGGGTCGAGCAGCGGCCCCGCCCCGCCGCGGTGACGCCGGGCGGGACGAAACGATCACACGAAGATCACCGCGCCGCGCCGGGCGCGCCGGTGCTCGGCCTCACCGCCGGGGAGCCGGCGGGCCGGTGACGCTGCCCAGCCACAGCAGGTCGCGGGCCCGGGTCATGGCCACGAAGAGCCGGCTGCGCATGAGTTCCGCACGCTCCCGCGCCGTGTCGGTCTCCGGCGCCGTGTCCGTGAGCGCGGTGTCGTACCGGGGCAGGAAGACGTTCTTGAACTCCAGCCCCTTCGCCCGGGGATAGGTGCCCAGCTTGACGGCGTCGACGGGGTGGCCGTCGTACTGCTCCAGCGGGCGCACCGGGATCTCGGCCCGTGCGAGCAGGCGCTGGTAGTGGCCGAGGGCCCGTTTGGAGGGGCACAGCAGGGCGGTGTCGGCGAGCGCGCCGTCGGGCAGGGCCCGCAGGGCCCCGACCAGCTCCCGGTCGTGGGCGTCCGCCGTGGGCTCGGCGACGCGTACGACGTCCCCGTCGTGGTAGGTGAGGTCGACGTCGCGGCGCCCCGGCGTGGGCACCCCGTCGAGGTCCTCGAACACGTCGTCGGCCACGACGGCGAGGGCCGCGTCCAGGATCTGCCTGCTGTTGCGGTAGTTGGTGCGCAGCACCTGCCCGCGGTCGCCGCGGATGTCGATGCCCGCGTCGGTGAGCCGGAAGCCTCCCGGGTACACGGTCTGCTGACCGTCACCGACGAGCAGCAGACCGTTGGGGGCGTCGCCGACGAGCGCGTGCAGGAGGCGCACCCCGACCAGCGTCAGGTCCTGGACCTCGTCCACGACGACGGCGGCGTACGGGGGCGGTCCGCCCTCCTTCGACGCCTGCGCGAGAGCCAGGGACAGCACGTCGTTGAAATCGTGCACGCCGCGCTCATGACGCCGCGCCTCGTACTCCTCGTACAGCTCCCACACGGCCCGCCGTTGCGTCCGGTGCAGGCTCGCCCTCCGCCGCCGCCTCGGGACGACCGCGTAGTCCTCGAACCGCGTCAGGCCGCGTCCCTTGATGACGTGGTCGATCTCCTCGTGCCAGTACCCCGGCCCCGGGTCGATCCGGGCCAGCAGGCTCTCCCGCCCGACGTGCGTCCAGGCACGGCTGAAGGCGGTCTCGGCCTTGTCCCCGTTCAACCGCACCGGTACGCCCCGCTCCTGCAGGAACTCCTGGGCCCAGGAGTGCAGGCTGCGGAAGTCCACCCGGTCGGCGACGGCGGGGGCCATGGTCCGCAGGAAGGTGCTCTGCACGCGGGGCAGGTTGTTGGCGAAGGTGACGTACAGGATGCGGCCCGTGGTCCGCCTGGCCAGGTGGGCCGCGCGGTGCAGCGCGACGACCGTCTTGCCGGTGCCCGCCGGTCCGCTGATGCGGGCCGGGCCGGACCAGTTGCGGCGTACGAGCGCCACCTGGTCCGGATGCAGAAAGGTCATCCACTGCTCGATCGGCGCCCGCCGCGCCCCTTCCAGGGCCGCGTCCCGCAGCCCGTCCAGATCGAACAGCCCGTCGGGATCCCGCTGCTCCGGCGGCCGGGTCCGCTCCTCCAGCGCGAGCGCTTCGCGGCCCGGCAGCACCCGCTCGAGGTGGTCGGCGATCGCCCGTACGGACTCCGCCCGCAGCCGGCGCGGCTGCGCCAGCAGCACCCGCCCGAGCTCCTGTTCGCCGAGCACCCGTATCCGCCCGTGCCCGTGGTCGTGCCCGTGGTCGGCGCTCTGACCGGCCTGCACCATGACGGGCTGCACCGCCACCGGCGACATCCCGAGCGACGCGACGGCGCTCTCGGTGACCCTGGTCGCGGCGAGCAGCCCGGCCGCGGCCCCGTCCCGCACCACGTCACCGGTGCCGACCCCTGCCCCGGCCCGGGCACCGCCACCGCCACCGCCACCGCCACCGCCACCGACGACGAAGACCCCGCCGGGCCCGACCAGCACCACGTCCCCGCGGCCGACGAGCAACCGCCACCCGCGGGCGGTCAGCACCAGTAACTGCGCGAGAACACGCCGATCCCCCTCCCCGGCCGCCCCTCGCCGCTCCCGCACCTGCCGACGGGCGGCCTCCCACTGCTCGCGCAGCAACCGCTCCTGCCGCCGCGCCTCCTGCGACAACCCAGCCCCCATGCCAAGCCCCCTCACACAAGGAGTGACGATCATAGGACGCACAGCCCCCGAACCGGCAGACCGCCCACCCAGCCGCCGGGGGCCTCAGCACACGCCTCCTGGTGAGGCGTCGGCGGCTTCCCGCCGCGCGACGGCCCGGCTCCGGAGTCCCGGGGATCCGGAATCCAGAGCCGGGCCGCCGCTTCCGCTTCGCTGCTGTTCGGTTCGTTCAGCGCAGGGACACGAACTTGGCCGTGCTCGGCACTCCCTTCTCGTCCAGCAGGAAGAGCATGTAGTGGCCGGGCGGGGCGTCGTTGGCGGAAGGCGGGGCCTGGAGCGAGAGCGTGTTGCCCTGGCGGTGGACGATCCGCAGTTCCAGATGACGCTGGCTGGTGTTGACGGCGTGGGTGGCGGTGGTCGGCGCCAGCAGGACGGCCTTCTTGACCTCCCCGGGAGTCGAGGTCGACACCCTGAACCGCGAGTCGTAGCCGATGGGGCCGTCGGGCACGTGGTCGAGCCTGGGCCTGGCGCCCTGGTGGAGGTAGGCGGGCTCGAAGATCTCGATACTGCCGTTCATCTCGTCGTCGATCTTCGGGTCGTTGGCGAGCTGCTGGAGTTCGTCACCGGTGACCAGGACGCGGCCGTCGGGCAGGACGACCGAGTTGGCGTGGTAGCCGCGCGGCAGCCGCTGCACGGGCCCGAGCCGCCACTCCCCGAGCGCGTTGCGCGTCTCGATCTGGCGGTACTTGAGATCGGACTTGGGGTTGTAGTCGCCGTTTCCGTAATCCCGGATCCCGTAGGCGCCGTTGACCGTCAACAGGCTCGCGTCCGGGAGGAGGAGGGTGTTGTCCTGGGTCCGGCCGAAGGCGCGCGGGTGCTCCTTCTCCCAGCCCCCGCCCGAGAGCTTGTAGGTGTTCGGGTCGTCGCGGTCACCGCCGAGGATCAGTACGGAGTCCGGGCCCCGGAAGCCGGCGGGCAGCGGTACCGCCGAGCCGTAGCCGCGGTGGACGCCGTCCGGGCGTGCGGGCAGGTCCGTGCGGGTCTCCGCGACCGGGTCGAAGGCCCACTGGCGCGCGGCGTGGCGGCCCAGGCCGTACACCTTGCCGTCGCGCAGTGTGAACAGGTGCGGGTAGTCGCTGTCCTCGCCGAACGGCGCGTCCACGCGAAGGGTGTCGGTGGGAAAGTCCCGCGGGGTCAGGGTCTTCTCGAACGGCACCGGGTGACTCTTGGCAGGGAACCGCTCGACGACCGAGGTGGAGGTGCCCCAGCCCTGTTCGGTGTGGCCGGACATGATGAGCAGGCGCCCGTCGGGGGCGGTGGCGACGGACGGGTACCAACGGCCCACCGCCATGTCCTTGTTGACCGCCCACGACTCGGTCCACGGGTCGAAGACGAGGGACAGCCTCGCTCCGGCGCCTCCGCCGTAGCCCAGGTTCCCGCCGAAGACGCCGAGCATGCCGTTGGGCAGGAAGGCGTGTCCGGCGCAGAAGAACGGGGCCGGGCGCTTCACGCCCGTGCCGTCCGGCACCACCAGCTCGGGCGGGGTGACCTTGGTGAACGCGTCCGGTCCCGTCCCCTTCCCCGGATCCCACAGGAAGGCACGGCCGGCGTTCTCCGGCCCGAGCGTATTGGTCGGCGCGGGCTCCTCCGTCGGGTCGGTCTCCACCCGCTCGAAGGAGAACAGCAGCACCTTGCCGGTGGGCAGCATGGCGATGTGGGCGGCGAAGTCGGGCGACGGGAAGTACTCCGCGAACTGCCCGTACGCCTTGGGGTGGAACTTCGAGTTCGCCAGCTCCTGGGACCTGGTCAGATCGTTGAGGCTCTCGATCCGCGCGAGCTGGGAGTACCCGCCCAGCGCCTGGGCCGCCGCGCGGATCTTGGCATGTTCCTGAGCATGCCCGGCTCCCAGAGTCGCGGCTTCGGCCGCTTCATCGGGATGGCCGGCCCCGTCATGGGCGGCGGCCGGAACGGCGGCGGCGAAGAGGGCGGTGGCCGCGAGCGCGGAAAGCGACGCCGCGATCCTCCGGGGGCGGTGCCTGCGTGACATGTGAATCCTCACCTGTGAGCACGTGCGGACAGGCGGGCCGCCTGCCGTGGGCGGTGGTCACCCACAGCGACAGATGTATGACGGTATGCACGCACCCCGCTCGGCGGAGCCGAGCCCTCGACACAGGGCCGTCAGTGTCACGGACCAGCACCGACCCGGCCGAACACCACCACCGAGCCACAGCACGGTCCCCCGCACGGCCGTCACTCTTCGTAGACGAACACGCCGAGCAACGAACCCTCCCGCCGACGCCCGAAGCGCCGACGCTCCGCGAATCCGGCCGGATCGGCTGCGTGACGCACAGCAGGTTCCTCCCGGCTGGCCCCGCTGCCCCCGGTTGGTCAGCAGACGGCGGGACCGGCCGAGGTCTCAGGAAGACCGCTCCAGGGCCTCGGCCAGCACCCGCCAGACCTTGGCGGCCAAGTCCACGTTGGACTCCCGCTGGGCTTCCGCACCCAGCTCCTTGAGCCGGGTCAGCCCCTCCTCGCGTCGGCCCTCCTCGATCAGCAGCAGGCTCTCCAGCAGGCGCAGCCGGACCTGGTCGCGGTAGCTGAGCACGAGGTGGTCGAAGTCGAGCTGCTCCAGGATGCCCCGGGCATCCGCGAAGAGGCCTTCCTCGAAGGCGAGTTGCGCCTGCAGCGTCAGCAGTTCCTGCTGCTGCACCGGCGTGCCGATGAGCGACAGCGCCTTGTCGGCCTCGGCGAGGCACGCCCGGGCCGGCTCCGTGAGAGTCGGGCGTGCATGCAGGTACAGGGAGGCGGCCGCGAGTCGCAGCCGCGCCCAGAGCACCGGGTCGACGCGGCTGTCCAGCGACTCCATCGCCTGTTGCAGGAAGGCGCGGGCACCGTCGTCGTCACCCTGACGGGACCGTACCGTTGCTGCCGTCCACAGCGCTTCGGCGCGCAGCGCGTCCGGGTGGTCCGCCACCAGAGCGACCAGTTCGTCGGCGTGGGCGCGGGCATCGAGCAGCCGGCCGGCCTCCGCCTCGACCGAGACCAGCGTCAGCAGGGCCTTGCCCGTGTCGGACAGGCCGACGCCGGACTCCCTGGCCATCTGATACGCGGCGACCGCATGTTCGAGCGCCTTGGTGATGTCGCCGCTCGCCCGCAGGCAGCGAGCGAGTTCGGTCCGGGAGCGGCATTGCAGCGCGGCCAGTGCCAGGCCGTCCGCGATCCGGACGGCCTCCTCCAGACTGGCCTGCTCCTCGGCGTGCTCGCCGCGGCAGCGGCGGAACCGGGCCACCAGCCACAGCGCCTGCCACCGCAGCAGGGGATCGTCGTCCTGTGCCGAGGCGAGCGCGGTCACGACCGCCTCGACGGCGTCGTCGCTGTCCGTGGACGCCGCGACGCTCACCGCCGCGTTGAGGGAGCCGCTGGTGTCGGGGGTGAAGAAGGCCGACCGATCGACGCCCAGACGGTCGGCGAGGTAGGTGATGACGCGCTCGGTAGGCTGTCGGGCGCCCGATTCGAGGCGGGACAGATAGCCCGTGGAGATTTCCTTGCCGGCCAGCGCCGCCTGGGAGAGCCCCCGCTTCTGCCTCAGCGCTCTGAGGTTGGCACCGAAGGACGCTTCTTCTGTCATGTCGTCCGCACAATCATACTCAAGGGTGCAAGCGTGCTCAGCGGCCGCTCGGACCTGCTGTCAGCTTGTTGCCTGCATCCTAAAGCAGTGTGACCAGCAATGGAACGCTCCGGCAGGCAACCTTGACAATGGTTGCCAAAGCATACTTGTGCGGCGTGGATAATTCTCGGCAAGAAGAGATGGCAATGCACTTGTCAACTTCGAACCGCGAGCCTTGACGGCGTTCCGAACGACCCCCAATACCTCCGTTTCGATCTTCCTTGCTCGACGCATCACTGCCGTCACCCGGAGGGCGGTCCGGCCGGGTCCGGGATCGGGACGTACAGGTCATCGAGCCCAGGTCATCGCCGAGCGAGACGAACCCTCACCGAAAAGGGCCGCCTGCGACAGATGTCGCCCGGTTCTCATTCGCCCGAGCCGGCACCCGGAGTCGGACTGCCGCGGGATTCCACTCATCAGATCGATTCACCTACCGACATGGCGCCTGGGGCAGATCACCCGGAAACCCACGTTTGCCATTGCCAACTTTGGCGAGCCCTTGGGAATTTCTGGCATATAGTCGCACTAAGGGGTCTTTCATCTACTACGTCATCCTCGATCTTTCATGACGGTCCGCTGCGTCTTTCCGGTGGGGCGATTCGGGTGTTGAGGTTGATGGAGGGCATACTGACCGCCCCGCCGTCGCAAGCCGGATCCGATTCCGGGCGGCGTCGCGCAGGGGCAGGTGGCGCGGGCAGCACGGATCCGGCCCTCGGCCCGTGCCCGCCGGCGGTGCCACAACTCCAGTGTCTCGACGGGCCGGGGCTTGCCGCTCAGCCCCGGCCCTCCTGCACGCCCAGGGCGGCGCGGAGCGTGGCGAGCACCTCCTCCTGCCTCGTCACCAGATAGAAGTGGTCTCCGGGGAACCTCTCCACCCGGAACCCGGCCTGCGTGACCCCCGACCATCCGTCCATCTGCGCGCCGGTTGCGTAGGGGTCGGCAACTGCGTTGAGCGCCAGAACGGGTGTCACGGCGAGTGGTTCCACCAAGGGCGCGTAAGCCTCGAGCAGGGTGAAATCTGCACGGATATAGGGCAGTACCAGATCGCGCAGCTCCAGATCCTCCAGTACCGGCGCCTCGGTGCCTCCCATCTTCATCACTTCTGCGGCGAGGGTCGCGTCGTCCAGCCCTGCGAGGGGTGGTCCGCTGTCGGCGACCTGCGGCGACCGGCACGCCGAGGCGAACAGATGAACGGGTGCCTGACCGATAGCCTCGAGATGGCGAGCTGCCTCATAGGCGACGAGAGCGCCCAGGCTGTGACCGAACAGGGCCGTCGGACGCTCGTCCAGCATGGCGATCGCCTCGCCGATTTCGCGGCCGAGCTGTTCCAGATCCTCGGGAAACGGGTCTGCGAAACGATCGGCACGACCCGGATACTGGACACCGACCACCTCGACGTCGGGTCCCATGTTCCAGGAGCGGAAGGCCGCCGCAGAGCCGCCCGCGTGCGCGAAACAGACGAGCCGCACCTGGGCACCGGGCATGGGCCGGGGGCAGCGGAACCAGATCTCGGACGAGGTCCGCGGAGCGCGACGAACTCTCAACTCCCCACCCCCTCTGTCCTCTCCGAGTCAACCCCCCGGCTTCTGGCGAGCACCGCGGTGCCGGCGAGGAACGCATCGCTCTCCTCCGCAGGGGCGATACCGATGCGCACCCTCTCACCGCCTCGTGAGGCCTTCACAGCCCGAGGCTCCACTGGACGGTGCACCAGTCCGGGTGGTAGGCCGCGGGCATGAGCCCTTCGAGCCGCCATCCGCCCCCTTGCATGAGGGCAGTGGTCACGGGCGACGCCGGAAGATGCGTATAGAGCTTCCGGCCCAGGGTTCCGAAAAGCCGGGGGATCTCGTCGAGCATGAAGCCGAACGCTTCGGGAGACTTCGCGCACAGCGGCATGAGTTTCACCGGGTCGCCCTTTTTGGGGCCGGCGGCGACGGTTCCCTGGATCGCCCCGGACGAGTCGACCGCCACATAAATGATCTTGTATTTCTGATTGAGGTCCCCGCCGGACCGGCGGCCATGGCCGTCGAACAGCGCTCGGACCCAGTCGTCGTCGACGCCCTGGAAGGCGCTGGGCATCGAATCCAGGATGAGATCGCGCACCACGGCCGCGTCCCCGTCCTCGAACAGGCGCATGCGCAGGTCACGCGGTGACTCGTCGGCAGCCGCGCCGAGCCCGCGGTAGAGAATCAGTTCGGTCATTCCGGGCTTGTACTGGCTCGGCGACTCACCGGCGAGCCTGAACCCATGGCGCGTGAAGAACGTGATGGCCGGTGCGTTCTCCGCGGCGACCGTGCAGTAGAGCTGCCGAGCACCCTGCTCCCAGGCGAAAGCCAGGGCGGTGCGGAGGAGTACGCTCCCGAAACCTTCGCGCCGGCGGTGGCTCGGAACCAGGATCAGCGGGCTGATCTTGACGGTCCCCTGCCGCTTGACCGCCAGGTGCAGGACACCCAGTCGCTGCGCTTGCGGCGAGCCGTCCGACCAGAGGACGAAGGTTCGCTGCGCCACCGAGAAATGGCCGTAGCTGTCGGTTCCCGCGGCGAGATGGGCGTCGAGGACCCTGTCCGCGTGCGCCTCGTGATCTCCGTCGTAGAACGGGTCGAGACTGGACGCGAAGATGTCCCTCAAGAATTCCCGGTCGTCTTCGGTCGCGAGCGCCACGACGGGACCCGATGACTGTCGCGAGGCTTCATCGCTGAATTTGTTGTTTATAAGGATTGTCATCACATATCAGCCTTGTCTGGTCGGGTAATGAAAGGCGCTTTCGAGTGATCTCCGGGACGCGTGGGCAGCGCGTCAGGCGGGTCGTCCGCCAGGCCGGGCATGGGATGACGGCGGCCCGCCGAACCAGGCCGGGCCGGCGCCGGGGAACCGGCCACCACGGCCGGCGTGAGAACCCCCCCGATCCCGGAAGCACCTCGTGCTGAACCGCCGTCAGCGGCCTCGCAGCCGCCCCGCCGAGGCCTTCACGCCGCGTCTTCCGTCACCAGTTCGAAGGCATCCAGGACCTCGGTCATCCGGTCCTCCACGATCTGACGGGACGGGCCGACGATCTGCACGTAACCGGCCGAGGCATGGGAGGCCCGCTGATCCGGCAGGTCGTCGCCGCTCGCGACGTTCATCCGGCCGTGAACCACCCCGGGCATGGAGAGCAGCGTCTCCAGGGGCGTGACCTTGACGACGCGACCGGGCTTGTAGGGGAGCAGCAGGTCTCCGGCGCAGCGCAGCGCCGAGTACTCCAGCGACGGCACGCGGCCCAGGTATGTGTCGAGCGTCGCAGCCATCATGTCGAAGTTCCGGGCGAGGCCATGGTTGGAGGGCAGTTCGCAGCCGGCGAGCCTGGCTCCCACCTCGCTCATGTGGACGCCGCCGTCGTCCGATCGGAAGAACTCCATGTGCAGGTAGCCGTGGTCGATGCGCATGCCGTCGACGATGCGCTGAACCAGCTCCTTCTCGTCGATGCCCAGTTCATCGTCGACGCCGAGGCTGATGGAGCCGTTGATGCCGCCGTGGACGGTCTCCAGCAGCGCGCAGGGCGTCCAGGAGACGAATGTGTCGAGCACCCGTCCATGAGCGACGAGAGCGCACAACTGGTACTCGCGTCCGGTGAGGAACTCCTCCACCATCCACCGCCGTGAGGGAGGCAGGGGAAGGAGCCGCGCGAGATCGCGCTCGTCGTCGAGCTTGTAGGTGTCGATGGACGACCAGCCGTCGACCGGCTTGAGGATGAGGGGCCATCCGTGCGCGGCAGCGAAGCCGAGGACGTCGTCGCCGTCCGCGACCTCGGCGAACTCTGCGCAGGGGATGCCGATTTCCCGGAACCGCCGCTTCATTGCGGTCTTGTCCCGGACCCAGGCGACCTGCTCGGCGTCGAGGTGCGGCAGGCCGACGAGGCCGGCGAACCTCTGGGAGATCTCCTGCAGGGGCTCCTGCGGGTTGCAGAAGTGGGCCGGTCGTGCCGGAAGCCCCGCCACCCACGTCAGGTAGCGCTCGGCCTCCCGCCGGATGTCGGCATCGGCGGCGATGACGAACGTGGGGATGTCCGCCGTGCGCCGGAGGTGGCCGGCGGGCAGTGAGGAGAGGTGCTCTTCGAACCTCAGGAGCACGAGGTCGAGATCCTCCCGGCTCAGGACGTGATCGGGGAAGGTGCCGGGCCGGCCATCGACGAGCAGCAGACAGGGACGCATGACTTCTCTCCGGAGAGGATGCAGCGGACGGAGCGGACGAGATCGCTGAAGCGGATCTGTTTTCGGACGAGTACGCGGGCGCGCGACCGGGATGCTGAACGTTCGGCCAGCAGGTCCCTGGTCCGGGCGGGTCCGTTGCGGGAGACCGCACATGAGTCGCCCCTCGGCGGGGTTCCAGAGGAAGCCGTCGGAGTAGGGCGACCTGCGGTCTCTGGGGGCAGGGTGGTCGGGGAGCACATATCGATCGAGCGGGAATGCCGGAATGGATCGTTCTTCCAGGAACCGAAGGCATCTGTCGCGGAGTTCGGCGGTGGGCACGACGATGCGCCCGCCCGGCTTCGAGTCGCCCCGCCCCCGCGGTGCGAGCCCCCTGCCCGGCAGATCGCTCAGGGCGTCCTGCCACGCCGGGTACGTCCCCGGCTGTCGCAGCGAACCGTGGTCGTGGTGGCCGCGCATGGTCTTCCCGTCCGCGTTCTCACGGACACGGCACCGTCCGGGGGACTGCGCCCATGGCCTGGGCGCAGTCCTCGATGTCGGAGCGGACACGGGGAATGCCGGGAGGTGGACCCGGTCTGCCACCGTCGGCCCCGTCGCGGCCGGCCGTGCCGGAGGAGCTCAGCCGATCACGCGGGAAGAAGCCGAGCGACGCAGACCGCGCGAAGCGCGGAGGTTCCTCGTCACTGTGAGCTTCTTGAGCCAGCGGTCTCGTCCGTCGTACCTCGCACGGAAGGGACGCCGGCCGTGCACCGCGGTGAAGTTGTCGACGTAGACGATGTCGCCCGACTCGAGAACGACGTCGTACTCGGCGATCCTCAGCTTCTCGCAGATCTCCTTGAGCGCCTCCTCGGCCTCCGGATCGGTCCCGAAGGTCGTCATGTAGAAGGGGTCGAGCCGCAGGTACGGCTCATCGGGGTGACCGAAGAGGAC
Organism: Streptomyces sp. NRRL S-378; assembly: GCF_000720645.1. NCBI lineage: Bacteria > Bacillati > Actinomycetota > Actinomycetes > Kitasatosporales > Streptomycetaceae > Streptomyces > Streptomyces sp. NRRL S-378. The sequence goes on from NZ_JOBX01000005.1 coordinate 10,975, forward strand.
GGCAACGGGTTCCGGACTGTCCCGCAGCTTCTGGATCTCCGACAGTCCGAAATGGGTTCCGTCGTCGAGGGCCTGGCCCAGATGCTCGGTGTCGGGATAGATCACGTACCGGGGCTCGGAGAGGATCTTCTTGGCGTCCTCGCTGAGCTCGATGTCCCGAATCGAGGCGACCGTCGTGGGAACCCGGTCGTGGTTACGGATGCCGAGCAGGCCGACGAAATCACACCGATAGGGATGGAACGCGTCCTCGGTGTGCCACCCGAGCAGGACGTCACTGCTGTGGCCGCTCTGCTCCTGCTCGACGCCCGGCAGGGGCAGGACGTTCTGGATCAGACTGCCGTTCTGGAGGGTCGACCAACCGAAGACCTCGCCGAGGCACATACCAGTGAGCGCGAGGAAGACTTCCTCCCTCCGCAACGCGTCGGGATCGGACCAGCTCACCGGGGTGGGCTCGATCGCGTCCGGGTCCAGGCGGAAGCCTCGGATCGTGAACGCGCTTCCGGTCTCCGCGTTGCGGAAACGGCTCAGAGCCTCGCGCAGACCCGCGGGGACGCCGGCCAGGTACCGCCACGCAAGGTCGTACAGGTCACCGGATCGCGGGTCGTGCCCCGCCTGCACGATGTCGTCGATGACAGCGTCGAGCGCCTCGACATCTTCTTCGCTCAGCACATAGGTCACGAGCGTCATGCGTGTATCAGCCTCTCTCATTTGACGGCTTTGACGGCGACCATCGAGTCGGCCCACCAGTAGGTGCAGTCACTCGGCGGTGCGAGATCGCGCACCACCTCCACCGAGAAGGAGGAGAAATGCCTGAGCAGGCTGCGCTGGTGGGAGCGTCCGACGGTGTCGATCTCGTTGGTGTAGTAGGAGAAGACGCCACCGGGCCGGAGATGGGCGGCGGCCGCCTCGAAGAAGTTCTCCGCGTAGTTGGTGCTGTGCACGACCGTGTCGCGGTACTCGCGCTCGTTGGTCGGATAGGTGTCGAAGAAGATCGCGTCGAACTGTCCGATCTGGTCGATCACCTCGTCCCAGAACCCGCGAACCAGCCGGATGTCGCGGTCCGGATAGCCTTCGCGCCACCGTTCGAACGCATCGATGACGTCTGCGTTCGGCTCGATGATCGTGTGGGAGGCTGCTCCGAACTCCTGGATGAAGGTGGCCGAGATTCCCATGCCGAAGCCCACCTCCAGCACGTGCCCCCGGCTCTCGGTGACATGGGCCGCCATCGCCCGCATGAGCGGGCGCTCCCAGTCCTGCATGACCTCCTGGCCCTCGATGACCAGCTGCGAGGACGTGTACCGGGCTCCGCTCCGATCCCAGGACCCATGGATGACGGGTCGGTCGACGCCGCGTGTCTGCGACGCGACGAGCCGGTCCAGATGTTCCAGGTCCGACTGGATTTCGCTGAGGGAACGTTCCAGCATCCAGGTGCGGCGGTGACCGATCGGCGTCCCGAGAAATCCTGGATCGCTGACCGAGACCGTCACGTCGAACGCTTCGGAACGCGCCTTGAAGATTTCCTTGGCGGCGGGACGGGCAGAGTCGCGCCGTACCAGTTCCTCCACGAGCTCCGTGAGATCCGACAGACGGCTGTGCTCCATGAGTTGACGCAGCGGAACCCTGACTCCGAACACCGCGCCGATTCGCGCACTGAGACGTGAGATCTTCAGCGAATCGCCACCGAGATCGAAGAAGTCATCGCTCCCAGTGGCCGGGGCGGTGCCCAGCAGCGACTCCCAGATTTCCGACAGCTCGGCTTCGGTGCGAGAGAGGGGCCGCGCCCCCTGCGGGTCGGCGACGATGCGCCCGGCAGCGGGCAGTGCCGCCCGGTCGACCTTGCCCCCGGGCGTGAACGGCAGCGCGTCGAGCACTGCCCACTTCGCCGGCACCATGTGGTCGGGGAGCCGCTTGCGGAGGTCCTCGGCGAGCTCCCGCACATCCACCTCTCCCACGACGTAGGCCGTGATCGCGACCTCGTCGCGGTCCTCTTCGGCCTGGGCGTGAGCCGCTCGGACGCCCGGATGAGTACGCAGAGCGTGCTCGACCTCGCCGAGCTCGACCCGGAAACCACGGATCTTGACCTGGCCGTCCCGCCTGCCGTGAAACTCGAGAACGCCGTCCGACCGCCTGCGGACCATGTCGCCGGTCCGATACATGCGTGTACCGGTCTCACCCGCGAACGGGTCGGGCAGGAAACGGGCGGCGGTCTCCTCCGCGCGGTTCAGGTAGCCGTCGGCGACTCGCGGCCCGGAAATGAACAGCTCCCCGACAGCACCGTCCCCGACGGGGTGCAGCTGTTCGTCCAGCACATGGACACGGGTTTCGGGGAGCGGCGACCCGATCGGGACCGAAACGGACGGGTTCTTCCCCTCGGCCATCGCCGGAGTGACCGGGTACACCGTGGCGGTGATCGTGCTCTCGGTGGGCCCGTAGCAGCAGATGACATCCGCCGGAACGTCCTTGGCGAACCACTCTTGGAGGTCCCCGTAGCGGATGACCTCATTGCCGATGTTCAGCAGCCGCAGGGTGCGCAGCCGCGGATCGCGTCGTTCGACATGGGCGAGCGTCTCGCGGAGGTAGGCCGGAGAGATGTCGACCACCGTGACGCCCAGGTCCGCGATCTTGCCGGGGATCTCCTGCGGCATCCAGAAATCGGCGTCGGGCAGGACGAGCGTGGCCCCGCTGAGGACAGCGAGTCCGATCTGCTCGAGTGCCACGTCGAAGACCGGGCCTGCCAGCATCAGGATCCGGTCGCCGGAGCTGCAGCCGTAGACGTCCCGGACCCTCGTCAGGTGGTGGAGGAACGCCTCGTGGCTCACCATCACGCCTTTGGGCGTACCGGTCGATCCCGACGTGTGGATGATGTAGGCGAGATCACGTGCATCGGGCGCCGCCGCCGTGAACGCCGGCAGACGTTCAACGCTCAAGCCTCGACCGATACGGGCGTGGACCTGCGCGGCTTCAACGATCGACTGCCTGCGCTCGGCCGGCTGGTCCGGATCGACCGGGACGTGGGTCCCGCCTGCCCGGAAGACTGCCAGGAGCGCCACGAAGTGGTCGATCGAGCGCGGGATCTCCACCGCGACCCGCGCGCGACGTTCGACGCCCAGGTCGCGCAGACGGATCGCGAGCTGCGTCGCCCGTTCGTCGAGCTCGGCGTAGGTCAGCTCGGCATCGCCGTGCCGGACGGCCGGCGCGTCGGGTGTGAGCAAAGCGTGGTTCGCCAGGTGGTCGGCGAGGGTCCTGGGGACCGGCTGCCCCGGGCCGTCCAGGGGTGGTGCGTCACGTCGATCGGCGTCTGCCATCGTCCGGTGCTCCACGTGTGCATGAAGGGCTGACAATCGAGACCCTCCTCCATATCTCCTGTGGTCCAGCGGCAGCGGTCGAGCCCTGCCACAGTTCCGCTTCAGCCGAAAGAAGCCCCCGGCCCGCATGGCTGGGAGATCCTCGGGACTGAAATGATGTTGCTGTAGTTGCCAAAACATGTCAACTCTTGACAACACATATTGCCTAAGATGTGCCTACACAGAGCCTCGGCGACTCCCCCGACGCGGCGGCGGCCGGGGCGGTGTCACGGTGTCGGGCGTGGCCGATGCCGAAGGTGCCTCAGGGAGGAACTGCCGTCGGGCCGGCCTCCGTCAGGCCGGCGGGCCTGAGGCGCCGCACGGGCCCGCTCCCTGCCCGCCAGGCGAGTCTTCGCTCAACTCTTGGCAAAAAAAGGCAAATTCAACGGATCTGCTCGAGGTCGTCAGCCGTGTGGCCGAGTGGAACGAGCACCCCGGGACGCGCACCGCGCTGCGCGGCGGCCACGGCAGCACGACGCTCACCACCCGGCCTCCGTACTCGGCGGACCCTGCGCGTCCCGCGTGCTCGCACCCGACAGCGTCCGGGCGGCCACGTCACATCGACGAGCGGCCCCCGACGACGGAAGCCCACAGCATCTGAACAGCTCAGAGCCATGGGCTTCGTCAGCCTCGCCGGTCAGCGAGACCCGTACTGGTTGCCGGCCGGACACCGCCGCGAAGACGGAGGCATGCCCGTCCGGGGCGGCTCGGGGATCAGCCCGGTACGACGCCGAAGTGGCGGCGGGCCATCGTGACGGCGAGGTCCTGGACGGCGTACGCGGTCAGGTAGTAGGCCTGGGGCGAGGTGTCGGCGGACAGACGCAAGGTGAACTCGGCCTCACGGTCCTCATCGGGCGCGACGCGGATCCTGTGCAGGGCCGGCTCCACCGCACAGTCGGCGCGCAGGTAGCGTGGAACGTAGACGCCGAGGCGCAGCGGGCCGGTGCGGGCGCCGCGAACCACCACCCGTACCCGGAGAGTGCCGCCCTGGGGTACCTCGTCGTCGGCGTGGACCAGCACCGTCGGCGCGCCGGGCAGTCGCAGCGAGACGTCCCCGCAGCGCGGGCAGACGACGCACTCGGTATCGAGCGCGGTGGGCACCAGGGCCCTGCGGGTGAACCGCTCGGCGGGCCGACCGCAGTGGCACTGCACCTGCGCCGCGGAGGACGCGTCAAGGCGGCTGCGGTCGCCGAAGTGGGCTGGGTAGTCGCTGAGTTCGTTCTCCGGGTTCTCGGCGATCCGCGCAGCGATGGCCTGGTCCAGGGACTGCAGATCGTCCAGGAGGCTGCGCGTCGTGCCGGTCTGGTCACGGGCCGCCAGTGAGCGGCGGGTGACCAGTCCGTCGACCTTGGCGGCGAGCTTGCCCAGCCGGGGTCGCAGCGGGTTGTTGGGGGGCAGCAGCCCGCCGGCGAGGTAGGCGGTGAGGCGGGCCGAGGTGGTGAGGAGCAGCGGATCGGGGTCCACGGACGGCGGCTCGGGTACGGGGCCCGCGTCATCGGCGGCCATGCCGAAGTGGAGATAGGCGGGGAAGGGCTGGGCGGTGGAGATGCCGGCATTCAGGCTCGGGGCGGAGGGAGCTCCGCAGAGGGCGGCGTCCATCCAGACCCGGTTCTCCACGCGGTCGGAGTCATGGATGGTGACCGCGGCGACGACGTCCTTGGCGGTGCCGTCGATCGCGTTGAGCATCAGCTGGTACTTCGGGTCGTAGCTGCCCGCGTCGGCGAAGGGAGCGTTGTTGCACGAGCTCAGGACGATCTCGGCGGCGCGGACCTCACGCAGCTGGATCAGCTTGTCCATGGGCTTGTAGCAGGTGGGGCCGTAGGCGCAGGCGGGGCCGAGCAGCCCTGGGGCGCGCGGGGCGATCTCGTTCAGGCCGCACACGGTGAAGTCGGCCAGGTTGATCGAGTCGTCCTTGCCGTGGCCCTGGAAGAGGATGCGCCTCCAGCGGGTGCCGAGGATCTCGGTCTTGGTGTCCTCCCCCTCCACGTCGCGTTCGTCGCGCAGGTGGATGCCCTCCGGGGCCGGGGGACGGTCGGTGGAGGTGTAGAGGCCCAGCTGCCGGACGTCCGCGGCGATGCCGGCGTACTGCTTGGCGGTGAACCAGGCGAGGGACGCAGCGTCACGGCCCGTGAGGAAGGTGACCGTCACGTCGGCACGGTGGGCGGCAGCCAGCAGGGTGGCCCACAGCGGGTCGAGGGTGAAGTGCTCGTACAGCCCGGCGATCACCAGGGAACGCGCGGGGGCCGGTCCGGCTCCGCCCGGCGCTCGGCGCCGCGCGCCGGGTTCGTCGAAGAGCGCGGCTGAGAGTTCCTTCTCGTCGAGCCACTCCTCGGCCAGCGGTGCGATCAGTGCCGCGAGCCCGGCGGGCAGGGTGTCGGGGCTCAGCAGGACGCCGCGTGCGTGGGGGGCCGGGCGGCGCACGCCTGAGTACACCGTGGCCGCGAGCCCGACGGAGGCGGCGAGGTCCGGGCGGCCACCGGTCCACACCGGGACGGTCGCCGGGGAGGGATCGGTGAGGAACTGTTCGACGGCCGCGGTGTACGTGGCCGGGTCGTCCACCGTCAGGAAGGGGGAGGGGGCCGGGACCGCCGTCCCATCGGCGCCGGCGTGGAGGGCGGACTGCATCAGCGGGTGACTCCTTCAAGGAAGTTCGAGGGCTTCCGGCTGCTGGGGGCGGCCTGTCCCTCCGAGGCCCAGGCCAGGGTCTCGGCCAGCGTGCGCCAGACCTCGGAGGCCAGGTGGACGTTGGAGGCGTTCTGGGCCTCCAGGGCGAGTTCCTCGACACGACGGACGCCGGCTTCGCGGTCGCCCTCGAGGATGCGGATCTGGTGGGCGAGGACCTCAAGCCGGATCCGGTCGCGGAAGGTCAGCTGCGGCAGGGCGTCCGTGAGCTGTTCGCACAGCCCCTCGGCCTGCGTCAAGTCCCCCTGCTGGAAGGCGAGATGGGCCTTGAGGACGAGAAGCTCCTGACGGTGCAGCGGACCTCCGAAGAGACCCAGCGCGCGTTCGGCCTCGGCCAGCAATTGTTGGGCCTCGGTCACCCGGCGCGGGGACATCTGCAGGTACAGGGAGGAGGCGGCCAGCCGCAGCCGGGGCATCAGGTCGTCGTGGCTGGGCAGTTCGGTCAGGGCCCGTTGCAACTGCCCGGCGGCGCCCTGGTCGTCACCCTGGCGGATGCGCACGTTGGCGGCCGACCACAGGGCCTCGGCGCGCAGCACGGGGGGCAGGACGTCGATCGGCTCCAGCAGCTCGTCGGCGAGCCGGCGCGCCTCCGTGATCAGGCCCGACTCCGCCACGACCGAGACGAGTACCAGTTGGGCGCGGATGGTGTCCGCCACCGGAACGGCCCCGTTGCCGGCGGCGCCGAAGGCTGTCCGGGCGACGGCGCGGGCCTCGTCGATGTCACCGACGGCACGCAGGCAGCGGGTGAGGAGAGTGCGGGAGCGCACCTGGAGGGTGGCCACCTCCAGGCGGTCGCCGAGTTGCGTGAGTTCGCGTGCCGCGGCGAGTTCGTCCTGGCGCTTGCCCTGCTTGGCGTGCAACTGGGCCAGTTTCCACAGGGACAGCCAGCGCAGGGAGAGGTCCTCGCCGCTCTCCGCCTGGACGGCCTCGCCGAGCAGCCGTATGGCGTCGTCGGTGTCGTCCGAGGAACTGGCGGAGGCGAGGGCCTGACCCAGCAGCGAGGTGCGGGTGCCCTGGAAGACGGACGCGGGCACGCCCAGTCGCCGGGTGAGGTGGTCGAGCACCTTGGCGGTCGGGCGCCGGGCCCCGGACTCCAGGCGAGACAGATACGCGGTGGACATGCCCTCCTTGGCAACCTCGGCCTGGGACAGGCCCCGCTCCTGCCGGAGGGTCTTCACCAGCTGACCGAACTCGGGTTGTTCGAGCACTTACGCCATCCCTGAGCCTGTGGGTCCCCCGTGGACGGAGCCATCATCAGCGCGAGTCACAAGGCTGTCAACTTTTGGCAACCCCGGCCTGAGGGGACGGCGGCCCGGCGAACCGGGCCGGTCGCCGGGACTTCGGACTGCGACTGCGGCTGCGGCTGCGGCTGCGGCTGCGGCTGCGGCTGCGCAGGCTCCGCCCGGGCACCGCCTCCGCCCGCGCGGGACGCCGCGCAGCGGCACGCCGGTACCGCGACGGAACGCCCGGCCGTCCCGTCGCGGCGAGCGGGGTCGCCACGGATGCCGTGCAGGTCAAGACCGGTCTCCGCGACCTGTTCCGCGCAGGCGCAAACCCTCGCCGCAACCGGACACCCCGCAGGTTTTACGGCCAGTCGATGGGGACCGTCACGGCAGCCGGAGCGGACTGCACGCGGTTGTCGTGCGCGCCGTGAAGCGGCCAGTCGATGCTCACGTGCGCGGCCCGGGCCGCAGGACCCTCGGCGCCGTCATGAACGGTGGCCGCCCCCGCTGCGAGGACGAGGGCCGACAGGACGGCGGTGACGCCGGCCGTGAGCCCGGCCACGGGTCCTTGTGACAGAGTGCGACGACGGGCGTTCTTCATGGTGTTCCCCCTGCAATTCGAGCGCGGTGGTCCTTGTCGGCCCACCGGAGGTTGTAGGTGCGAACGGGCCGGCCCGAAACGGTAGTTCCTGGAAGTCGGCGACCGTCGCTTGGTCAGCGTAAACCTAGATCACTTGCCAAAGTTTGACAAGCCTCGACGGGTCATTGACAAACTTGTCCGGCCGCGCCTAGCGTCCTGTCACGAACGAGAGCTGCGGTGTTGCCGAGGCCCTGTCCCTGATGTCCCGGCGCCCGCCGCAGCGGGCGCGCGGTGACGACAGGGCGGGTTTCCCTCCGCCGGACGGCGAGCCACGATGCGGAGCCCCACGGCACCGACCGCCGGCTGACGAAGGCCGTCTCCCCGGGACATGCGCACGTCCCGTGCCCTGCGGGAGTCCTCGGCCGGACGGCACCTGGTGTGACAGCGACAGCAGCCCAGCGACCCGGACCAAGGTGATCACACGGTGACAGCCCTGACACACACACCCCTGCCCGCAGCGCCACACCGCACCGGAGACGCACATGAGTGACCTGGACCAGTACGCAGCCGAACTGCACTCCTTCGTGACCGCGCGCGGCTGGGACGCCTTCCAGAACCCCAAGGACCTGGCAATGGCCCTCGGCGGCGAGAGCGGGGAACTGCTGGCACTTCTGCAGTGGCTCACCCCGCAGGAGGCCGCGGCACGCCCCTTCGAGGACCCCGAGTTCCGCCGCGAACTCGCCCACGAGCTGGCCGACATCCTCAACTACCTCCTGAGGCTGTCCCATTCGGCCGGCATCGACCTTCTCGCGGCCGCCCGCGAGAAGCTCGCCCTCAACGAGCAGCGTTACCCGGTGGAGCTGGCCCGCGGCAACGCCCTGAAGTACGACCGGCTGACCGAGGCGGGTGACCGGGCATGAGCGGCACCACTCCCCCGCCCCCTACGCCCGTTGCCGCCGCGCAGCCCGCGGCCGGCCGGCACATCGGCGACGGCCTCACCGGTGGCCTGCGCGTCTTTCTCGCCGCGCCGTTCGTGCAGTTCATCGATCCGGCCGACGGCGTGGTCCGTCCGCAGTGGCGGCAGCGGCTGTCGGCCTTGCGCGAGGCACTCCTCGACGCCGGGCACGCAGTCTTCAACGCCCACCACAACGAGGGGTGGGGCGAGTGGGGTCTGCCCCCGCAGGAGTGCGTCCCCTCCGACTTCCGCGCGATGCAGTGCGCCGACCTGGTGCTCGCCTACCCGGGGACCCCGCCCTCCACGGGCGTCGCGCTCGAACTGGGCTGGGCCTCCGCGCTGCGCAAGCCCGTCGCCCTGCTGCTCGACCACGGCACCAACTACAGCCCGATGATTTCGGCACTCGGCGAGATCTCCCCGGTGCTGCAGCTGCCGTTCGACGCCAGCTGGTCCGCGCAGAGCCTCGGCGGCGCGGTCCGCACCACCCTGGACTGGGCGGCCGGTCTCGGCGTCCGGCCGGGGCCGTGGAGCGCACCGGAGCTGGACCCGGCCCTGGCCTACCACCGGCACGCGACGGACCGCCCCGGCGCGACCGCGGCGGAGGCAGCCGCCGCGGAAACGGTGGTGCCGGCATGACGACCGCACTGCGGACACCCCCCGCGGCCGCCGGGCCCGCCCGGCCGCCCACCGCCGTCACCGTCGCCCTGTGCGGTGTCGAGTTCGGCTGGGGCAGCGCGGGAAAGCTCGGTGCGATCGTGCACGCGCTGCGGGCGGAGCTCGGCGACTGCGTCCGCTTCGTCGGGCTCGGCTCGCGGCTCGGCCGCGAGATCGTACGCGGCCACGGTGTCGAGGAGTGGCACGACGTCGACCTCACCGATGCGCGGGCGCTGCGCGCCCTGGTGGACGAGCGGGCCCTGGACGCCGCCGTGTGCGTCCTGGACCGGGCCGCTGCGGTGGCGCTGGAGGACGCCGGCTGCCCCGTCGTGTTCGTCGACAGCCTGCCGTTCCTGTGGACGAAGGACGACCTGGACAGCCTGCCGCTGCAGGCCAGCGCCTATTGCGCGCAGCTGGTTCCCGGGCTGCCGGGTCCGGCCTGGCCCGTGCTGGCCCGCGTGGAGAACCTGCACTGGGTCGAGTCCGTGGTCGTCCCCGGGCCGGTTCGGACAGAACGCCAGGTACGGCGGGCCGGCGAACGCCGCGCGGTGGTAAGCCTCGGCGGCCTGCTGTCACCGCTGCTGGACGACCCGTCCGCCTACCTGTCCCTGACGGTGCCGGCCGCGCTGGGCGCTCTCGCCGCGTGGGGCGCCCGGCAGGTCACCCTGTGCGGCAACGTGCCCGAGGGCGTGTTCGACGGCATCACCCTCCCGGCGGGCCTGGACGTACGGAGCGGCCCCCTCGACCACCAGGGCTTCCTGGCCGAGATCGCCGAGGCCGACGTCCTGCTCACCTCCCCCGGTCTGACCACGCTGCTGGAAACCAGCACGCGCGGGGTGCCCGTGGTGTGCCTGCCCCCGCAGAACATCAGCCAGATCCTCAACGCCTCCTTCTACGCGCAGGCCACCGAGGCACTGGTCGCCGAGTGGCCCGAAGAGGTGTTCCGCGCCCAGGAGGTGCTCGACGCCCGCCTGGCCACGGCACCCGCTGACGTCGCGGACGGCGGTGGATCGCCCGGCGAGGATGCCGCCCTGGAACGGATCTACGGCGGGATCGCGCGCGCCGCCCGCACCCCCGCGCCGGTCCGCGCGGCCCTGACCGAGCGCATCGCCGCCTGCCTCGCCTCGGTCGAGCGGCAGCAAGGCCGATGGACCGCTCTGGCCCGGCTGGTCGGCACCGGCGGCGCGGCGGAGGTCGCCGACATCGTGCGGGCCACCGCGGCTCGTCGCAGCACCAGTCACCACCCCGCCGACCTACCTTCCTGAAAGGCTGACCGATCATGCAGGACCGACACAGGTATCTGTTCATCCGTGTGCTGGAGGCGTGCAACGCCGACTGCTTCATGTGCGAGTTCGCCCTGTCGCGGGACACCTACCGGTTCAGCCCGGAGGACTTCGCCGAACTGCTGCCGGAGGCGGTGGCGAAGGGGGTGGGCTACGTCCGCTTCACCGGCGGCGAGCCGCTGATGCACCGGGACGTCGTCGAGCTGGTGCGCATGGGCACGGAGCACGGCATGCGCATGTCGCTGATCACGAACGGCATGTTCCTGCCCCGCTTCGTCGACCGGCTCGCCGACGCCGGACTGGCCCAGGTGATCGTCAGCCTGGACGGTTCCTCCGCCGCCACCCACGACGTCTACCGCCGCTCTCCCGGCATGTTCGACAACGGTCTGGAAGGGCTGCGCCGGGCAAAGGAGCTGGGGATCATCCCGCGCGTCAATTCCGTCGTGGGACCGCACAACTTCGCGCAGATGCCCGAGCTGCAGCGGACGCTGACCGAGCTCGGCGTCCAGCAGTGGGAGCTGTCCGCGATCAAGCTGGACCGTGAGATCCGCTATCCGTCGGCGGAGGAGGTCATCGCCGCCTGCGAGCCCATCTACACCGCCGACCCGGCCACCACGCTCGTGCCGCTCGGCAAGCGCTTCTACGGCAACACACCCGAGGAGCAGAAGGCCTTCTTCGAGGAGTCCCTGCCGCCGCGCGCCTCGGAGCCGCTGTGCCTGGTCACCGACGACGTGATCTACCTGGACGGCAAGAACGGCCGGATGTTCTCGTGCAGTTGCCTGCCGCACAAGGAGGGGGACGAGGGTCCCGGCGGCGCTCCGCTGCGCACCGACGGCAAGGTCATGCTCGACAGCCCGGTCTTCCGCACCCACGCGGATCTCTTCAAGCAGCAGGGTCCGACGATGTGCGGCGGCTGCTCCACGACCGCCGCCGGCTACAGCGACGACCTCGCCCGCATGGGCGCCGTACCGGCCTGGAACTACTGACGGCCCCGCCCGCCCCCTATCCCGCCCGCGTCTGGAACCGACCGCGCCCGGAGCCACCATGTCCTCACCCACCACCGCCCCGCACCCCGCCCCGCCGCGGCTGCGCGTGCTCGTCGCCGCCCGGCCCGCGCTGGAGTCCCGGGCCGTGCTGCGCCATGTCAGCAGCCACCTCACCGAAATCGAGCTGACCGGTGAGCCGGACGCGGGCCCCGCCCCCGACGCCGCCGTGGTGTGCGACGACGATGTTCTCGCCGCGCGTCTGAGCGCCTCCGGCGTGCCGGTCGTATTCGTCGCCTCCGGTGGCCCCCCGCCCGGCGGCATCTGGCCGCCGTCGGCCGTCCGCTGCCTGCACCGGCCCGGCTGGCTGGCCGGACAGCGCGCCAAGGGCGTGCACGCGGTCGGCACGATCGCCCCGCCCCGGGCCGCCCGGGCGCGTGCGGCGCGCGGCGCCGTAGTCCAGCTGTCCACACCGGATCTGGACCCCGCCGACCACGCGGCCGTCGCCCGGGCGGGCGCGGCCCTGCGCGCCGCCGCGGAAGCGGCACGGTACGACGGGAAACCGCTGCTCGGTGTGGTCCTGGACGCGCCCGTGCCCGCACGGTCCGCCCTGCTGTCCGCGGCCGGAGAGGACACCGACGCGCTGCCCGTCGTGGGGGTCGAGGAGGCCGCCACGGAGCGGCTGCTGGCCGAGGCGTCGCTGCTGGTCTCCTCGCCCCTGCTGACCGCCGTCAACCAGGCACACGCCGCTCGGGTCCCGCTGCTGCTGCTCCCGGCACTGGACGCGGACCAGGCCGGTCGGCTCGCCGGGATCACGGAGGCGACCGGTGTCGGAGTGCTCGACGCGGCCGCGCCGGACACCTCGGCCGACCGCGCCGTCCGAGCTGCCGACCCGCTGTGGAGCCGTGTCTCCCGGGCACTGGAGCACTCCGGCGACGACCGGCGCGGCGCCCAGCGCGTCGCCCGTCAGGTCCGGCAGCTCCTCCTCGCCCCGTTCTGACGGGGCCTCCGCCCCTCAGCCCCTGTCCACCCACCTCGAGCGGAAGCCTCCTGATGCTGCGTCCCTTCCCCTACGGCGCCAACTACCTCTCCCTGCAGGACACCCCCGAACTGCACCGGTCCCTCGACAACAAGGTCCTCTTCCGCTACAGCGCCCCTGCGCCGAGCAACGCCGACCTGCTGGAGGCGTACGCGGCCGAGCGGCTCGGCGCGGGGCGGGCGCTGACCGTGCCGAACGGCACACAGGCCCTGCGCGTGGCACTGATGGGCACCCGACCGCGGGTCGGCGACCCCGTGTACATACCGGCGGTCACGTTCGTCGCGGTGGCCGGCGCCGTGCTGTCCTGCGGGCTGGTTCCGGTGCTCGTCGACGTCGATGAGCGGTTCGGCCTGGACGCCTCGCTGCTGCCCGCGGACGCGGAGCGAGTGGTGGTGGCGCACATGGAGGGCACCGTCGTCGACCTGCCCGAGCGGGTGCCGTACCTGATCGAGGACACCGCGCAGGCCACGGGCGGGCGCCACACGGACGGGCGGCACGCCGGCACCGTCGGCTATGCGGGCACCTTCAGCTTCCACCACGCCAAGATCCTCACCTCCGGCGAGGGCGGCCTGGTCGTGGTCCGCGACCCCGCTCACTGGGACGTCCTGCGCTCCTACACCGACCACGGCTCGGCCCGCGAGCAGGGCAAGTACCCGGGCTGGAACCCCGGCGCGTTCTACGGCGAGAACCTGTGTGCCAACGAGGCCGTGGCCGCCGTACAGCTCCAGCAGTTCCGGCGGCTGGACGAGATCCTCTCCTCTCTGGAGCGGCACTACGCCCTGACGCTGGAGGCGCTCGGCGAGCGCTCGGACGTCACCGTGACCGCCAAGCGCCCCGGTGACGTCAAGACCAGCGTGCGGCTGCTGCTGGAGTCGCGACAGCTGCGGGACCGGGCCATGGAGCGGCTGGAGGAACGGGGGCTGCCCTGCTGGAGCCTGGACAAGTACTTCTTGCCCGAGCACCCGGTGGTGGCGGGCCGTGCCTCGCTGTACGCGGACGGGTTCCCGTGGAACCTTGCCGACGGCGACGACCGTTACGCGCCGTTGAGCCGGGACGGTTTCGCCGCAACGCGTGACGGGCTGAGCCGCACCCTGTGCATACCGCTCACCCCGGAAGTCGACGAGGCGGAACAGATCCTGCTGGCCAAGGAGATCGCCGCCGTCGTTGCCGCGCTCTGACCGGCACTTCGCCGCCCGGCGGACCGTCCCTCCTCGTGGACCGTCTCCACGAGAACCGAGAGAAGACCATGACCCACGCCGCATCCGACAGCCGGCACGACGACCCGTCCACCGAAACCGGCTCCGAATCCCCGCCCACCAGGAACCGGTTCCTCACCGTCCTGAGCGACAAGGCCATGCGCGCCCCACTGCTGTGGAGCACCGTCGGCCGGTTCCCGCTGTACCTGGTCACGCTCGCCCTCGTCGTGTTCGCCACCTCGCGCGGCACGGGCTACGGCTCCGCGGGCCTGCTGCTGGCCTGCTACACGCTCGGCGGTGCGGTCCTCGCGCCGGTCGTCGCCCGCCGCGTCGACGTGCACGGCCAGACTCCCCTGCTCCTCCTGACCGGAGTCGTCCACCCGCTGGCACTGATCGGCCTGGTGTGCACGGCGCCCGACGCCCGCATCCCGCAGCTGGTGTGCGCGAGCGTCGCGGGCGCCACGATCCCGCCGATCAGCGGCTGTGTCCGATCGCTGTGGAGCGCCCTGCCCAGCGGCCGGGAGGCGGGCTTCTCCCTGGAGGCGGTGCTCAGCGAGGTCTTCGTCATCGGCGGACCGCTGCTGCTCAGCGCCGTACTGTTCTGGGGAACCCCCGCCACGGCCCTGGTCGTCGGCGGGGTCCTGGCGGGGGTGGGCGCCCTCGGTTTCGCCACCACGCAAGCATCGCGCAACTGGCGCGCCACGGAGACCGAGAGCGACCTGCTGGGGGCGCTGCGCTCGCCGGGCCTGGTCCGGCTGCTGGCCGTCCTGGTCTGCGCGGCCGTGTCCATGGGCGTGTTCAACCTGGTCCTGCCCGCCTTCGCCGAGGAACACGGCTCCGCGGACAGCGTCGGCCTGATCTTCGGCGCCTGGGGCGTCGGCGGGATCGTCGGCGGGCTCTGGTACGGCAGCCGTACCCGGGAGTGGCCCGCCGAACGCACCTTCGCCATAGGCCTGCTCGTCCTGTCCGCGTTCACCGCACTGCCCCTGCTCGCCTGGGACAACTGGTCGATGGGCGTGGCCCTCGCCCTCGGCGGCGTGATCATCGCCCCGGTGACGGCCGTGGAGTACGAACTCGTCGCGCGCACGGCCCCGTCGGGCGCCATCACCGAGGCCTTCACCTGGGTCATCACCGTGAACGTCGTCGGCACCGCCGTCGGCGCTCAGCTCGGCGGTCTCCTCGTCGGCGCCTACGGCACCTGGGCGGCCTTCGTCGCCGCGGTCGCCGCCCTGCTCGTGGGCGCCGCCCTCGCCTTCGCCGTACGCCACCGGTTCACGGCCCCGGCCGACACCCCCGCCCCCCGGGCGGCCTGAGCGGACGCCCCGGCGGCCTCGGGGACCCCGTCCGCCGGCGGCCCCGAAAAAAATGAGCAGCCTCCGACCGGGCAGGCCTGGCACCGTGGTCCGGGGCCTCCCGCCCACACAGCGCGCCGGCGCAGCACGCCGTATCCGTACAGCAGACAAGGACACAGGAAACATGGGACATCTGGAGGCCTCTCACCTCGAGTACTACCTGCCCGACGGGCGCATCCTGCTCGGCGACGTGTCGTTCCGGGTGGGCGAGGGAGCGGTGGCGGCCCTGGTCGGCGCGAACGGCGCCGGCAAGACGACCCTGTTGCGGCTGCTGTCCGGCGAGCTGAAGCCGCACGGCGGCACGGTCACGTCGAGCGGCGGTGTCGGGGTGATGCGGCAGTTCGTCGGCTCGGTGCGGGACGAGAGCACGGTCCGCGACCTGCTGGTGTCGGTGGCGCCGCCGGGCATCCGGCAAGCCGCGCAGGCCGTGGACGCGGCCGAACACCTGCTCATGACGGTGGACGACGAGGCCGCTCAGATGAAGTACGCCCAGGCCCTGGCCGACTGGGCGGAGGCACGCGGCTACGAGGCGGAGACCCTGTGGGACATGTGCACCATGGCCGCGCTCGGCGTGCCGTACGAGAAGGCGCAGTGGCGTCAGGTTCGCACGCTCTCGGGCGGTGAGCAGAAGCGGCTCGTCCTGGAGGTGCTGCTGCGGGGTCCCGACGAGGTGCTCCTGCTGGACGAGCCCGACAACTACCTGGACGTACCGGGCAAACGGTGGCTGGAGGACCGGCTCGGTGAGACCGGCAAGACCGTGCTGTTCGTCTCGCACGACCGGGAGCTGCTGGAACGGGCCGCCGATCGGATCGTCGCGGTCGAGCCGGGCCCGGCGGGCTCCGACGTCTGGGTGCACGGCGGCGGTTTCGGCACCTTCCACGAGGCGCGGCAGGAGCGGTTCGCCCGGTTCGAGGAGCTGCGCCGCCGCTGGGACGAGAAGCACGCCCAACTGAAGAAGTTGGTGCAGGACATGCAGCGGTACGCCGCGCGCAGCGACGACATGGCTTCCCGTTACCAGGCGGCGAAGACCCGGCTGCGCAAGTTCGAGGAGGTCGGACCGCCGCCGGAGCCACCGCGCAAGCAGGAGATCCGGATGCGTCTGCACGGCGGGCGCACCGGGGTGCGGGCCGTCACCTGTCAGCAGTTGGAGCTGACCGGGCTGATGAAGCCCTTCTCCCTGGAGGTCTTCTACGGCGAGCGGGTGGCAGTGCTCGGCTCCAACGGGTCGGGCAAGTCGCACTTCCTGCGGCTGCTGGCCGGGGAGGGCGTGGCGCACACGGGCACGGTGACACTGGGCGCACGGGTGGTACCGGGCCACTTCGCCCAGACGCATGCGCATCCCGAACTGATGGGGCGCACCCTGGTGGACATCCTGTGGACCGAGCACGCCCAGGACCGGGGCGCGGCCATGTCGGCGCTCCGCCGCTACGAACTGGACCGGCAGGGCGACCAGGCCTTCGACCGGCTCTCCGGCGGGCAGCAGGCGCGCTTCCAGATCCTGCTGCTGGAACTGCAGGGAACCACCGCCCTGCTGCTGGACGAGCCCACCGACAACCTGGACCTGGAGTCGGCGGAGGCCCTGCAGGAGGGGCTGGAGGCGTACGAGGGGACGGTCCTGGCGGTCACCCACGACCGCTGGTTCGCACGGTCCTTCGACCGCTTCCTGGTGTTCGGCAGCGACGGCCGGGTACGGGAGACGCCGGAGCCGGTGTGGGACGAGCGCCGCGTGGAGCGGGCCCGCTGACGGAACGCAGCGTGCGCCGCTCAGGAACGCGCCGCTCCAGCTCATAGGGCGCCTGACGGGAACTGCCAAGTCGCGCGGAGCACCTCCTGCTGCAGCCGGTACCGCCCTGGTACCGGCTTCACGGCCGCGCTCATACTCGCCCGCATCACCCACGGTGCACATCACGCACACCGGGAAACCTGCAGGTCAGGCGCCCTTCGCCACGGGCTCGAGGATCGCGACGCACTCCACGTGGTGCGTCATCGGAAAGATGTCGGCTTGAGCGAGTCTCGGAAAAGGCCAGGTCAGAGGCCATTCATCGGCTCGCTGTCCCGCCTGCGGGAGACCAGAGCGTCAAACGAGCGTCATGACGCACAGCACATCCCTCCTCTCCGGGACGGAACAGGCTGCCACGACCAACTGCCCCGGCACGGCCCATTGGCTCGGCAGGCACGCCCGTGGGCTTTCGGGCTGACCGGCCGGCACACCCGATGAAGGCGTGCCTTCTGCACTCCATCGAGAACGCCAGGGCCTCGGTCTTTCCAGGCTGACGCTGCTTGCAGAGGGACGGCTGGTTTCAAGCGAGCCGAAGGCGTTGGTCGGGGGCGTCTCGGCGCAGAGGGTCGGGGGATTCGTTGATGCGCATCAGCCAGTCGTAGGTGCGTACCTGGATGTGGGAGCGCCGGGCATGCAGTTCCCGGATTTCGGCGGCTGCGTCGTCGTAAGTCTCGCGGGCCATGATGATCAAGCCTGGGACTTCGGCCGTGATACCCGGCAGGCCCAGCCCGTCGGCGTCGCGCGCCGAGCGGGCGTAGTGCAGATTGGTGGATAGCCACCTGCGCCAGTCCTCGATCTGGTCGACCGCGTGCCGCAGGGTGGCCGTCGCCCGCCTATTGCCGGGGTTGGTCAGGCGACTGACCGGGCTCTCCAGTTCGACCAGCGTCCACCGAACTCCGAGTGAGGTCTGACCGGCGATCATGAAGTCGGCCATGTAGTGGTTGCCGAGCTGAACCTGGGGCCGGATCCAGGTGTCGTGGGTGCCCACTACGGTGCCGGCCAGCAGTGCCGGGTGCTTCTCCAAGAGCCGCTGCATCGCGGCCTCGTCGTCCGCTGTCTCCAGTGCGTTGCGCAGTGCCTCGATCGCCGCCGGGGTCGCTGGAAAGTTGATCCGCCAGCGTTCCAGCTGTGCCTCCTGGGCTCGGGTAATCCGAGCCGGGTTGCTCTGAACCGCAGCGGCCTGTTCGCGGGCCAGATGGAGCTGATCGAGATAGCCGTCCTCACCGGGGCGGGTGATGCGGGTGACCCGATGCGGCGCAGTGCCGAGCCCGTGGCCGCCCCGGAAGTGCAGTCGGCCATTGGCGCCGATTGATGAGATCTCGCCGTGCATATCCGGCCCCTTGCGCCGGTCCCGAGCGGTAACTACGTCATCGACCGCAGGCTCTAGCCGACGCAGGGCGGCGGCGGACTCGCGGTCACGGGCGACGCGCAGCCAGGCGTTAAGCACCTCCCGGCACCCGAGCTTGTCCATGTCGGGAACCGCCAGGTCCGTGCGGTTCGCGAGATCGAGGAGGACCTCGTACTCGTCGTCGCCGAAGTCACCGGCGAGCGTGAGTCCCAGAGGCATTCGAAGCAGGACGCGCAGCTCGGCGGCAGCGACCGGCGCGGGTGTGGCCTGTCCTAGGGGCAAGGCCAAGGCGCGGGCGATGGTAATCTGCTCGGCCGCCGGCGCCTTGCACCTACGTTCGAGGCTCTCGGCCACGACCTGCCACCGTAGCTCTGGCAATTCCCCTCCTTCTGAAACGACGCGCCCACCGTAGCCGCAAGCGGCGACGTGGTGTGGTGGTTCTTCAGTGAGTTTCTTCAGCGTTGCCGCTCCAGGGTGAGGACGGCTTTGGCGATTGACGTCATGCGGTTCGGGCTGCAGCGGGCTCTGCGGAAGATCCGCCATGACTTCAGGCGGGCGACACCGCGTTCGACCGGTGCCCCGTGCCGCGGCCAGGGCCCGGTTGACGGTCTTCTCGGTGGAGGTGAGTTCCTGCGGGGGCTGTGTTTGA
Organism: Streptomyces sp. NRRL S-378; assembly: GCF_000720645.1. NCBI lineage: Bacteria > Bacillati > Actinomycetota > Actinomycetes > Kitasatosporales > Streptomycetaceae > Streptomyces > Streptomyces sp. NRRL S-378. The sequence continues at coordinate 30,043 of NZ_JOBX01000005.1, forward strand.
TGCCCTGGTCAGCCAGGGGCCACCGCCCTGGTAGGCAAGATCCGCCAGGATGGGGACGCCCTGGCGCTCGCAAACGCGGATGATCCGGTGGGTGCGGGCGGCGGTCAGGTCTTGAGACCGGCCCGGCAGCGCGGGGGTGAGAGCCACAGCAACCTGCCGTCCGGATCGGTGACCACCTGCACGTTCACACCGTGGCGCACTCCCGCGCGGCTTGCCGCCAAACCGATGCTCGGCACCTTCGCCCCGCGGCCCACCGAGAAGCACGGACCGCGCGCGTCCTAAGGGACAACCAGCGATGGCCCGAAGCTCTGGACGGTAGATGCCCGCAACCGCCTTGGCCGGGATCAGGATCGCCCTGTCGTGAACAGTTGCAGTGAACTGTTCACTACGTTTTGCTTCCGGTATGGCACAGTCCCTCCGTCCCCAGGCCCTGCAACGCCAACGACTGTTCAGAGACATGAGCGTGCAACAGCTCGCCGAGGCTGTAGGGGTTACGCCACGTGCTGTGCGCCACTGGGAAGCGGGAACACGGACTGTTGGTGACCGAGCTTTCGGCCGATTGCTAGAGGTTCTGCGATGTGGTGCGCAGGATCTGACAGGGCGCGAACCGGGTACGGAGAGCCTGGCCGACTTGCGTCGTGATGCTGGCTTGAGCACGGAAGAGGCCGCCTCAGCTCTACGACGCAAGCGTGGTGCACACGGCCTGCACATCAGCGCCGAGAAGATCCGCGATCTTGAACGTGGCAGACGTGTGCGCGGCCGGATGTGGGGATCTCCGGAGACCCTGGGGAGGGTGGCGCACATGATCGCCCAGGTCTATAGAGTCCCCGACCGGGTGGTGATGGATGCCTGGCGCCGCAGCCGCCCGGAGGGCCCTCTCCCAGTGCTTCCCGTCCGACGTCCACGTCAGCCTTCCGAGGAGTCGATGGCTGTATGGAGGGCCCTCAACGAGCGGCAACGTACCTATCTGACGTGCATCTTCCGTCACGACCAGGAGGTAGAGGAAGAACAGCGGCAGGCCCGCTTGGTGGGAGCGGAACAACGACCGGCAGCCGAATGGCGGCGCATGACGTTGGCGGTTTCCGCCTCGTCTGATGTAGTCGGGTACACCCGCATTCAGGAGGGGCTGCGCGCAGCGGGTGTACATGACCCCGGAGCTGGATCGTCGGTGGCCGCTTTGGAGCGGCGGGGCCTGATCGTCGTGTACCGGGACCGGCTGTATGTCGATGGGCTGGGGGATATCCCGCGTACCCGGGTGGAGATGACCCGGCGCGGGCGAGCGGTGGCCCGTGCGGCCCTCGGGGTTCCCCGGGAAGCAGGGCCACCCGCGCCGCTGCTGTCGTTGTGGCTGTGGAAGATCATGGTTAGGGTCGCGCGCGCCGGGGCGCAGGGGGTGGACGGCAGCCTCGCCGGGCGTGGGCCGCATTACTTGGCGGTGGGGCAAAGCCCTGACGGACGGACCCCGAGCCGGGGCTTCATCGTGTTGCGGCACCCCGACGGAGTAGCTCATGGACCGTACCGGTGGTTCCTCACCGACTCCGGGCGGAGCCACATCATCGACCACCTCGACGCCTACCGCGGCCTGTATCCCAGTATCGACACCGAGGGCCTCGACGAGAGCTCTGGCTGAACTCTTTTCGCGATTTCCAGAGCCCGTTGTCAGTGGCCTGCCGTAGGGTCCGGCGCGTGATGCAAGCTGACGACACAACGGATATTCAGCAGACTCACGCACTGCTGGAGATCGTCAAGGCGTTCGCCGTGTGCGAGCACGCGATGGTCGGCGAGGGACTGGACGGGCCGAGACGCCTGGAACGCCTCATGGAGGCCCACGGCATCCTGATGGCGGCATGCGGCCCGGGGCACCTGATCCTGTTCGACGAACTGATGGGCAGGCTCACTGGCGACCGGGCTGGCTCCCTGGAAGGGTTGCTGCCCGACTGGATCGACAGCGAGGCTCTCGCCGGCGTGCGGCTCATGGACAGCGAGGGCGTCGCCACGGAGGACGGGTTCGACTTCCGGCACGAAGCCCAGCGCGTCCTGCGGGCCGCGCAGAAGGTCGGCAAGTTCACCGGGCAGGTAACGAAACCGAAGCTGGATGACGAGTACAGCCAGGAAGCCGTCTTCAGCGCGATCAAGGGCTCCTTCTACCAGAGGCACCGCTCCACGCTGGTTGAGAACCCGACGGTGCCGGCGGGCAGTCTCGCGGAGCTCAAGCTGCCGTCCCGGGCGAACGACTTCTTTAAGCCGATCGCCCAGTACGCGCAGTTCAACGGCTGGTGGTGGCCCTGCCCTGCCTGCAAGTGGCCGATGAAGGTGACCGCTGCCCGCACGGGCGCTCGTACAAGGGGCAGGGTGCGGTGTCTGTACCCCTGGCATGAGGAGACGGGCGCGTCGTACGAGTTCGTCGTGACCGCCCGGAAGAAGTCGGCCCCCGAGCTGAGTCCGACGTTCGAATGCCGGGTCCCGTCTGGCCGGTTCGCACGCCTGTGGACCGGGGCCCTACCGCACGTGCCGCAGGCCAAGCCGGCCGCGGAGTACATGGCGCTGGTACGGCCGGTGTGGCGCTACACGGTCATCCCTGGCCTGCCCGAACTGGCGCTGCACCGAGCCGCCGCGGCGGCCCTGGAGGGGACCGCCTGGACATCACATCTGTGGCCCAACGGGGACCAGTGTGACCTGTGGATCACCCGCGAAGGCAGCGAACAGCCGCAGTTTCTTGCTGACTTCAAGGACTACACCTGGCCGAATCACCTGGTCAGCAAGCTCCATATGGACGGCGGCGATAAGGGCGGCGCCGAGTACCTGGTGGTGCCCGACCATCGCCAGGACCAGGTGGCCCAGCTCCATGCGGTGTGCCGTACATACAGGATGAAGGCGGCGATGACCGCGACGGACTACCTGGAGATGGTCATCACGCAGATCAAGGAGGGCCAGGCGTGAGCGGGGAGATGACGGGGAAGGAAGCCGGCCTGGCTGGAGCACTCGCTCTGGCCGCGCACTACTTTCCCCGCAAGGACGACGAGGGGCGCATCCTGGCCGGCTTCGAAGAGGCCACGTTCTTCGCCCACCGCAAGCCGCACGCATGGTCGGAATGGGCGAGCTTGCCAGTGGCCGAGCGGAACCTGATCCGGCAGGTGATGGCCTTGATGGCTCCCGAATGGACGGATGCGAAGAAACTCAGGGCCGCCGTCCTCGCACTCCTAGGCGCCCTGGCCCCCGATCCCGACCTCGCGGACAGGTCGGGAGGTTCGCTGCGGCTGCCGGCCGGAGACCCGCAGCTGGCCGAGGCGGTGATCCCCAGGGTGGGAGGGGATTTCCTCGGCTACGCACAGCGGGTCACCGGGCCGTTCTTCACCTTCGGCAAGCGCCCCAAGGCGCAGGCGTTCGCGGGCCCGGGAACCCTCAAGACGAGGACGGCCTACCTGGGCCAAGAGCACGGCACGACCAGCAGGGAGATCCATATCCAGGCGACTCCCGGCTTCCTTGAAGCGCCCGGCCACGAGGTGCTCCCGCAGGTGCACACCCGCCCGCAGCGCGACCGGGTCGCGCCGACAGTGAACCAACTCCTGGATGTCGCCAAGATCCTCAGCGGCCAGGACAAGAGCGTTGCCTACCTGCACAAGGTGCTCAAGCGCTTCTTCAAGGCAATGAAGACGACCGACGGCGAGCTGACCGAACTCGACCTGACGTCCGGAGATCTGCAGGTCCTCAACGCCCCCACGGGTAGCGGCAAAACGGTACTCGTACGGGTCATGGCGTCCTGGGCAGCGCTCAACGACCGGCGGATCACCCTCGCCGTCACCGATGTCCGCGCCACCCTGGACATGGCCTGGGACATCAACAACGACCTGGCCTATCTGCACAAGAACAAGCACCTAGCCGAGCCCGCTCACTGCACTCCGCTGATGTCCCCGTCGAGCATGCACCGGCGGGCCATGGACTACGCCGCCCTGGGCACCTCCACCCAGATCGACGAATGGGACCGGCGCGCCAGGACCGACATCGCGCTGCTGTCGGCCGGCTGCGCGCAGCGGGCGTTGATGGACCCGCCCACCCTGTACCCGTACGGGGAGGAGAACTGCACCTCGCTGACCTCTGCGGCCACCGGCTCCACCCGGCTCACCTGCTCCTTCGCCCCGGTGTGCGGCAAGTTCCAGCAGTTCTACCGGGCCACCGACGCGGCCGTGATCGTCACCAACCACGCCAACCTCCTGGAAGGCCGCACACGCATCGGTGTCGTCCTGGACGGGCAGGAGTTCCGTGGCAAGGCACGTGGCACCAGGGGCATGAGCGTGCTGGAGATGACGCTCCGTGCCTGCGATGCGCTGGTGATCGATGAGATCGATGCCTTCCAGACGGCCGCCATCAGCCGCTGTACCTCGGAGCTCACTCTGGCTTCCCGGAAACGGACGACCGCGCTGCGGGAAATCGACTCGGACGCCAGGAACCTCCCCGTCGTCCATGAGATGGCCCTCGCAGCGCCGGTCAGCCACGCCCGGCTCATGGCCGAGATGCTGCTGCTGTGGCTCTGCTCAGGCAGCGGGCTCAGGTTGAACCCGGGCAACCAGGCGGACAGCCCTGACGGGGCCAGCCGCGACAACACCGGCTGGCGCCTGGCCCGCTCGAGGGACCGTGAAATCCTTCAGCTCCTGTTCCCCGACCAGACCGCGGCCGACGACGTTCCGCCCGAGCTGTTCGCCTTCCTCGACGAGATCATGCCCGCCCGCTGGTACGCGACCGAACCGGATGCGGAGGCCGAGCTTCCCGACGGAGCCGACTGGGACGCCATCCAAACAGCGCTGACGATCCTCACCGCGCAGCGCGGCCAGGACCACCTCACCGACACTCGCGACGCGATGCGCACGCTCCTGCGTGAGCTCGTGCCCGATGCGCATCAGCAGGCCGCCGTGGTGAACCTGTTGATCACCCGCACCGTGCTACGGGAACTCGACAGCGCGCTGGACGAGCTGCGCATGCAGGCCCAGACCCTGCGCTATCTCGACCTGGGATCGGTCCGCAAGATCCTTGAGAGCATGCGCAGCAGCACGGTCGCCACCCTCTACCCCCTGGCCATGCTGGGCCGCTCCATCCACGGCTACCAGGTCAAGGGCATGGACAAGAAGGAGCAGGAAGCGGAACTCCTGTCACGTTCTTTCGGCGGCGATCCGCACACCTTCGTCAGCGAGCTCGGCGGCCTCACCGCCCTGCTGGCGGCCGGCGTGCAGCGTCCGGTCATGGGCCTGTCCGCCACCGCCTACCTACCACAGGCCGTGCAGGAACACATCCATGCCCCGGTCCGCTGGTGGCTCCCCGACACCCGTCCGGAGTCCATCGTCACCCTAGCCACGCCTGTACGGGGCCGCAGCGGGGATGCCATGAGGATCGGGGGTCTCCCGCCAGAGCTGAAGCCCAACGCACTGCGCGATCTCGGCCGGGGCCTGTACGAGCAGCAGCTCGCCAAGCGCCTGGCCCGCCTGGAGAAGCACGAACCGGAACGGGCTCGCGTCATCCTCGCCGTCAACTCCTATGAGCAGGCCGCCTACCTCGCCTCCGGGGTGGCACAGGCCGACGGGCTGAACCACCGGATCTGCCTGCTGGTGAAGAAGCCGGAGAAACAGAACTACGAGGAGCACCTGCCTACCCACGTGGACCGGATGGTCCGCGAAGAGCTCAAGGAGTTCCCCGACCGCGGAGAGATCCTGATCGCTCCCCTCGCTGTCATCGGCCGGGGCCTGAACATCGTCGTCGGAACGCGCTCGGCAGTCCGCGACATCTATCTGTGCGTCCGGCCTGTCCTGAGCATCGAGGACACCGACTGGCTGCACGCGAGCGTCAACGCCGCCGGTTACAACACCCTTCCCGCTGGCGGCAGCGACGAGCCCCTGGCCGTCCTGCGCGCAGCAGGCGAAGCCGCCTGGAAGCAACTCACCAAGATCCTTCGCTCCCCGGCCCGGTTCTCCAACATGGACCACGACCTGCGCAAGGAACTCGTCGCAGGCATGCTCGTCCTGCTCATCCAGCTCGCCGGCCGTGCCCGGCGGGGCGAGACCGACATGACCCTCCACATCGTGGACCACTCTATCCACGACAAGAAGTTCAGCTCCGACCTGGCCACGATCATCGAACAGATCTACCGCGACTGGACGCCGAAACAGCGCGACATCATGAATGAGCTCTACGGTCAAGCGCTTCAGGCATTCCTGACCTACGCAGGGCTCGACCGCGAGACGCTCTGAACTGACCATGCCTGTCACCGCCTTGCCGCGGCGGAGGCAGACCCGCATCCTCTCCCAAACGGAGAGACCGAGAGACGAGGTACCCCCGCTCATGGGGCGAAGCAACACGCAGCGGGATCTCACCGCGCACACCACATCGATCCGGTGCACCCCCGAGCTCCTGGACGGCATGACAGCCCTGGTCTGGGACTTCGGCGACTACCACTCGCCCATCCGCACGGCCTGGCGGGAACTGGGGAGCACTGCCTCACAGAACGGAAAATGGATCAAGGGTGTCCAGGAATCCGACCCCTTCCTGGTCCCCTACTCCATCGCTGTCACCGTGCTCCAACAGATCACCGATGGCTACGTCTACCTGGACAAGACCCTGGCCTTCATGGTGACGCTCAACCCTGTGGAGCCCGATAGCCTCAGGACGGTCTTCACCTACCTGGAAGGCATCGTCCGACGTGTCCCTCTGGACGAGATCCCCTTCATGGATCCACCCACCTTGGCCCGTCTGGTCACGGACGTCGCTCCTGAGCACCGCAGCCTTGCCAAGAACATCCTCCAGGAGGAAGACAGCAAGCCCGCCAGCCCGGACAGCTGGGCCTATCAGGCGGTGAAGTGGCACATCGCCAAGAAGCTGGCGTCAAAGCCCCTCCTCGACCGGGAAGTCGAGCCGGTCCGTGAGGCGTACGAGGCGGCGAACGGCCAGGTGAAACGCAGGACCGTCGACTGGCAGCCCTCCGACAACGTCGCGGCCCTGCAGTACCGGCCCATCAGTAACGGTGACCTGATCGCCTGGGAACAGCCCATCGGCCCGATCTTCGCCACCCTCGCCCATCCGGTCGACCTCGCCGAAGCAGTCAAGGCCCGTCCCGAGAACCCCACCCGCAGCCAAGTCCAGTACGCGCTGTCCCGTCTGTCGGTGAAGATGGCCACTTACACGGCCGAGCCGAACCCCGTCCTGAATCTTGATGCCCACATCCGGCGCATCAACAACACGGTGATCCACGCCAGCACCGTTCTCGTGGACCAGGGACCAAACCGGCCGATCATGTCTGTGTCCCTGGATGGCCGCGGTCTGCGACAGACGAACAAGCACGCGCTGGAAATCCTGGCGAAGATGGACGCCGACCGATCGTCGCTGAACGCCATCGAGGAACGCGTGGCCGATGAGCGCAGCCGCCTGAACGTCAGGGACGAAAACGGCAAGAGGATCGACATCCTGACCCCTCCTCCTGGAGCGATCAAGCCGACCATGCCGAAGACGGACTCCTTCGCTGTCGGTACCGGCGCCGGCATCTACCATCTCTCGCTGCTGCGGGAACACATCCAGCGAGTCTTCGGTGACGCCGTCTCCCCGCTCGACCTGAAGTCGAAGGGGAACGTCTTCGGTAAGCGTTCCCACGAGCCCGCCTCCGCCGCCCAGGAGAAAGAGAAGAAACAGAAGAAGCAGGATGGCGAATACGTCGATCTCATCGGCAAGCCCTCCCCGGAGGGTATCCGACGTTCCATCAAGGCAGCCGGATACAAGAAACTCCGCATCCTCTGCCTGTGGTACCGCGACGCGACCCTCACTCGGATGATCCACGGCCTCGCCCACCCCTACGGCCTGGACCCGGAGGGCATCGATCCTGACCCCGACGGAAAGAAGTCATTCCCACTCGCTGACGGCATCGAAGCTGTCTTCTGCAACGCCGAATCCCTGCTGGAGCACGGCCCCGGCACTCAGCGCGCCACCGACGCCCAAAGGATCACCGGCACGTTCGCAGAACCCGGCGTCCTCCTCGCCGCCTGGTGCGAAACAGAGATCCCAGTGCGCGGCGAGGAACACGAGGGCATGAAGCCCGCCGAAGTGAAGACCGTCCTCGCGGAGAACGACGCCAAGCACCAAGTCGTACGGGAGCTGGCCAAGGCCGCAGTGCCGTCCCAATTCCTCATCGGCCGCGAGTATGACCCGTTCACCAAGACCTTCACCATCATCAAGAAGCCCGCGAAAGCCTTTGAAGACCACCGCGTCTACATGGGTCTGCTGGACCTTTACCGTTCATGCGGGGTCGTGGACGACCGCTTCGAGCGTGCCCTCTACCCCGACGACGACCCCTACCCGCTGCCCCGCATGGCCTTCTGCGGCATCCACATCCGCAAGCAGGCCACGGACCGCAAGTACAAGGGCCAGCCCAAAAGGATCATCACCGCCAGCGCAATCATCCCCTCTCCTGAACCCGGCGGCCCGTGGCACATGATCGGCTGGAGCAACATCCACCCGCAGTGGGAGCACTACGCCCTCGCGCAGAGCAACTTCCACGCCGCCAACTACCCTCTTCACACTGAAAACGGCGACGGCGAAATCCAGCGCTGGGCGCAGGCCGGTGAAGACGTCCGCACCGCTCTCCAAGAGCTCCACGACGAGCTCGACGGCCTGCCCTACGCCTTGATGATCGACGGCCACGCCAGCCGCCGCGTATGGCCCGGCCTCCACAACAACAAGCAGGGCCTCGGAAAAGATCCCGGCGACCCGCGCCTCTGGCTCCCCGCAAGCGGACTGCCCCCGTCCTGGAACCCGGTCAGCATCATCCGCATGAACTGCGCGCAGGCGGAAATGCCCCGCCTGGTCGCCGTCACCGAAAAGCAGAAGAACGGCAAGACCGTCACTGTCAAGACCTCCAGCGACCTCTACTACCCGGAATCCCGGCCCGAAGGCCATCCCTGGTTCCTGTTCACCGAACCCCGCAACTACGGCAAGAAGCGCCACGGGCAGTGGAAGACCCGCTGGCGCGCAGACCCCGGGAAGGCATCGAAGAATGCCGACGAACGCAAGGAGAACGAACTGAACGCACCTTGGTACAGCATGACCACCAGGGAGATCACCCCCATGCACACGCGGGACGGCTACGACCGAGAGACTCTCGCGGTTGCCGCGGCTCGGCTCTGCCACCAGGCGCTCTCCTGGTCAGACCGGACGCGATACCCGGCCCCGCTCCACGCCGCGCTTCAGATGGACCTTGGCCACCCCCAGTACCGACGCTCCGCGCCGAAGGACCCCGAGAGCATCGAAATCCTGAAGGAAGCCAGCGGCACCGACCTGTAGGCACAGGGACGGCTCAGAAGCTCCGAGCCGTCCGGCGTGGCAGCCTCGTCTTCGAGGCTGCCACGCCGGACGGAACCGACGCCGGTCGCGTTTGCATCAGGCAAGGCGCGACCCCTTCCACGATCTCAAAGACCGCAGCGGCCGACCGCCGGCAGCAGGCGGAAGAACTCCACAAGGCCGAGCAGCGGCGCCGCTGGCTCGTGGCGGTCCGCCAGGCACCCGAGCAGCAATCCGCTGACCAGCCGTCCGGCTCTGCACGACATCCTCCGTGCCGATCCCTGTGCCCACCCCTGGCCGTACGACAGCGACGGGCATTGGACGTCGCCCGACGAAGCGCTCGCAGGACTTTTGAGCGCGCAAACACCTCGGCCTGTCCGGCAAGAGATAGGGCGAAGCAACGTTTATGCGGCGACGGTCAGCGGAGCGTCCAGACGCTCCCAGGCTCCGAGGACGGCCTTATGTGCGTCCGGCTGCAGGTGGGCGTAGCGCTGGGTAGTCTGGAAGCTCTCGTGGCCGAGAAGGTGCTGGACCTCGTAGAGCGAGACTCCCTTCTGGACCAGCCACGAGGCGCAGGTGTGACGCATGGAGTGCGGCGGATAGTGCGGGACGAGCTGCTGCTCACCGTCGCCATCGAAGTAGTAGGCACCTTCTACAGCCGGCCACCAGGTCTGCCGACGCCAATTGCCGTCGTCGAGGAGCCGTCCCGCCCGGCCCTTGGTGACGGTGGTGAACACCACGGCGTCGCGGTCGAGCCCATGAATGTGGCGTTCAAGCGCCTCCAGGACGTGGGGCGGCAGCGGAACCTCCCGGCGGCTCTTGGAGCTCTTCGGGTACTCCTTGATACCGCTCTTGGTGTTGACCTCCACCACGAACAGTCGCGAGCGACGCTGGTCGATCCGGTGCCGATGAAGGCCGGACAGCTCGCCCCAGCGCAATCCGGTGTAGAAGCCGAGCAGGCACATCGTCCGCCACGCGGTGGGCAGTTCGTCCAGGATGCTCTGTGCCTGATCGAGCGTGAACCACTGCGGCGGCTTTACCGCGACCTGAGGCAAGTCGATGCTGCGGCACGGGGTCACCGCGATCACGTCGTCGTCGACGGCCGCACGCATGATGGAGGACGTCAGGTTGTAGGCCCGCTTGATCGCTGCTGCGCCAGCGCCCTTCTCGATCAGGGCGCGGATCCAGCTCTGGACGTCCATGCGGGTGATGGCCCGCATTTCCCAATCCGCCCAGTAGGGCATGACGTGGTTGTTGATACTGGATGCGTCGCCCCGCAAGGTGTGGGGCTCGACCACACGGGCGTTCCACCATCGGTCGTGCCAATCGCGGAATGCTATTTCGCCGGCCCGCGGGTCGCGCATGCTTCCGCGAGCGAACTGGGTCTCCAGCTCGACGGCCCAGGCCCGCGCCTGGGCCTTGAGGGGGAATGACTCGCTGAACCGGTCTCCTGCCCGGTTGCGTACGGTGGCTTGCCACTTACCGGACTTCAGCTTGCGCAGGTACGCGGTACTACTCCTTTATCGGTGACAGTGAGGGGCCGGGCTGCCAGTGAGAGGTCAGCGGCGGGTGCGTGGGGAAGCGGCCGACCTGCTCGTAATGAACTCCTCCAGCCCGTCAGCGGGGATACGGACGCGAGAGCGGCCCGTTCCGGTGCGTAGGTCGACGACCGGCAGTTCGCCCGCGGCGATGAAGCGGTAGACGGTGCGCCGGTCGACGTCCAATGCGGCGGCGACAGCGGGTACGGACAGCAAACGGGCAGGCATGGGTGTTCCTTGAGAACGAGATGGGAAGGGCAACCAGCGACGGTTCAGTCGACCTGTCGGGCGGGCAACGAATTGCCGGCTCGCGACGGAGTAGCGCTGTTCATTGCACAAGGCCGCAGAGACGAGAGCCGCTTCTGTTCTCCTCTCAGAATCGCGGCGCGGTCTTGTGTTCGCGACGGCTCCACCGCCAAGCGCAGCCGGATGCGAACACCCTCAATGGTCACCAGGATCGCCGGTTTGGCTAACCGGCGATCCTGGTCTATGTTGCGCTCGCAGCAGCCAAGGAGCTGACTAATGCCTGCCCCGCACGACGCCATCCGGTGCGCCCTTAGGTGCCCCCTGGTCTCGGAGTCTTGGATCAATTGCTGCGCGCGGCAGAGCGCTGGCGCCTCGCCGTCCACGCCGCCGCCCTGAGCTGCGATGGCTCGGCTTCCCGATCCGGGATTCTTGCCGGCAGAGCCGAGAAGCAGACAATCAAGGCGTTAAGCGCCCAAAAGAAGAAGGGAACCGAGTGGTCAGCCGCAAAGATCTGAGTGAGCGTGTCAACAGGAGAGGCTCCTGATCATTCAACCGGTGGGCCACTCGCCAGCCGCGTGTTTCCGGGGTGTTGTACGTTGACATAGCTTCGGGAGAGGGATCCAGTCTTTCAAGGTGTTCTTTCGTCTGCCGTGGGCGAATGCCAGATGTTGTGGCCCCTCATAGCCCGGACACGCTCAGCAAGGCGGCAGTGTCCGAACCTCCACTGATCGCTCACGCCATGCTTTCCTCTGTTCCCGAGCAACGCGCATAGCGCATTCGACACCCTGCTCGGGCGCAGAGAAACAGCCATCCGACGGTCAACAGAGGACGAGGCCGTGCTGCAAGCTCGGATTCGGCCCCCTACAGCATTCCCATCCATGGGTAAGGCAGGGTCCGCAGCGACCGCGGAGGGAGGCGGCACTCGTAAATTCGACACGGCCTCGGAGGTAGGGCGTACTCAAGGGCGTCGACCGCAGACCCGTGCAAGCCAATCGCGGTATCGGAAGGCGACAGCGCGGAGTTCTTCGGTTACAGCCTCGGATTCCGTATTTCGCGAGAGGGTCCAGTGCACGGCGCTGACCTCGCGCCCGCCATCCCATATACCGAGCGTCAGGTACGGAAGGGAAACCACGGATGGGCCTTGACCCCGGATTTTAGACACCGGAGAGACTTGGATCTTGATGGTCCAGGAGAACGGAGTCCCCGTGGGGATGAAGCACTACCCCGCCGAGTTCAAAGCGGACGCGGTCGCGTTGTACCGGTCGAGGCCGGGAGCAACGATCAAGTCGGTCGCCGCTGATCTCGGGGTGAACACCGAGACGCTGCGGAACTGGATCCGGGCTGCCGACGGGCGCCGCCCCGGCTCCCACTCGACACAGCCGGCCGCCTCGCAAGCCAGCAGTGACGACGTTCAGGCGGAGTTGGCGGCAGCCCGGAAGAGGATCCGTGAGCTGGAGGAAGAGCGCGACATTCTCCGCAAGGCGGCCCGGTATTTCGCCGGGGAGACGCGCTGGTGAACCGCTGCCAGTTCGTTGAAGACCATCAGCGCCGGTTCGGCGTCACGCGGTTGTGTTCGATGCTGGGTACCTCTCGCTCGAGCTTCTACTACTGGCGCCGCACCGCACCGGCAAGGGCGGCCCGGCAGATCGCCGAGGCCGGGCTCGCGGATCGGATACGCAAGGTCCACCAGGACTCCGACGGCGCCTACGGTGCCCCCAGGATCACCGCCGAACTCCGCGACGAGGGCGGCCCGGTGGTCAACCACAAACGCGTCGCGAGGATCATGCGGGCCATCGGACTCGAGGGAGTCCGTCTGCGCCGCCGGCACCGGACCACAGTCGCGGACCAGGCCGCGGTGAAGGCCCCGGATCTGATCGGACGTGACTTCACCGCGGCCGTGGTGAACACGAAGTACGTCGGCGACATCACATATCTGCCGGTCAGCGGCGCGAAACCGCTCTACCTCGCGACCGTCATCGACCTCGCCTCACGACGGCTGGCTGGATGGGCGATCGCCGATCACATGCGCACCGAGCTCGTCATCGACGCCCTGACGGCCGCCAAACGGACCCGCGGAAGCCTGACTGGAGCGGTGATGCACACCGATCACGGCTCGCAGTATACGAGTCGGGCTTTCGCTGAAACCTGCAGGTCAGTAGGGGTCCGGCAGAGCATGGGAGCGATCGGGTCCAGCGCCGACAACGCCGCTGCGGAGAGCTTCAATGCTGCCTTCAAGAGAGAAACACTCAAAGGCCGGAAGGCCTGGTCGAGCGAGCGCGAGGCCAGGATCGACGCGTTCCGCTGGCTGACCCGATACAACACCCGACGCAGGCACTCCCGCCTCGGCCAGCGGTCTCCGATCGCCTACGAGAGCGACCTTCACCCCGCAGCAACTACCCTGACCCGAGCGGCATAGACGTGTGTTCAACATCCGGGGTCAAGGCCCGATACCCTTGGGCCGCGAACGAGGCTACCTGAAGGTAGCGCGTGCCGCTGGTGCCGCAGCGGTATCCCCGCGCCCCGGTGACCGGCGTGAGGTCGAGCTGACGCTGGCCGGCGTCCACATGGAGCGTGGCTCCTACAGCTGTTCTGTCTCGGGAGGTTGTGGACGGGTGATGCAGGTCTCGGCTGAGGGATCTTGAACGGGTGAGGGCCTTCCGGGTTCGGTGTGGATTGCGACATCTGCACCGGCTCTCAGAAAGGCCCTCGTGCCCACCGTAATGCACCCCTGACCGAGACCGGACGGCTGCGTCTGGCCCGCTGCGTGGTCGAGGACGGCTGGCCGCTGCGCCGGGCCGCCGAACGCTTCCAGGTCTCGCCGACCACGGCCCAGCGGTGGGCGGACCGCTACCGCATGTTCGGCGAGGCCGGAATGACCGACCGGTCGTCCCGCCCGCACACCAGCCCGCGCCGGACGCCCACGCGGACCGAGCGGCGGATCATCAAGGTCCGCCTCGCACGCCGGTGGGGACCGGCCCGTATCGCCCACCTGCTCGGCCTTGTCCCTTCGACCGTGCACCGCGTTCTGACCCGCTACCGACTGGCTCGCCTCGCCCATCTGGACCGGGCAACCGGCCGGGTCATACGCCGCTACGAACGTGAACGGCCAGGCGAGTTGGTCCACGTGGACATCAAGAAGCTCGGCAACATCCCCGACGGCGGCGGGCACAAGGTCCTCGGCCGGCAAGCAGGCCGCAAGACCCGCAAGAACGCCGGTTACAGCTACATCCACACCGCCGTCGACGACCACTCCCGCCTCGCCTACAGCGAGATCCACCCGGACGAGAAGAAGGAGACCGCCACCGGCTTCTGGCAGCGGGCCCACGCCTTCTTCGCCGAGTGCGGGATCACCGTCGAACGGGTCCTGACCGACAACGGTTACTGCTACCGCTCCCGCGACTGGCGAGACCTGCTGGCCACGGCCGGGATCGCCCACAAGCGAACCCGGCCCTACCGGCCCGAGACGAACGGCAAGGTCGAACGGCTGAACCGCACCCTGCTGAACGAGTGGGCCTACGCCCGCCCCTACCGCTCAGAGCAGGAACGACGCGACGCGTTCCCGCAGTGGCTGCACTCCTACAATCACCACCGCGGACACACCGCGCTCGCAGGCAAACCACCCGTCAGCCGCGTCCCCAACCTCACAGGGCAATACAACTAGCCCTTGGCGCCCGCTCAGACGGCCACGTTCCGTCGGGCCGCCAGCCGCGGTTCCGGAGGATGCCTCGAGTCAGCGTTCGGCGGCGTCCCTCCAGTAGTCCTTCAGCATCTCGCTGGGCCACGAGGGCTGGGTGACCGTGCCACGCGGCAGGAACTCCTCGAAGACCGCCACCAGGTCCACCACCAGGGTGCCATCGTCGGCATCGAGGTCGGTGACGTGCAGGTCCCGTCCGTCGACGCGGAGCAGTCTGGGGAACGAGGTCGCGAGCCGGGCCGGACGTCGGTGGTTGTGGTGCACGAAGGTTCCCGTGGCCGGCCACTCCGGGTTGTCCCGGGGGCTGCGCGCGTGGAGAGCGACGTCCTCGGGGGAACCGAAGTTGAAGAACCAGGTGACCTGGAGATGGGAGAACTCCTCGATCCCCTGCAGCGTCTCCTCCGGGTACTCCGGGCGCAGCCGAATGATCGACTCCACACCGCCCTTGAAGTCGTCGAGCCGCCCCTTGTGGCCTCCGATCACCTCGGCGATCACCGGCACCTCGATGGACTTTGTGGACACGGGTTCCCCCTTCTCCGCTCGCGGCACGGCAAGCCGGTCAACCACAGCATGCCCGCCTTCACCACCATGGCGCCGTCAGGCTACTCGTTCGAGTACGGCCTTGGCGCGCTCGTCGATCTCCGCCGCCACGCTGATTCCCCGATTGCGGAAGGGGGACAGCACTCGGCGCATGTTCACGGCTGCCTCGCGTGCTCTGCCCGACTGCACGCCTTCCATCGCGTCCAGGGCCTGTGCCCACGTGTGGCACGCGGCCTCCACGTTCCCCTGACGGGCCTGCACAGTGCCCATGTAGCCCAACGTCACCGCGTGGGTCCGGCTGAAGGTGTCGGCCTTCCTCGTCAGCACGCTGTTGCTGAACTCTCTAAGCGCTCCGTCGAGATCGCCGAGCGTCCACAGGGTGCGGGCGGTCTCGTGGGCAAGGGAAGCCCGCTGGAAGAACCACACCCGACTCGGATCCTCGTCGCCGACGTCCGCCGCAGCGAGGTCGTCCTCGGCCCGGAGAAGCGCTGCGATCGCGGCACGCTTTTGACCGTCGGCGGCCAGGCTGCGTGCCTGCACCACTCCGAGCAGCGCCCGCTCGCGGGGGGTCGCCAGGGTGTACCGCTTGCGCGCCACGGAGGCTGTGGCGAGTGCGACGGCAAACCGTGGGTGGCCGAGGTCCGTTGCCTGGTGAGCCATCGCCCGCAGGATATGGCCGGCGAGCGGAGCATCGTCCGCTTCCGCCGCGAGCTTCAGGGCCAGCGTGAAGTAACGCCGCGCGGCCTCGTGGTGGGAGGCGTCGAAGCTCATCCAACCGGCGACGTACACCGCCTCGGCGGCAGCGGCAAGAAGGGCACGACGAGTGTCGTCACTGGCGAAGACCCCGCCGATGTACCTGGCGACGTCGTCGACGAGGTACTGGTAGAGCGCCGTACGGCCGTCCATGCCGCCGTGGCGCTGGTCTCTCCGAGAGAAGAACTCCGTCATCTCACGGACGGCACTGACTTCTGCGGCCCCGACTCTGCGGCTCGTCGCGGCGGGGCGGGACTTCGCCCGCTGGGGAGCCTCGTCCCACCACTGCTGTCCGGGCAGGACCAAGCCGCCCACCGAGTAGGCGGCACCGGCCAGCAGTCGGCGGCGTTCGAGGTCCACGTCGCTTCTCCCAAGGTCTACCAGCGCAGTCAGCGTATCGACGTTCCACTCCGAAGCCGTGACTGCACCCGTGTCCGGCATGGAGAGCCCGATCTCAGCAGGAGTGATGGGGCGTTGGAGCCGCCGGGACAACGTCTCGCACAAGATAAGGGGCGCTCTGCCCGAGGGCTGTGTCCCCGCCACCCACATGGCGATGTGCGAGCGGCTGGTGCCCAGCAGTTCTTGCGCTCCTACCTCGGCCGCGACCCTCACGAAGGCAGCCGCCACCTTTGGCTGCGACCAGCCTGTTTCCGCGATCGCGTCGGCCAGCTTCACGTTCCGCTCGCGCGCCATCGTCTACCTCGGTTCACCAAAACGATCTTTGACGGGTTTGACGGCCCCGGCAGCCGCCCGGAGATACCGCCGCAATGTGATCCACGGTTCGCTCGTGGTCAACGAAACCACCAACCGCCGTTGTCCGGGAGGAAACCGGTGAAGACCAGCCACACGACTGGCGCCGACGCCCGGACCGCTTCGAGCGACGGGCTCGATCCCGCTCCGACGTCCGACGTTCGGCACTTCGACCATCCCCCGCCGGTGGTCCTGGTCGTGGTCGTGCACAACCTCCGCCGCCTCGACCGCTCCGACCAAACCGCCGATCGAGTCCTCCGCGGGCTCAAGCATCAGCTGTGAGAAGGCGAGCATGGACCGAATCGAGAGCCTGGGCAGCGTCATCAGCGCCCCTGAACACCAGAAGAGCCTGACGCTCGCCGCCAATGACAGGGCGCCGGGCAGAGCACGGTCCTTCACCCGCGAGGCGCTGACGGCGTGGGGGGTGGAAGACCTTCTGGACCAGGCCGTGCTGATCGTCAGTGAGCTCACCACCAACGCCGAGCGGCATGGCCGAACTCCCGACGCCGACCTGGTCCTTCTGCCCAGAACGGACGGCGAGCCCGTCGATGAGATCACGCTGACGCTCGCCCTTCAGGCCGGCGTTGTGGGGATCGAGGTCGAAGACAACTCCCCGGAGCCCCCGGTTCCTCAGATTGCCTCGCTCTACGCCACAAGCGGGCGGGGCCTGCACCTCGTGTCGGCGACGTCTGACGCCTGGACTGCCTGCCCCACGGAAGATGGACGCGGCAAGAGGGTGATCGCCCTCGTGAGGCGCCCCGAGTCGCCCATCACCTCCTGACCAACTCCCCTTGGAGACCCGTGATGCCATCCCGGTTTACGCCCTCGCCCATGCCGCTCTCCGGCGGAACGAGGGTGGGCTTCGACACCGAAGCCGTACGTGTGCTGCTGCTCGACCTGGACGGCGTGCTCGTCGACACCCGCCCAGTTATGGAAAGCGCGTGGCGCCAGGTGTGTGAGGACCACGGCCTCGATGTGCCATTCGAGGAGTACGAGCGCCACCTGGGCCGGCCCTTCGCCGACATCATGGAGCAGCTCGGGCTCGCTGACGCCGAGCCGATCCACCAGACCTACTCGAAGGCGTCGACAGCCGCCTCTAACCTCGCCCGACAGTTCGACGGCGTCGCGGAGGTCCTGCACGCCTTCGCCGCTGCCGATTGGCGGATGGGGATCGTCACGTCCAAGCCGTTGGACCGAGCCACTCCTCTGCTGGCCCAGCTCGGTGTCCCGTTCGCCACGGTACGCACTCCGAACGGGGTGGGGCGGGGCAAACCCGCACCGGACCCGATCATGCTCGCCCTGATCGACCTCGGCGCCGACCCGGCCGACGCGCTGTACGTCGGGGACATGGCAGTCGACCAGGAAGCGGCCCGCCGCGCCGGCGTCTCGTACGTGCACGCGGGCTGGGGCTACGGCACCCCGAGCTCCCCGGCCCCCTTCGTCGCCGAATCGCCGAAGGACCTGCTGCGGCTTGTGGACACCGGGCCGCTCCTCGAAGGGAGCCTGGTATGACGCCGCCCAAACGCAGCGCCCTCGGCATCGCCCAGCTCGCGTCCGATGGCAAGCCCCTGTGGGCGCTGGTCGGCGAGGGCGCGCTCGCGACCATGAAATCCGACCGGATGGCCACGTCCGAATTGGAGGCCCTGCCATTCGACCCGAGGGAAGCGGAAGTACGGGTCGACCAGGTGATGGAGGCTCTCGAAGCGTACGGCGCTGACCTCGCGAGGACGCCGCGTGGCGCGGGGTGGTTGTACGTCCAGCACGTGCCGGCGCGGCGCCTGGTGGCGCAGGTCGTACGCAAGCTGGCGGCGCTCAGCACCTGGGGGCCGTTCGCCAAGGCTCCAGGTCCGCTGAGGCTCGCGCCGTACGAAGGACTCGTCGGGCTGCGGTCGAGCAGCTCGCGGGAGTACCGGGCCTACACCGTCACCTGGTCAGGCATCGCCTATCTGCTCGGTGCCGCGGCCCCTCACAATTCCCTCCGCTCCGCTCAGTTACGCAACCTCCCTCCTCTCCTGGCGGCCGCAGCGGTGCCGGGTCCGGCTCCCTCGGAGCTGCCGCTGAGTGAAGTGGTGGCGCTGTCGTGGTCCTCCCGTCACGCGGCCACTCTGCTGCCGGTGCTGGAGGAGCTGGCCAGGAACGGACACCCGAGCCTCGTAGTGGACCTGGCGACCGACCCGGCGGAGCGGTGCCCGGCTTCAGAAGTCGCGGGGGTGAACCTGTGCTCGCCGCCGACCGGTCTCTTCGACCTCTCCGGCGCCGTGGACGGTCTGAGGCGGCGGGACGACGGCCGCGTCGTTCGGGTCGATGAGCACGAGGTTCGACTGGACCGGCTGGTCCGTCTCGTGTCCGTACTACTGGAGACGAGCGGCGGATGCACGCAGCCCTCGTGGCGATCGGTGGTTCGGGCGGAGACGTGGCTGGACGGCGTCCTCACCGCAGCCCGGCCGCACACCGTTCTGGTCAGCAACGACACCAGCCCGCTGGGTGCACTGGCTGTACACGTGGCAGAGCGCCATGGCGCGAATGCGGTGCATGTCCAGCACGGAGCCTGGACGGCGGAGTCGGTCGCATGGCCTGCGCTACACAGCCGCGACATCGTCGTCATGGGTGAACGGGATCTCCCTCTCGCGAAGGCGTGGGTGCGCCACCCTGGCGCTGAGATCCACGTCCTGGGCCAGCCCCGCTTCGACGCGCTCGCCGGCCTCAGCCGCGAAGCCCAGCGGCGTTACCTGGAGGACCTGCTGTCACCCAGCCCACGGCGAGGCCCTGCCCGTATCGCGGTGTGGGCCTGCCAGCCCTTCGGACCCGACCGGCTCAAGGCCCATGCCGACCTCCTCCTGGACGGTCTGTGGAAGGCCGGCGACTGGGGACTCGTCATCGCGCCGCACCCGGCACAGAGCGTCGACGTCTTCGCTCCCGTGCTCCAACGGGACGGCCGGCCGCTCGTGGCCGTGGCCGATCCCCGGGTCGGCGCTCGCGGCTGCCTCGTCGGCGCCGACGCCCTGGCAAGCGCCTATTCGACGTGCGGCATCGAGGCCGCGCTGCTCGGGGTCCCGGTGCTCGAACTCGGCTCGCCCGACGAGCGCACGCTCGGACTCTCCGATCACGGCCTCGCACGGCGGTGCAGCACCGCCGACGAGGTGGCCGACGCCCTCGGAGCACTTCGCGATCCGCGCCCGCCCGCCGACCGGGCGGCGACGGACGCGGTGTGCCGGTGGCGCGGCGACAGCGCCGCCCAGGTCGCACGCCTCATCGCCCGGCGCGCCGACGGCGATGTCCTGCACTCCCACCATGTCCATCACGATGCCCGCGGCGCCGACTCCGGACGGCCGCAGGGTGAAGGAGTTTCTGCCCGATGACACATCTGACCGCCGACAGCGTCGCCGAGCTCTTCGTCGGCGCGGTCGCCCTGGCCAAGAGCGGCGAGAAGGTCAGCCCGCGGGACATGGCGACCCGCGAGGTCCTCGACGTCCACATGCGGCTGACCCAGCCGCGGGCCCGTCTGCTGTACGCGCCGCCGGCGCGTGTCATCAACCCGGCGTTCGCGGTGGCGGAGACCGTCTGGCACCTATCCGGCTCGGACGCCCCGTGGATCTTCGACTACAACGCGCGTCTCCGGCAGTACGCGGACGACGGTGTCCTGCGTGGTGCGTACGGGCCGCGGATGCGGAAGTGGGCAGGCAACGTGGATCAGCTGCACCGCGTCGTCGAGATCCTCAAGGAGGACCCGGACTCGCGTCGGGCCCTGATCCAGCTCTACGACCCGGCTCAGGACGCCGCCGGGCACAAAGGTCCACCTCGGCATGTCCCGGAAGCTGTTCGCCGCCTGCGAGCGCCTCCACGAGGAAGACCTCGCCATCGCCCGGCGTACCCCGGGGCTGCGCGCCGAGGACCAGCTCGCCGACAACTCGGGGCTCAGCGAGGACGCTCAGGAAGAACAGCGACTCACCCGGCGACAGATCTTCCGCGAGCAGCAGGAGGAAGCCCGTCCCCGGCTGCGCCCCCTGCTCCGTGAAGCCTACGAGCGGGGGGCGACGAGCAACTGGAGCCACCTGCTGCGCCGTCCCGAGGAACCGAAGCTTGATCTGGAGGGTGACGAGGGTCTTCTCGAAGCAGCGACGCCGGAGACGTACCTGGCCGTCAGCCGCTACGACGTACCCCCGACCCACGCCTAGCCCGTGGAGATGTGACTGAGCAGGCCAGTGGGCCACTGTGAGCACCACAGGTGCCCACGCGTTCCGCCTGCAGACGAGGATCCACTTCATAACCCGATGATTCGATAAACGTCCGCCTGCGCGTTCGGGTGACGCGGCAGCGCGTCACCCCGGCGACCAGGGCCTGCCCCGGGTCGATGTGGTGAAATCCGGAGCGGTGGGCCCGGCGGGGTCCCTGCCCTGTGCTCGACCCGACATCGAGCACGCCGTGGAGAAGCCAACTCGGCTGGCGCCGCTGCATGGTCCGCATGTTCTTCGTGGCTCTCCGCCGCGCGTGCTGTGTCGGGACGGCTCCGCGGTGTTGAGGAGCTTCGAGTTATGAAGACAACCGCCGTCGAACGTCGCGCCGAACTGCTGCATCTGTACACCGGGATGCCCTGGCAGTCCGCCCGGCGCCGGGTCGAAGCCGCCGCGCCTGGCTCCTTGCTGATCCCGCAGCCGGTCGCCGACCAGATGCTGCTGGAGGCCCGGGTGATGGCCGCACTGGCCTGGCGTCGAATCACCACTCTGCACCCATGGGGCATCGAATATGTCGACCCGCGCTCCGACCGCCTCCTGATCCGATTCGAGGCCGACCCGGTCGAGCGGCGCGACCCGGAGGAGACCCAGGCTCTGGACCTGGCCGAGGCGCTGCTGCCGCGCGCCGACGAGTACGGCGACATCAAGGGGGTGCCCGGGGCCCGTACCCACGTCGAGGGCGGGCTGGTGGTGCTGCGCGTGCTGGACACGTCCGCCTCCGTCACCCTGCTGGGTCTGGACCCCGACGACTGGCTGCGCGCGGTCGACGTCCAGGACCGGCAGATGGGCGCCTACGGCATGACGCCGTGCCACCGCGACATGCCGGCCCGGTGGCACCCGGCTGAGCGCCCCTACCGGCGGCCGGGCCGTCGGGGCACCGCGGCGTCGGCCTGGTTGACCAGCGGGCTGCTGCGCCGTGTCGGTCTGATCCGCACCCTGGGGGCGCCGCTGGCCGTGACCGGCTGGCTCGGCCACCACGAACGCGGCGGTGGCGAACGCTGGATTATCGACCCCACGTTCGCGGAAGGTTCCGGCACCACCGGCCACGGGCGGCTCATGGCACTGCTCGCGGCGCCCGGCTGGGGCCTGCCCCTCGCCTCCGTGGATGAACACTGCACCTGCCATCTGTCGCCCGGCTACAGCGACCAGTGCACCACCGTCGCCGCCGGCCTGGCCGAGCGGCCCGGAGTGCTGGAGGTTCGCGCCATCCAGCGCCACGGCGACCGCCTGAAGCGCATCCAGGAGCACCGCCCGGCGACCTTCGCTGCCCAGCAGCAGCTTGCTCTCTCCGTGCCAGCCTGGGTCGACCGCTGGCTCGAGCGCGGTGGAGCTCCTACTTCGGAGGCACCGGTCGGCGCCGTCACCAACCTTCGTTGAGCACCACTCATAGCCCATGATTCACAGCCGAGTGGGAGGCGGGCTCCTCAATTGCCACGAGGAGCCCGCCGGCACATATTGACTCGGGTTCTACCGTGCTGGTCAGACCTGAAGGATCAGCGCTTCCACTTGTTCGAGCGTCGTCACGCTGGCCTGGGCCGCGGCCCGGACCTTCGTCAGTTTTTCCATCCACTCGATCCGCTGCTCGGCCGGCAGCGCGTCCTCTCCGAGCTGGACTCGCAGGCGGCGCGCCTCTTCGAAATCCGTCATCAGGGTGTGGGCGGAGTCCACGGCCTGCTGGTAGGCGCTCTCGACGAGTTCCACACGGGCGGGCAGTTCCCGTCGCAGCGTGGCCAGCTGGTCGTGCGGGTCGGCCGGCGGCGCGCCGTGCACGGTGGCAGTGGGATCCGTGTTGGTCCCGGCCGTGGGGGACGTGGTGGTGCTTCCGGGGCTGCCCGGGGCCGGGCGGCCGAGGTCCACGGGGAACGTCTCGTCGAACCAAGCCTTGTCGGCGACGTAGTGGGTGGGCTGGCCCTCGGTGTCAGGAGCGATCACCATCCCCGCGGTGACCGGCGTCCGGCCCTCCACCCAGTGCCGCTCCCCGTAACAGACCAGAGGCTCACCGTCTTCCGCCTCGGGCGGCTGCGTCGCGTCCGGGTGCTCCAGCACGGCCTTTGCGAACGCGAGGAGGAGTGCCCGGCTGATGTTCGGGGCGCCGGTTGCCGTGTACGCCAGAGTGAGGGCGGCGAGGGCGCTCTTAGGGGTGCGCCGCACACCCTTGCGGCCATCGCCCGCCTCGCTGCCCTGGCCAGCGGTGATGAACGGCTGCGGAGCGTGAATCAGCCCCGGCGCCATGCGCTGGACGAGGGCGGCCCAGGCGGTCGCGTCACCGGCCTCTGCCCCGAGGAGGAGCACCTTGAGCGACCGCGGGTCCTGCCCGGCGCCCTTGGCGGTCTCCGGGACGCCGAAGAAGCCGAGGGCGGAGAGGATGTTCCCCCGGTGCAGGAACAGCTGGGCGATGGCGGCGGACCACAAGCGGGTGCGTGCCTCCGCTGTCTTCGCCCTCGTCTGGCTCCACGCCGGCTCCTGCAGAGTGCCCCTGACGATCGGCCAGAAGCGGCCTGTGTCGCGGACGGTGCGTGCGTTCGTCTGCTTCGGGGCCTCGGGCGGGATCTCGGGGAACACGAGCGCGGTGATGGCGCGCACCGCGACGTCGCGGAGCACGGCCGGGGTAACGTCGTCGACGGCAGGCACGAGCGGCGCGAGCGGGTCGAGCGGTCCGTTGGCGGTCAGCGCGTCGCGCACCCCGACCAGGTCGAGGAGGTCCGCGCCACGCGCATCGGGGAACGCCTCGGCGAGCGCGTCCGCGAGGAGCGATTCCCTGGCGTATGCGTCGACGAGCGTCGCGAACAGGGCGATCAGGCGCGCATCCTCGTCGTAGGGCTGGATGCCGCGCAGGTGGTCGTTGACGTTCAGCGTCCGCAGGACGTGTTCCAGCGCCGCCGGCTTGGTGCAGCCGATCACGATCTCCGCGGACACCGTGGCGATCTTCCCCGCCCGGACCGACGCGTCGGTTGCCTCCGTCTCCGGCTTGGCGGCGGCCTCGTTGAGCCGGTCGGAGAGCCGGTTCAGGATTTCCCGCTGGCCCAGCAGCAGCAGCTCGGGATCGGCCTTCTTGTCCTTCGGCATGGGCAGGAGGGACTGGGGCATCCCCGTGACCAGGTGTTCCGGACGCACACGGAAGATGTTGAGACGGGCCAGCGCACGGTTGTTCCCGGTCACGGCGGCCAGCCTCCACAGCTTCGACACCGTGCCGTCAGGATGGGTGACCTGCCACTGCTGCAGCACGTTCATGCCCTTGGAGAGCTGGCCCGCGTCCACGAGGGACTCAGCCAGGTCGTAGCCGCGGGTCTTGCCGGCACGCTCCAGATTCTCGGCGGCGTACCGCTGCATGTGGACGGCCACCTCGTACGGCTGCTCGGCGAGAGCGAGCGCCGCCTTCGGCTCCCCGTCCTCCTCCGCCGCCCGGACCACAGGACGCGGCCGCCGACCACCGAGGGCGGTGAGGAGGGCCTCGCGCTCGTCTTCGAGTTCCCTCACGCGGCGCTCAGCGTCCGCGTGCTTCTGCGTGGCCGCCGCCAGGGCTTGCGCGGCGTACGTATCGTCGCCGGCCGCGCGGCGGCAGCTCTCCCGTTCCTTCTCGGCGGTCTTCGCGGTCTTCCTGGCCTCGTGCAGCGCCAGCTCGGCGGCGATGAGCTCCTTGACGCGCTGGCCGGCCTCAGCAACGGGCGGCGACCAGCAGCTGACGGTGCGGTCGTTGAGGTCCCACGGGACCACCGCAGCGCCATGGACGTCACACATCAGCAGGAGTACCTGCTCGTCGCCGGCCTGCACGAGACGGTAGGCCGAGGGCTTGAGTACCTTCTTGTTGCTCCGGCTGGCGATCAGGCCCTTGATCTCGGTGTCCGGGAGAGCGGTGGCCAGCCCCTCGGTGATCGCCTGTCGGGGAGGGGGCACGACCCCGTGTTCCGCGCAGGTGTTCTCGATGGCGTCCGCAAGGGACCGGCCCCACGTGTCGGTGCCGATGTGCGGGAAAATGCCGTCGCGTCGTTTCGCGACCATGGTGTTGTCCTTCCGCCCGGGCGTGCCGGGCCGAACACAAAGCCCCCGCCTCTCGGGAGCGTGTCACGCGCCCGAGCGCCGAAGCCTCGTGCCGACGAAGAACAGGCCAACACCCTGCACAAGGATGTGTGGCGGTCCTCGCCCCGTACAGCCCACCTGCCAACGCCCGAAGAACGATCAGCCCCAACAACGCCTCGGTGGCGTCTGGACGTCTCGCAGCTTGCTCCTGCTCCGCCGACGGCGGCATGAGGCGGACGCCGGTGATGAGCCACCGACGTGCACCACGGAATCTGCCACCCGCACCCGCGCAATGCCGAGCTAGTACGGCGGAGTTTCATTAGATCAGGTGAACTAGCCACCAATTACCTTGCAGCCGGCCGATTTGAGGTACTGCACGATGACGACGGAGCCGTGTCAGCGGCAAGCCAGGCTATGAGGTTCTGACCTGCAGGCCGTCGGTGGTGAGCAACTCCGACCTGCGCGGTACCCCTGGCCCAATAGGCCCGCACGGCGGTCAAAGTTTGGTGAGAATGCTCAACCTTGGGTGAGGCGAGACGCCGAGCCTGCGCCCACTACCTGCACAGATGCGACAGAAATCGAACACGTGATGCAATAATCGTATGCGATGCGCTGCTTTCCCCGAGGACCTGATCGCCGCGCAGTCTGCCTGGGACCGGACCTATCGGAACCTCACCGACCCGGCCCACCGTGAGCGGACGACGGTACTGCGTAGGCGCCTGTTGGAGCTGTCGGTCCAGCTGTGGTGGCACCCGTACTGGCATAACGCCCGGACCGGGCAGCGGGTGGCGCTGCATACGGCGGCGCGGGGTGGACCCAGCGGGTACACAGCGGTAGACGAGAGCAGGCCCCCGGAATGACGTCCCAGGGGCCTGCTGATGGTGGGTGATCTTGGATTAGATGGCCTCGCCGGTGTCGTCCGGCTCGGGCTGGGCCGACGTACGACGGCGGGCAACGACCAGGGCGACGGCGCCTGCGGCGACGAGGAGACCCGCTCCGCCGGCGATCCACGCCGTGGCGTCGGCGCCGGTGTGGGCAAGGGAGCCGGCCGGAGGCTTGAGTGTCGTTTCGTCGTCCAGCCCGGCCGCTGCGGTGGGCGAGGAGACGGCGACCGGCGTGCCGGTGCCCGTCGGGGAGGGCTTCGACCCGCCGGTCCCGCTGCCGCTCGGCTTGTCCGCAGGTGTAGACGGAGTGCCGGTGGGCTCGGGCGTCGGCTTATCCGAGGGGTCGGGCTTCGGCGTGGTGGCGGTGTCGGCGTTGGTGACGGTCACCGTGACCGGCGCGCCGGGGCCTGCGGTGAACGTCTTCGACGGCTTGTAGAGGCCGTAGCCGGCAGGGGCCTTGATCTGCTTAACCCAGAATTCGGTCTTCCGGCTGGTCACGGGCAGCTCTCCGGTGGCTGTGCCCTGCGACCCGGTGGTCAGGGTGAGCAGGGTCTCGCTGCCCGTTCCGATGTTCACGGTGGATCCGGGCAGCAGCTTTCCGGTCTTGTCGTCCTTGGCCTGGAGGAGAACCTTGGCGGCCTTGAACGGGTCGGTGATCGTCAGCGGTGTGGTCACACCTGGGGTGACGATGACGTCCTGGTCGGCGACGACCTCGTGGAGCGGGCTGCCGGAGGACGTTTCCTTCAGCCGGTACACACCGGGAGCGAGGTCGCTGAAGGTCAGCTTGCCCTGCGCGTCGGTCTTCCCGCGTCCGGTTTCCTTGCCGGTGGAGTCGAGCAGGAGGAACTCGGCGCCGGGGAGGACGTCCCCGGCCGCGTCCTTCTTGGTGATCGCGATGCTGCCCGCATTCGGGGCCGGTGTCTCGGTGGAGGCAGCGGAGGCCGAGGGCGTCGGCTCGGACGACTGGGCGGTGGCGGTCGGTGCCCAGGTGAGGGTGCCGGTCACCGCGGCGGCGACGGCAGCGGATCGGACGGCGCCACGGACGATACGAGCGTGCACGGGAAGAGGTGCTCCTTGATCAGGTGGTGGGAGGTCATCGGGTCCGGCCAGCGACCGGAGGCGTCGGCGGCAGGGCGGGTGAGTAGCTGGGCGGCTGTTTCGCTGCCGCCGTGGTGACGACGTAGAGGTGGCTGCGGGTGCGGAAGGGGACGTCCTGCACGGTGCGGTGCAGCGGCTCGGTGGAGATCGGCGAGGCGGTGAAGGCCGCGACGAGTGTGGTGGGCGTCCCGAGCGAGAAGGTCGCCTTCCAGTGCGGTTCGCTCGGGTATCCGCCCCAGGCTCGCCAGGCCGGTCCGTCGGAGCCGCCGATGGTGTACCGGTGCCGGACGCCCCCGAGCCCTTCGGGCGCGAGGAAGGCTCCAGCCGCGGGTGAACAGCGGCGCGTACGCCTCATGCGGTGCCGTTGCGTCCTCGAACAGCAGGTCTTGGTCGCTGTACCGGTCTTCCAGGTAGAGGTCGAGCAGTTCGACGTGGATGTCGTGCAGCAGCTCGATGGGGGTGGTGGCGTCGAACGTGATCTGCCAGGCCGTCGGCCCGAATGGGACACGGTTCGCGCCGATGGTCCACGTCCCCTTGCCC
The DNA here is from genome assembly GCF_000720645.1 of Streptomyces sp. NRRL S-378. Classification (NCBI taxonomy): domain Bacteria; kingdom Bacillati; phylum Actinomycetota; class Actinomycetes; order Kitasatosporales; family Streptomycetaceae; genus Streptomyces; species Streptomyces sp. NRRL S-378. The sequence goes on from NZ_JOBX01000005.1 coordinate 57,644, forward strand.
CGGGTTTCGGGTTCGGGGACGAAGCGGGTCCACAGCCGCAGGCAGGGGCTGGTGGCGTAGGCCGTCCCTTCGTCGGGCTGGTGCGGTGCCCAGTCCTCGTCGAAGGGGAAGGGCCAGACCGTACCGAGGCCCACCGGGCCGGGGCCGGCGAGATGTCGTGGGAGGACCTTCACGGTCTGGGTGGGGTCGGTTGTTGAAGGGGTCGGGGGACACGAAGGGGGCTCCTGCCGGGAAGCCCGCGCGGAGCGCCGGGCGGAGGGTTCGGACTTAAGGTTCAGCGGGCGCGTCCACCACTGCGGGCGGCTGGCGGGGCGGGAGCCTTGTGGGCGGTCCTGCCCGCAGCGCGGCTCGGCGCGGACGCGGTCCACGCGCCGGGGAACCAGACGGCGGTGTACTGCTCGATGGCATCGCGCAGACCCGTGAAGTCGGCTCCCTCCCATGCGGGTTGCCCCGGCCTGGCGAGCGTGATGTTGAAGGTGTCGGGCATGTTGCGATGGTGCAAGGTCCCCTGACGGCGGCGGAAAGTGCCGTGTTCGGCGAAGCTGAGCGCCACCGCGTCGATGGTGCCCTGGTCGATGTGCGTCACGGTCAGGCGCAGGCCGCCGTAGGTGTTCCTGTACTGCGTGTCCGTGAAGCCGATCTGCAGTCGTAGGGGTGCGCCCGCGATGGGCGTGGCGTAGTACGTGGTGCCTACGGTGGTGCCGCTGGGGAAGGGGAGGCGGAGTTCGGCGAAGAACTCGCGGGCGTGCAGGGGCAAGAGGACCTCTGGTCAACGGGACGGTTTTACCGGCGCGGGCCGGGCAGGGCCGGGCGGCTGGTGGTGGTGCTCCACCGCGGGACGCTGCGAGCGGGCGGCCGGGCGGCGTGCTGCGGCAGCCCGTTAGACATCGAGTGGCGTAGGGGCCGGCGGCTCAAGCGGCAGGATGGGGGTGAGCCGGGCCATGCCCTTGATGTAGCTGTGGGTGTCCTGTCGCCAACGGGGTAGCGGGGCCGGGTCGGAGAGGCACCGGGTGACAGCGGTGAGCAGGGCGACGGGGGTGTCGGTGCTGGCGGTCGCGTACCAGGCGGGGCGGTCGATGGACTTGCTGGCCCACAGCTGCCAGCGCGCGTCGCGCGTGGTCAGCTCGGCTTCTGGGTCGAGGTCGCCGGTGGTGAACTCCATTCCGGCGAGCCCGTCCGGCGCGTTTACCGCGAAGACGCCCCAGCGGGGGCGGGCCATCTCCCAGCCCTGCTGGAGCAGAGGGACGACGGCGAGAAAGGGCTCGTGCTCGTCGATTCCTGCCACCGACCTGGCGAGGTAGGCGTCCGGCCCTTGTTCGTACGCCGTGGCGAGAGCGGTGGTGAAGGCGCGGACGAACTCGGTGGGGGTGCGGTCGTTGAAGCAGGCGCCAGCAAACGCCACGAACGGGGCCGCACTGTCAGTGCCGACACACGCCGCAGACGCAGTACGACCCGGGCCGTCGGTGGCCGTTGTCTCCGCACCTCCCCACCGGCTACAGACAGACGTGGCAATCTGCGCATGATGCGCACAAATAGTACACTTACTAGCAGTTCCCGCTGATCAGGCAAATTGTTACCGCATCAGTGTTTACACGGGGGAGGCATGATGCCGATCCTATTCATCCACGGCATAACTGTTCGCCGTGATCGCTACGACTATCTGCTGAGTGACGTCGCTAAGGGGTTCGGCGCGGCCACTACGCCACCCCTCACGGTAAAGCCTTGCTACTGGGGGGATTTGGGCCGTTCCGCTTCATACACCGGCGTTAGCATTCCAGGATTCAATGTCGGAGCGCGCACTGTAGACACGCAGCTACGGCCTGCCTCTCGCACGAGTCTCCTCACACTGATGCTGGAGGACCCGCTCGCGGAGCTAAGACCGCTGCGGGACACGCAGGACTTCGACGGTCTTCTCACGCTGCCCGAGGGCGTGGAGCGGCGCAACGAGATCCTGAGCGAGGCCATGCTGTCAGTTGCCGGGCGAGTGGCTGCTGAAGCCGCCTCCTTCACCGGCCCCTATGACCCGCCTGACGCCAACAGCGTCACTGCTGTCGTCACGGGAATCTTACATGAGGCGCGGCGCGCGGATCGCAGTCTGACAGCAGCCGCACTATGCCCGCCAATGGCTCGCGCACTCACGGCTGGGCTGTACCGGGAGACCGTGAAGCGTGAGGAACCTTTGGCGATCGGGTTCCGTTGGAACCGCGCCGTCGAGGTGGTTGAATCCGCGCTCCGCGCTGAAGACCGACTCGGTGGCGAACGCGGTGCGTTCAAGGACCGAATCAAGGACATGGCCGCTGATTCGCTGACACTCGCGCTCCGCAACGGCCTACGCAACCGCATAATGCCTGGTCTGTCGCTCTTCTTGGGTGACACCTTCGCCTACTTCAATAACAGGTCCGAAATCCTCGAGCGGGTGGAGAAAGCAGTAAGCGGGGCGGGCACCGACGGCCCAGTATCGCTCATTGGACACAGCCTCGGCGGCGTGATCGCCTACGAGTACTGCCAGCAAGTCACCAGTAGAGACATCCAGCTGCTCGGAACCGTCGGAAGCCAGGTTGGCCTGTTCGGCGAGCTCGGTGTGCTGAGCGGGCCTACGCCAACTACCGCTGGAAAGCTGCAACCCCCTGCGAATGTCAGACAGTGGCGCAACATCTACGATCCGGATGACGTTCTGAGCTTTTTGGCTGCACCCGTCTTCGAACGGGTCAGGGACATGGACATTGACACAGGTGCGCCGTTCCCCGCCGCGCACAGCGAGTACTGGAACCTTCCGGGCACATACCGAGCGCTGGCAGCGGGGGTCGCACCATGAGTGCATCAGCGAACTGCGACTACGCCCTCATCATTGGGATTGATCACTATCCGCACCTCAAAGAATTGGAAGGGCCAGTCAAAGACGCCAAGAGGGTGGCAGATTGGCTGGAGCGCCGCGGGGGATTGCCACGGGAAAACGTGAAACGGATAGAGAGCAGTAGAGCTCGCCAAGGGCAGCCCGTCCTGGCCGAGGTCGACGCGGCGCTCGAAGAAATCCTCACACGAGCCGAGGCTCCTGCAGGTGCCGGCCGACGGTTGTACATCTACTTCGCCGGGCACGGCATGTCCCAGGAACTTGAGCATGTTGCGCTGTTCATGGCCGATGCGGCGGAAGGTCACTACAATCGTGCGGCGGCGAACGCAGTGGAGTATCGGAAGGCGCTTGCTCGTCGTGTTTTCCGCGAGCAAATATACCTTTTTGACTGCTGCCGCAGGTACGACGCCATAACTTGGGGCACCAAGCCGAATTGGGATACCAACCCAAAGGAGAAGAACCTGACCGGCCTCGTCCAGGTTGTGATGTTCGCGGCAGGCTTCCAGGAAGCTGCTTGGGAGCGTCGAATGCACTACGACGAGCGGCGCGGACTATTCACTGAAGCACTGATGGAAGGGCTGGAAGGCGCCGCCGCCAGTCAGAATAGGATAGTCACAAGCGACCGACTCGCGTCTTATGTTCAGCGTCGAGTCGAAGACCTCGCCCGGCGATGGAAGGTCGAGGAGGACCAGAACTGCGAGTGCACGGTATATGGCAGGCAGCGGCCTCTCATCCTCGCCACCGACGTGGATCCACGGGTACGGAGCGTGACGGTCACCTTTCCCAAGGGAACGAAACATCTCATTGTGACCGACGAGGGCGGGGAAACTCTTACAGCGATACCGGTCCGCCCGCACGACACGGACGCACTACTGGACCTCCCCCTCGCCTGGCTGAAGATCACGGCAGAATCGACTGCGTCGACCAAGGCATCGAAGGTAATTGACCTGATGCCCGATGGGAACAACACCACCTATCTCGTGGACCTGGGAGGACGCGCGCCATGACGCGGCTTATTATCGAGGCTCCATACGAGTTTACCGAGTTGAGGGTGCTCGATCCGCTTATGCGCGAGATCGCCGCCAACACGCACACCCTGAGCGCTCACCTGCATCGCGGCATCTATCAGGTGGAAGCTCGACAGCCCGGAATGGTCGACAAACGCCTCATCGACCTACCTGCCTCCGGCCGCACCCAGGTTCGCAATCTGGATCCGTTGCTCGACTCCCCCGCACCGCTGCAGGGAGTGCGTTCGTATCAGCAGAGCCACGAGGATGCCGCTCGAAGGGAGAGCCGTAACATCCACGCCGACCTGTCAGAAGGCTACTCCGGACGTCTCTTCATCTTCCTGCGCTCGGACGGATCCCCGCGCGAACAGATACCCCATCTCGCCGTTCAGGCTATGGACAGAAACATAGTTGTACAGCTTGACAAGCAGGGGATTGTCCACCCAGGAATGGGTTTCTGTGTGCTCTCCGTCGCGCTACCGGCAGGAATGTATGCGTTGGAACATAAGACATCTGAGTTTGGCTTGCGGAGACAGGCAATCTTCGTGGAGGAGGGATGGCAAACCCAACTATTCATCCCCTGGGACCGGGAAGGCGCCGGAGCCGAGCGGGCGCTAGTCGCCATGCTGCCCATCGATCAGGGTTTCGACCTCGTCAACGAATGGCAATACCACCACATTGAGGCCGCGCTCGACGGTCTGGCCCGCAGTCGGATGATTCTGACCCGTAAGGATGAGCGAGCCCTGCTCGATGGCGATTCCTCAAACCCGATCTTGGCTCTGATCGGCGCATATGGATTCGCACGCCAGTACAAGAACTACTACCGATGCGAACTCGAAAACCGCACGGTGACGGAGTGGTCGACCGCCATCGCTCACCAGCTTCTGCACCTGCTACCGCACAGCCCAGACGCCCATCTCCTCTACCACCTGCTTCGGAAGCTGGCTCCACCTCCTCGTGCGGAGCCTGTCGACGTGCCGGACCCACCCGTACCGCCGCTGACCACCTTCGACACCATCCCGATGTTCGCTATCGGGACGGAGGTCCTATTCCAGCAAGCAACGCCTACCTACGGAATTGTCCCCACCGACAATCTGATGGCCACGCTGGCCCCCAGGCGCACTGGCGGAAGCGTCTACACACGGTGGAATCCCAATGTCAGCGCTGGCGACTGAGCCCACGCCGATGCTGCCGGCCAACGCGGCGGGCTTGATGACGGCGGGGAAGCTGATGGTCGCCATCGCCTGTGCCGCCTCCAACAGGGTGCGGGCCTTCAACGAGGCGGCCGACGGCACCCCGTGGCGGGCGAACAGCGTACGGGCGGTGGCCTTGTTGCGGCAGGCCCGCATCACCTCGACGGAGTCCGCGTGCAGACCGAGCGCGCGTGCAAGGCGGGCGGTGGAGACAAGGTGCCACTCCTGCCAGGTGACGACGCCGGCGAGTTGGTGGCGTGCCGCCAGAGCCCGGCCCGCGGCGAGCAGCGCGGTGTCGTCGTGGAGGTCGACGACGGCGTGGTCGACGATGTACGGCTTCTCCCACGACGGCTCGGTGCCGGTCAGCAGGACGACGTCGTACGCGGCGGCCACCTGCTCCAGGCAGTAGCCGCGATAGGTCTCATCGCCGGGAGAGACGACGAGCACGAGGGGGCGAGCGGACAAGAAGGAGTTCTCCGGATCGTTGGACGGCAAGGCGCGGGAAGAGGGCTGTCAGTCGGCACGGCGGCGGCGTAGCTCGAAGGCGCTGGCCCAGTGGGGATGCGCGGCGATCAGCCGCCTGGCGTACAGGGCGGTGAAGTTGTTGTTCAGGCCGGGCACGCCGTACGGGAGTTGGCGACGCAAGTCCTCGAAGAGGTCCTTGAGGCTGACGCGGGTGGCGCCGGCAGCAAGGCGCCGGGCGGCCATGCGCTCCAGCGCGCGGTAGACGTGCGGGTGTCGCGCGTCGAAGGCGTGGAACTGCTCGGTGATGGTGCGACCGCTCGGACGGTGCGTCCTGGGGCAGGCAACGGACATGGCGGGGAGTTCTCCACAGGCTGGGGAGCGCATGGGGTCAGGTGCGCAGGGCGGGATCGGTGCGCAGGCGGACGAAGGCCGGGAACAAGCCGAGGGCCTGCAGGACGGCGCACGCGGTGATGACGTGGCCCAGCGCGTCGGGCGGGGTGAGCGCGGTGAGCACGCCGGCGACGGGGAAGGGCAGCAGGAGGATGAGGATGGTCACCGACAAGGTGCTGCCGAACTTCTCCGGCGGGATCAGGCGGGAGCGCAGGGTGCGCAGGACGACCGTCATGCCGCCCTCGGCCGCCATCAGGACGGCGACCAGGATCAGATAGGACAGGTAGTCGGGGGCTTGGGCGGCGGCGAGAGTGGCGATCGAGGCGAAGGCGGCGCAGGCCGCGCCGACTGGCCACAGGCCCAGGCGGTCGATCGCGAACCGGCAGAGCGTGACGCTCAGGAGCGTCGCGCTGGCGGCGGCGGACCAGACCAGACCGACGGCGGTGGTCGACTGCCCGTAGTGGTTGACGACGATCACCGGACCGGCCGCCTGGAGGAAGCCGATGGCGAAGTTGGACAGGGTCAGGCCGGTCACGAGCCAGCCGAGCGCGGGCAGAGACCGGATGGTCCGCCACCCGGTGAGCAGTCCCGCACCCGTGTTGCCCTTCGGCGCGCGGGCCGGGGGGATCGACGACGGCGGTGTGCGCAGCGCCAGCAGCGCAGCGAGCAGCGAGAACGCTGTGATGACCGCGAGCATCTGCCCAGGTCCGGCGAGCAGCAGCAGACCTGCCAGTGCCGGGCCGGCCAGGGTGGCGGTCTGGTCGATCCCGAGCAGGACGGCTTGGACACGGTGGGCTCGCTTACCCGCGCGGCGGCCGGCGGCTGCCCCCGCGGTCTCGGCCGCGATGTAACTGAACTCGGTGAGCACCCCGGTAACCGCGGCGAGCGCCATCACCGTCACGCTCGCCACGGCGCCGGATGGGTGGAGGTAGAGAAGGACTGCGCCGGCGGCGATGACCAGCGCGCGGCCGAGGGAGGCGAGGAAGAAGACGACCGCTGCCCCGCGCCGGTCGACGATCCCGCCGGCCCACCCGAATGCTGCCAGCCGGGGAATCCACTCCAGGGCGAACGCCAGGCCCGTCAGCGCCGGGGAGCGCGTGGTGACGAGCACCAGGAGCGGGATGCCGTAGGTGGACATGGCGAACGCGAGGGCGTCCACCGTGCGCGGCAGGTAGATGCTGCGCAGCAGTCCCCCGGTGTGGTGGGCGTGCCGGGGGGTGATGCCTGCGCTCACGCGACCGGCTCTGCTTCAAGGAGCACGGTGACCTGCGGGTTGGCCTTCAGCCACTGCAGCAGCAGAGCGCGGGGGTGGACGAGATCCGTTGCGGCCTCGGCGCTGATCGTCCCCTCGTCCGCTGGGCGTGGGGAGTCGTCGGCTCGGTCGGCCACGAGCGCGGGGACCAGGAGGCTCAGGGAGTGCTGGAGGCGGGTGGTGAAGTCGCAGACCCGGGTCGGGTAGGCGTGGCGGCGGGCCCAGCGGGCGGAGGCGTCGTAGACGTCGGCCAGCTCCGAGCCCGCCTCGGTGAGGGAAAGGCCGGCGCCGGGTGCGACCCGGGCGAGACCGTGCGCGCGGGCAACGTGGGTGGTCCGGCGAAGGTGGTGCGAAGAGAGGACGGGGAGGGTGGCGGCGAGCCTTCTCGGCGGGATCGGTCCGTTGTCGTCGATCTCGGTGATCAGCCGTATCAGGCCCGGCGAGGACAACAGGGCCAGTGCGTTGTGGAGTTCGGCCGGAGTGAAGGAGGCAGTCATCGGCGCGGGCCCCCTGCCGCGAGCGCCGCCATCGGGCGGGCCGTCGCAGTGTGCGAGAACAGGTCGCGGTTCTGCCACGTCGGGCGAGAGGCCCCTCCCACCCGGACAGGCGACGAGGCTGCGGGAGCCGGCAGCGATTGATTGCTGACCCACTGCTTCGGGGCGGGCGCGGCTCCCGGGCGTCCCCAGACCGGGTGCTGGGCAGCATGGCTGAGGGGCTGCCCGGAGGACCATGCGGACAGGGCACCGAAGACGGGCCCCAGGCCCTCACCCGCCACGGACAGCCGGTAGGGCTGGCCAATGCCCTCGGTGTCGACCAGACCGTCGGCCACAAGCTGCCGCAGCGGCGGGTACACGTTGGTCCAGTCACTGCTGGGCATGACAATTCTGGCCAAGGCCCGGCCGCTGACCTCGCCGCGGGACTTCAGCACCCACAGGATGGCGGCGGCATGCCGCCGGGTGAGCAGGGTGAGGCTGTCCTCGATCTGCTCGATCGCAAGCAGCGGGCGGTCCGCCTTCTCCAGATGTTCCTCGGCCCAAGTGACGATCACCGGCAGTACCGGCAGCAGGGCTGCGCCGCGGTCGGTGTGGCCGTAGGTGACGTGCCGCGAGGAGTGTTCGGTGCGCTGGACGAGGCCGGCGTCGCACAGCGACTTGAGCTTGGGGTGGAGCTGGCCGTTCTGCAGCCAGGACACCTTGCCCGCCAGCTCGCTGTACCGCAGCGGCGGACCGGACAGAGCCAGCAGGATCCGGACGTTCCATCGCGGGGTGATCATGGCGAGGGCTTCGGTGACCCGGGCGATGTCGGCATCGGTGTCAGGGGGCAGAGCGGTGATGGCCAAGGGAGGAACTCCTGGATGAGTAAAGGGAAATCGCCTGCTGTCAGCGCCGGTGCGCCGTGCTCTCGGCCGGACGAGGCGGGGCCGGGGGCGGCAGCGAGGGAGTCGGCGGGGGCGGCGCCGGGGCCGGGACGCGCGCCAGGCTCTGCAGAACGGCCAGGGCCGACTTGGTCTGGGCGTCGCGGACGGCGACCGCTTCGGCGAGCCGGCGGGCGCCGTCGAGAAGGTGCGAGACCTCGTGTCCGCCGATCTGCCGCTCGAGGTGGAGGAGCTGGGCGAGGCGGTCGCGATGGAAGTCGATGCTGCGCTCGGCGAGGGTGAGGTCGTCGTGCATACCGAGCAGGGCGGAGAGCATGCCCGGCGGCTGGTCGCGGGCGTGGGCTTCGAGGTCGGCGAGCGGTGCGCCGTACAGGTCCTCGATCCGTCCGGCTATCTCGGTGGACGTCGAGTGGGGCAAGCGGGGGCTTTCACGGTCGGCGGGCCCTTGCCGCCCCGGCACGCGCGGGGCCCGGGGCGGCAAGGGACGGGGGCAGGGCGGCGGCGACCACCGGCTGCGCCGTACGGACGGGGCGGGACTGCTGATCGGGGGGCGGCATGGTGCGCAGCAGCTCGCCGAGCGCGGCGCGGTAGCCGTCGCGGGCATCGAGCGCCGCCTCCAGCCACTGCGCGTCGAAGCGGAGGTCACCGGCTGACAGCTCGCCCGTGTCCCGGTCGGGCGCCATCGCCTCGTGCACGCGGTCACGGACGCGGGCGACCTGCTCCTCGGCCAGGGCGAGGAAGGAGCGCAGCTCCAGGGCGCGGGTCAGCGCGGGAGGCGCATCGGGTGCGGTAGCCGTCGCGTACAGCTCGGCGACCGGGGCGCCGAAGACCTCCTGCAGCCGGCCGTCTGCGGTGCTGGACCTCAGCCGGACGCTCACAGCAGGGCCCTTCCCGCTCGCGGCACCGACGCCGACGCGCCCGCGGGGCGGTGCGGCGCGCTGGTCGGCACCGCCGGGCCCTTGCGGGCTCCACGGCTGAGACGGGCGAGGCGTTCGGCAGCGAGGCCCTTCTTCCCCGGAGCATCCGGATCGAGAAGCCAGGCCACGACCTGGGCTCGGCCGTCCCGTGCCGTGACGGCTGCGTTGACGCGCTGGGCGAGGCCCATCGTGGGGTCGTCGACCTCACCGGGCTGCGTTTCCAGCGCGGCGAGGAGGTCGTCCTCCGCTCGGTCGAGCACAGCCTGGGAGTCGACGAGATGGCCGTGCCACTTGACGACCTCGGTGGCGTCGGGGTTCGCGGTCGGCGCGACGGCGACTGCGGCCCTCAACTGATCCATGCCCATTCCGAAGTGGGCTTCGATCCGTTCGGTGAGTACACCCAGGACATCCGCTGTGTCTTCGGGTATGTCGTCGGACAACGGGAACTCCTTTTCGGAAGACAACACCTGGAACTTCAGGGGCAGGGAAATGACGGGCGGTCGAACAACCCGGCTGTGAGGTACGCCGGTTACTGCTGCCGGCCTGTCAGCTGAGGCACATGCAGACGTCTCGGTAGACGTACGTGCCGGAGACCCAGCCCTTTACGCCGGTCGTCCTGTCCGTGATGTAGAGCCAGTTACCGCTCTTCTTGTGCACGGTGAACTTGTGGCTGCGGTAAAGCACCCCGACCGCGGTGGACTTCGTGGTGGCTTTGGACCGGATGGTCACCGCCTTCGTGTGGACCTCGTACGGCAGCGGCGGCAGAGACGAGCAGCTGCTCGTCGGCAGGGCAGTCGTCGCGGTGGCGACGGGCGCCGCGCTTGCGGCGGTGGCGGACAGCACCGGCACAGCGAGCGCACCGAGCATCGCAGCGGATATGGCAATACGGGTTGAGCGCATGCGGAAGAAACCTCCATGAGGCATAAGGCTTGAGGGGAAGACACCGGGGCTTTTCCCCGGCGGCTGTATAAGAGTCCGCAGAATCGCCGGTTTGGCTAACCGGCGATCGTCGGCTATGTTCCGCCGCGCCGGTCGGGGCTCTGAACTCAGCGGGATCGGCCGGGCGGGCGCGGAGCGGGGGCCTTCGGCATGGCAGCCGGGCGGGTGAATGACGCTGCCGGACGGACCGGCGGGAGAGGGCCGGCCTCGCCTCTGAGCCGGTCGTCGCACCACCGAAGGGCCTCCTCAACCGTGGCGAAGCCGCCCTCGCGCAGGGTGTGGGTCCACGCGTCCGTGTCGACCTCCTCGACCACGACGCGGAACGGTGAGGGGGCTCGCTCGTCGAGAGCGCGCAGAGCCACGACGGTGACCATGTCGTCCGGGTCGTCGCTGGTGTAGGAGTAGCCCATCGCGTAGTGGTCGCCGTCACCCGCGAGGCGTTGCTCCAACGCCCGCGTCGCCTCGTCCGCCGGCGGTGGACCCAGTTCGGGGTCGAGGCCGATGGCATCGGATGGACAGCCGCGGTGGATCAGCCAGGACTGCGCCATCGCGGGCAGCGGCAGCGGAGCCTTCTCGAAGGCGAACGTCCGCTCCTGCTGGTTCCGCTGCAGGTGCACGGCGACGTACTGGGGCGTGCCGGGGTGGCCCCACGTGGCGGTGCGGTCGAACAGGACGTAGTAGCTGTGCACACCGTTGGCGGTGTGGTGTTCCGCGAGAGGGACGAGCATGTCGGACCGCACTTCGACCTGACGGTAGAAGTCGAGGTGAACCTGCTCGTCGGCGTCGAGGTCGTCCACGTCGAATTCGACTTGGGGCAGGGGCTTCCGGGCGGGTGCCGGTTCGCTGGGGGACAACAAGGGCCTTTCAGGAGTTCAGCGCCGCCGTGCTGGGGTGGACGGCCAGGCCCCGGGGCGAGCCGGGGGCTTCGGCACATGGGTCGTGGGCGGCCGGCGCGCGGCGAACAGCGCGGCGCGGCCGGCATCGGTCAGTGCGACGGGTTGGCCAGCGCGCACGGCGTGGCCGGTATGACGGGAGACCAGGCCGGCACCCTCCAGCTGCTGTAGCTCGGCGTAGGGGATGCGGGTGCCGGAGGCAGTGGTCACCGACATCCGGCCGGTCAGGAGATGCTCGTAGAGCTTGGCCCCGCCGGCGATGGCCAGCAGCGCCGCCTGGTCAGCAGTCGACAGCGGCGTTTCGCCGGGCGCGGAGGACGCTACGGCGGCGGCCTCGATGGGCTCCAGGGCGGTGATCACCTTCAGGGCGGCAGCGTCGCGTTCGTTGGCGGCCTCCTCCAACTGGTCCACAGTCCGGTCGATGCGCGCGAACAGGGCGCCGTCGACGGGGAACTCGCCGCTGGAGAGGCGGTGGAGAAGGACGCGGTAGAAGGTCACGCCGGTCTCGGCCCGGGCCAGCTCGCGGTGCCGGTCGACCAGGTGGGCATGTGGCTCGTCGAGGACGCCGCGGTCGCGGTACGCCCACAAGGTGTCGACGTCATGGCCGGTGACGGCTTCGATGCGATGGTCGAGTGGGGACACCGCACGCCGGACTGCCGGCGCGGGGTCAGGGGGCATAGGCAGGGCTCCGTCGTTCAGCGGGCGTGATGGTGCGAGGGGTTGTGTGCGGGGCGGGGCAGGCCCGGCAGCGCGGAGGGCGGCGGAGCGGGTCGCGGTGCGGGGCCTCGGGTCGTGAGCTGCGGGGAGCGGGAGCGTGCCGCGTGGGTGCGGGCGCTCAGCGGCCGGCGGGTCATGCCCAGGCGGCGGCCGACCTCGTCGTAGACGTCGTTGCCCGCGCGCGGCCGGACCGCGACCACGTGGATCTCCCGCTGGTGCGTGGACTCGGCGGGTGCCGGGCGGACGCCGTAGACGACGCGCCAGTCCTTGCGGGAGTCCACGAACAACTTGCGGTAGCCCTCCAGGTCGCCCGTGAGCCGGAGGCCGAAGCGCTGCGCGTTCACGACTTCCTGCAGGTAGGCGAGGGTGAGATCGCGGATGTCGCTGGGCGCCTGGAGGAGGTCAGTCAGGGCTCGGGGGTCGAAGCTCAGGCCGAAAGCCGGTTGCTGCCCCCCGTTCACGACGTCGGCTCGTCCGGCTCAGGGGGCGTGCCCGCCTCCGCCGCGCTCGCCATCGCCTTCTCCGTACGAGCCGAGGGAGGCGGCCCCGGAAGGATCCGGTGGGCGGGGCGCTCGGGGGAGGTCATGCAGGCCGACAGCGGACCGCCCGGCGCGCGGATCGCCGCGATGGCGTGGGTGAGGAAGTCCCGGTGCCACACGAACAGACCGGAGAGACCGGCTTCGGGGTCCTTGTGCTGCTGGTATGCGAGCCACAGGGCGTGAAGCCATGCAACGACGTCGTCGTGCTCCTGCCACTGCAGGCACCAGGGCGCCGCGGTGGTGACCTCCGCCCCGTAGACCGGGAGGAAGAAGTCATCGACCCAGTCGGACAAGGCGTCGAGCTCGTCCTCACGCTCCTCCCCATCCAGTTCCAGAATCGGGCGCGGCTCCGGCGGCGCAGCCGGGGGCGGTCCGCCGAGTCCCGGCATGCCGAACGCGGCGAACGGTGATCCGCCCGGAGCCGGGGCGGAGGCGAGATGGTCGAGCTGCTGGGCCTGCTGAGCCGACTGCTCCATCAGCCTGCGGACGCTCGCCTCGATTCCCTCCAGGTGGGGGTCCGGAATACGAACCGGTTCCAACTCCCCGCGGTCCGAGGGTTCTATGGATTCAGACATGGAACGTGGGGCCTCCTACGAGGTGCGGAAAAAAAGGGGGAGCGGAAGCAGTGCGGGCCGGTCGACGGACTACCGGCGTCACGGCGGGATACCACTCGGGGCCGGAAGCGGCGTCGGATTCTGCGCAGGAAAGGCGGTCGCAGCCTCAGACGGAGAGGTCCACGTCGTCCTGGGTGAGGGTTTCACGGATCGTCTCGGTGAGTCGGTCGGCTGCGATGGACGCGTAGTGCTCGGTCTTCTCCACGCCGATGAAGTCGCGGCCTTCCAGCAGGGCGGCGACGCCCGTGGAGCCGGAGCCGGCGCAGAAGTCGAGCACCGTGCCGCCTTCGGGGCTGATCTTGACCAGCTCGCGCATGACCGAGACCGGCTTCTGCGTGATGTGCTGGCGCTTCGTCCCCGAGGGCTGGGAAGCCGAGTACATGCCCGGTAGATAGACGGGGTTCCGGGCGCCGTCGATCGACCCCTTGCTCGCCCAGACGATGAACTCGCAGTTCTGGGTGAACCGGCCCTTTTGCGGCCTGGCCTGCGGCTTGTGCCAGGCCAGCACACCGCGCCACAGCCACCCGGCCGCCTGGATCGCGTCCGTCGTGGTGGGGAGCTGCCGCCAGTCGGTGAACAGCAGAGCGGTGCCACCAGTTTTCGTGAGGCGGTGGGCTTCGGTCATGATCTGCGTCAGCCAGAACCCGTAGCTGCGCTGGTCCATGTTCTCGCCGGTGAAGTCCGGCAGGGCGTGCTGGGCGTCGGCGGAGGTGTACTTCTGCTTCGCCGAGCGCGTGGTGCGCTCCTTCGCAGTCCGGCCGCCCGAGTTGTACGGCGGGTCGGTGATGACGGAGTCGACGCAGTCGTCCGGCAGGCCGGCGAGGACGCTGAGAGCGTCGCCCTGGTGCAGGGAAAAAGGCAAAGAGGGCCCCAATTCGGGTGTGGAAGCGTGGAGGGAAACTCCCGTCGCGCATACGAGTCCCCGCACAGGCCGGAATTGGGCATGAAGAAGCCCGGGCCGCAGACCGAGGAGGGCGAGGGGAGTCCAAAAACTGTAGAGGCGAATACGCCGACGACCAAGAAGTCCGCTGCTGACGTACCGGATTCCGGCACCTCATGCCGACTTTTTGGTCAGCCGCCAATCCGGGCCTACTGTTTTTGAACCGCCCGGCGCACACCGCCGCTGGCTACTCCCCACCACGCCTCACGGAGGTACCCCCTGCCCCGGCACACCTAGACCACGACACGGCCATGCGGAGCGAGCGGCAACTCGCCCGTCGGCCCTCACGATTGCCCACCCCGGCCGCCGCGCCCTTCCACCCGCTACGCGCACGCGGCACGCCGGACACCGCACCCCCAAGGACACGTTCATGACGCCTTGCTCCCCACCCATGCCCGAAATCGCTGACGCGCGAGCGGTCCGCGCCGGTTGAAGGCGGTCGCCGCCGGCATCGGCGTCGTCTTCCTCTCCCCACTGCTGCTCGCCGGGACGGCCATGTTGATGGCCTCCTCCGCCGAAGCCGTGCAGACCTCCGGCTCTTTCAGCGGTTGCCTGACCGACATCGACTCCGACGAGGTCGCCAAGCACGTCACCGAGATCTTCGACGGCGCGTCCGGCAAGGACGTCCGCATCGAGGGCCTAGATCTGCCCGCCGAGCAGGTCCCCAACGCGCGGACCATCGTGGCCACCGGCATCAGCCTCGACGTGCCCAAGAAGGGCCAGATCATCGCGCTCGCCACCGCGATGCAGGAGTCGCGGCTGCGCAACCTCAACTACGGCGACCGGGACTCGCTCGGCTTGTTCCAGCAGCGTCCCTCACAGGGCTGGGGCACTGCCCAGCAGATCCGTGATCCCGTCTACGCCAGTGAGCGCTTCTACAAGGAGCTGCTCAAGGTCAACGGCTGGCAGCAGATGACCGTCACCCAGGCGGCACAGGCCGTGCAGAAGTCCGGCTACCCGGACGCGTACGCGCAGTGGGAGAACCTGGCCACCGCGCTCCAGACGGCCATCGCCAAAACCTTTCCCAGCACCGGCAAGGACATGGACGACAAGGGGCCGGACAAGGGCGAGGAGTCCGCGACCGGCACCACCGGCTGCGCTCCAGCCCAGGACGGATCCGGATTCGGCCGCATCCCCGAGGGCAGCGTCCCGAAGGGATACAAGATCCCCAAGGATGCCAACCCCAAGGCCCGTAAAGCCCTCGACTGGGCGATGCACCAGCTCGGCACGCAGTACCAGTGGGGCGGCAGCTGCACCGCCGCGCACGGCCCCGACCCGATGGGCCGCTGCGACTGCAGCTCGCTGATGCAGCAGGCGTACGCCCACGCCGGCATCACCCTCACCCGCACCACGTACACGCAGGTCAACGAAGGCAAGGCCGTCTCCCCCAGCCACCTCCAGCCCGGAGACCTCATTTTCAGCCGCGGCACCGCGAGCCGCCCCGAGCACGTCGGCATGTACATGGGCGAGGGCCTCGTGATCGAGGCCCCGCGCACCGGAAAGCCCGTCCGGATCACCCCGATCAAGGACTGGGACATCCTCGCCGTCCGCCGCGTCCTCTGACGCCGCTCCCGCCCGCACCCCGCTGCTGCGGGCGGGCCGCCGCCGCGGCCACTTCCCGCGCTCCGAGCGCCCCTCCCCCCTTTCCCGCCGGCCCCTCGCCTGGCCTGCGTTCGCAAGGAGCCTCGCCACACCCATGTCCCTCCCTCTCGCAGACCGCGTCATCCAGCTCGCCTTCGACCCCGGCATCACCCCCGCGGGCGGCGGCCTGCCCGGCCTCGCCGTGCTGAAGAACGTCGTCAACTCGATCAACATGTTCGGGATCATCGCCGTCGTCGGCGCTCTCGCCGTCTCCCTCGGCGTGTGGGCCTGGGGTCACCACACCGGTGGCCACCAAGCCGAAGCCAACGGCAAGAAGGGCGCCGTCGTCGCCGCGGGCGCCGCTCTCGGCCTGGGCGCCGCGAACGGAATCGTCGCCTTCTTCTCGGCTCTCGGGTCGCAGGTCCACTGATGCAGAAACGACTCCCCTCCCTGTCCCTGTCCTCGTACGGCATCGGCTGGTCGGCCAACAAGCGGATCGCGATCGTCGCTCTGGTCGTCACCGTCCTGCTCGCAACCGCCGCCGCCGTCGCCTGGCTGAGCGGGAACGGCAACGGCCGCCAGGGTCCGGACCACGCCGCCCCGGCGCCGGCCAGCAGCCCGTCCTCCTCCGAGGCCGCCCCGAAGCCCGCCCCCGGATCCGGATCGGTGCCCAAGCCCCCGCAGATCGCCGAGCCGGTCGCCTACGCCAAGGCCGTGGCCCAGATGCTCTGGTCCTACGACACCCGCAACACCAGCCGCGACCAGCAGCTCGCCGGCATGCGCGCGTGGATGACCAACGAGCCCACGTACGCCGACTGGGCATCGGTCTCCGGCCAAGTCCCGGATCCGGTGCTGTGGTCGCGCATGGCCGACCAGGACCAGCACGCCACCGCGTCCGTCACCGAGGGCCACTACCCCTCCGCGTTCAAGCAGGCCCTGGCCGACGACCCGTCCGCGATCACCAAGGCGTACATCTACGTCGTCACCGTCAACGGCAAGCAGCAGATCGCCTGGAAGAAGGGCGGCGGTGGAGCCGAGGAACGCGCCGTGACCCTGGCCGTGCAGTGCCGGCCCAACCACGACTGCGCCCTGGCCGCCATCGCTCCGAGCGTCACGCAGTGACCCGCGCCTGACACAAGAAAGGAGGGGCAACTCTCCGTGGGTTTCTGTGATTTCCCCCTGGCGGACAAGCTGTGCGCCGTCGGTGACGCGGTCGACTTCGCCTCGGATCCCGGCAAGGCCATCGGCGACTGGATGGCGAAGTCGGCAGGTGAACTGGCAGCCGCCGCTGCCGACCTGGCGGCCAAGGCGGTCAACACCACCACGAAGGTCGACCTGAACGCCGGCTGGTTCCGCGACAACTACGAGATGCTGCTGCCGCTGGGCCTGGTCCTGCTGGTCGCGACGTTCTGCGCGCAGCTCGTCCGGGCTGCCGTCAGACGCGACGGTCAAGCCCTCACACAGGCATTCACCGGCACCATGTCGGGCGTCCTGTTCGCCTTCTGCGCCATCGCCTTCACCACGGTCGCCGTCGAGGTGGTCGACGCGATCTCCGACGGCCTGTTCAAGGCCGCGAGCCTGGACATCGAGTCGGCCGTGCGCCGCATTGTGAAGGTGAGCCAGATCGGCGCCCTGGCCGGACTGGGTTGGCTCGTCCCGGTCGTGGCTGGTCTCGGCGCCGCCATCGGCGCCTTCCTCTACTGGTGCGTGATGATGGTCCGCAAGGTCGGCATCCTCGTCATGGTCACCCTGGCGATCTTCGCCAGTGCCGGTGGCGGCTGGGAGGTCGCACGCCGCTGGCGCAAGGGCTGGATCGAAGCCACCGCCACCCTCGTGGTCAGCAAGCTCCTGATGACCGTGATCTTCGTGCTCGGCATCGCCGCCATGGGCAAGACCGAGGCCAAGGACGGCATCGGTGCCCTCGCCGACGTCATGTCCGGCATCGTGATCATGGTCCTGGTGCTGCTGTGCCCGTACGCGGTGTTCAAATTCGTGCACTGGGCCGCCGACGGAACCGACGGCGAGTCCATCCACCGCGCCGGCGGCGCCGGAGCCCAAGTCGCCAAGGCACACGCCGAGAACGCGACCCGCAAGGCCGCGGCGGCAGCCGCCACCGCCGGAACCGGCGGTGCGGCAGCCGGAGCAGGCGCCGCTCCGCAAGGCCCCGACGCCGCAGGCGGAGGCGGCTTCCCGGGCGACATCGCCTCCCACTCGACCGGTGGAGGCGGCGGTAAGGAAGACGCGCAAGGCGGTGGCACGGGCGTCTCGCCCGGTGGCGATGCCATCAAGTCTGGCCTGGACAAGGCCGTCCAGCCCCCGCCGACAAGCGTCTCCGACGACACCAGCAGCCAGGTGGGAGGCAGCCCGGGCCCGGGCGGGTCCGGCCCGAGCGCCGCGTCCAGCCAGGGCGGCGGATGGCAGTCCGCTCCCCCGACCACGACCCCGCCGCCCCAGGGCGCACCGCCGTCCTCCGGCCAACAGAACGCCACGACCAGCGGACCGGCTGGGCCGCCCCCGACCGGCCTCTGATCCTCTGCCCGCTTCCCGGGGGCGGGACGCACCGCGCGCTCCCGCCCCCGGGCCCCCACCCGCGCCTCCAGGACCCGCCCCATGACTGACCTTTCCGTCGCCCCGGTCACGGTGAAATTCCCGCACCGGTCCCGTCGCGGCATCCTCCTCGGCCTCTCCCTTCCCCAACTCGTCCTCGTGTCGTGCACACTGGCCCTGCTGCTGATGACGGTGCTCTCCACCGGGCTGCTCGGCGCCGTTGCCCTGACCCCGCTCTGGGCCGCATCGGGCGCTCTCGTCGCGATCCGCCGGCACGGCCGCTCCCTGATCGACTGGGCGCCGATCGTCGCCCGCTACGCACAGCGCCGACGCACCGGCCAGACGCTCTGGCTCGCCCGGCCCGTCACCCACCCGCGGCAGGAAGGCGTCCTTCACCTGCCCGGCACCGCCGCCTCCCTCAAGGTGGTCACCCCTGGCGACTCCGCCAATGGCGCCGCGGCCGTGCACGACCCGCACCGCCAGACCCTGACCGCCATCGCCCGCGTCACCTCCCGCGCCTTCGCCCTCCTCGACCCCGCCACCCAGAACCACAACGTGGCCAGCTGGGGACGGGCGCTCGCGGGCATCGCCCGCACCGGGCACATCGCCACCGTGCAGGTCCTGGAGCGCACCGTCCCCGACAGCGGCGACACCCTCACCCGCCACTGGACCCAGAACGGGCAGCCCCAGGCCCCAGTCGCCGGACAGATCTACTCCGAACTCGTCACCTCAGCCGGCCCCGCCGCCGCCCCGCACGAGACCTACCTCGCCATCTCCCTCGACCTGAAGGCCGCCAAGCGCCTGATCAGCCAGGCCGGCGGCGGGCTGCCAGGCGCATTCACCGTCATGGAACAGACCACCGCGTCCATCGCCCAGGCCGCCCGCAACGCCGGACTCATGGTCACAGGCTGGCTGACCTCGCGGGAGATCGCCGCCGTCATCCGCACCGCCTACGACCCGAAGGCCCTCGCCGCGCTCCAGCAGTGGTCCGACACCGGCCGCGCCGAGGCGGACCCCGCAGCCGCCGGACCTGTCGTCCAGTTCGAGGAGTACGACCGCCTCGCCACCGACTCCGCCCGCCACGCCACGTACTGGGTGGAGAACTGGCCGCGCACCGAAATGGGAGCCGGCTTCCTGCACGGGATCATGTTCACGGCCGGAGTGCGGCGCAGCCTGTCCCTTATATACGCGCCGCAGGGGCTCGAGTCTGCGCTGCGGGACGTCCAGCGGAAGAAGGCCGCGATCATCGCCGACGCGAACGAGCGCGCCCGCCGGGGACAGGTCGACAGCGAGGAAGACTCCGTCGAGTACGCCGACGTCAAAATGCGAGAGCGCCAGCTCATCGCCGGGCACGCGGACGTGGCCCTGACCGGCCTGGTCACCGTCACGGCCGAGACCGATGCCCTCCTGGACGCGGCCTGCGCGCAGATCGAGACCAGCGCCGTCACCTCCGGGGTCGATCTGCGACGGCTCAACTACCAGCAGCCCGACGCCTTCACCCTCACCGCGCTGCCGCTCGCGCGGACCGCCCTGTGACGGACCCATCCCTTTTCGATCAAGGCGTGACAGAGCAACCGCTGCCCGCCGCCCCCTGCATCCCGGCAGGAAGGACCACCACCATTGACCTCTCACACTCCACAGGACGCGCACCCCTACCTTCGCGCCGCGAGCGCCGGAGTCCGCCACCACACCCGTGCACTGGCACCGTCGGACACAGGCCCTCCCCGGCCGGCAGACCGACTGCACCTTGACGTGCTCCACGCCCACCTCACCACCCTGCACCAGCTCCTCGACCGGCTCGCCGAGACCACCCGGCCACCGCACCCCGCCGCCGGCCGCCGCCTGGCCACCGCGCACACCCACCTGTGGCAGGCCGCCAGCGAAGTCCACGCCGCCTTCCACCTGCTGCCCAGCAACACGACGGCGGGCAGCGAAGCAAGCGCGTGCCGTCCGGAGCGGCTGCCCGAGGAACCGCCCGTGCTGACCATCTGCCAGCGCCACCTCGCCGCCGGCCACGTGGTCCGGCGCAAGACCACCCCCACCGACCTCCGCGCGCACACCACGGCCTGTGCGCAATGAGCATTACCCGCAGAATCGAGGGCCCCCGATGAGCCACCGGCCCGCCCGCCGCGCCCGCCGCGCTTCCGCGTCTCCGCTCTTCACTCCCCACAGAACGGACCGGGCCAGCCGCAAAGAGGCCCGTCGCCAGCTCGCCGAAGCCACCGCCAAGGCCCGCGCCGAAGCCAGCGCCCACCAGACAGAGACCACACGCGCCGAGCACGAGACTCCCGCCGCCCTCTACCCCTCAAGCGGACGCCCCGGGCCCGCCTCCGCTCGCAGGAACCGGCTGAAGCTCCCCGCACACCGCATGACCACCGCCGTGGCCGCCGGCGCGTACCCATTCCTGGCGGAGGGCGGCCTCGGCGCGGAAGGCATTTACATCGGCCGCGATGTACACGCCGAGGCATCATTCGTCTTCGACCCCTTCGCGCTGTACGGCAAGGTCGAGGGCTTCACCAACCCGAATCTCCTCCTCGCCGGAGTCATCGGCCAGGGCAAGAGCGCGCTGGCCAAGTCCTTCGCGCTGCGCTCTGTGGCCTTCGGGTACCGCGTCTACGTCCCGTGTGACCCCAAGGGTGAGTGGACACCGGTGGCGGAAGCCCTCGGCGGCCGATCCGTAGCCCTCGGGCCCGGACTGCCCGGCAGGCTCAATCCCCTGGACGCCGCCCCGCGCCCGGAAAGCGTCTCCGAGGCCGACTGGGTCGGCGAGATCCGGAAACGGCGCCTTCTCCTGCTCGGTTCCCTCGCCCGTACCGTTCTGGGCCGGGACCTGATGCCCATGGAGCACACCGCCCTGGACATCGCCCTCGACGCCGTCGTCACCCGCACCGCCCACACCGGCAGCACCCCTCTCCTTGGTGACGTCGCCGCCACGCTCAACAACTCCGGCGCGCTCGACGAGGCCGCCGGGATGGTGTCGGGACAACTCGGCGACGCGGCGCGTGACCTGGCCCACGCCATGCGCCGCCTCGTCCACGGCGACTTGGCCGGCATGTTCGACGCCCCCTCCACCGTCGCCTTCGATCCCAGCGCACCGATGCTCACCATCGACCTGTCCCGACTCGGCGGCTCGGGCGACGACACGGCGCTGGTCCTGGCGATGACGTGCGCCTCCGCCTGGATGGAGTCCGCCCTCTCCGACCCGAACGGCGGCCGACGCTGGATCGTGTACGACGAGGCGTGGCGCCTGATGCGCCATGTCGGCTTGTTGCAGCGAATGCAGGCCCACTGGAAGCTCTCCCGCGGACTCGGCATCGCCAACCTCATGGTGATCCACCGGCTGTCCGACCTGCTCACCGCCGGCGACGCCGGATCCCAGGGCCGTGCTCTCGCCGAGGGCCTCCTCGCCGACTGCAGCACCCGCATCATCTACCGCCAGGAGACCGACCAGCTCCACGCCGCGGCCTCCCTGCTCGGCCTGACCTCCGTCGAGATGGACGCGGTCGCCCACCTCAACCGAGGGCGTGGCCTGTGGAAGGTCGCCGGGCGATCGTTCATTGTTCAACATCTTTTGCATTCGCGTGAGCTGTCGCTGTTCGACACCGACGCCCGCATGCACTGAGAAGTCCCGCGAGTTCACCCCAACTGGCAGTGACCCCGCGTCCTGCCGCCGACCGCCACCAATCGATGGAGCGCGTGGTCTTCGGCTGGACCGATGTCCACGCCGATCAGGCCGCCCTCTTCGGACCGTGACCGCAGACGATCCTGCTGCCACTCACCGCCCGTCGATCAGAACGGACCTCTCCCTGCCCTACCAAGATCCGGAACAGCGCGAGACCTCGCCCAACACGCTTCACCGCTACGCCCGCCGGGACGCCGAGCCCTTCCTGGCCGCGCACCTGCTCCCCGACGAGCCGCTGCCGCTTCCCGACCTGACTCCCTACCTCACCGCGCTCGCCATGGCGGAGACGCCCGCCGAGGTCAGCGCCGTCACCCGTCGGCTCGTCGAAGCCACCACGCCCGTGCTCGACCACATAGCCGGCCACTTCGTGGCCATAGCCCTCTGGGCCGGCCATGAGCACCGCCACACACCACAGGCGGTGCGCCTGCTACGTGACGCCGCCCACGGTGTCCGCCTGGCGCCGGCACAGGTCACCCAGGCCGATCTGGAGAACCTGCGTGCCCACTACACCCCGCCCGCAGTAGGCCCGGACGAAGACAGGGCCGTCCAGCCAGCCGCTGCCCGTCCCCGTTCGTTGGGGCCTTCGGCTGCCTCCGGCCCTCCGCGCTCCCGCCGCTAGAGCGCCACGAATCTCTTTGGGAGCACATGCCCACACTCCGCGCTGATCTCTCCGCCTTCGCCGATGCCCTGGCCGACCGGCTGCCGGGCCACTGGACCACCGAATACGTCCGACACGCTTCCTGCGACGAGCAGTTCGCCAGCGCCGAGGCGCTCTGGGACGTCGGCCACGTCGGCTACATCGTCAGCCAGTACGTCCTCAGTCACCACGCCGTCTTGCGCGACCAGGACGGACGACAGCTCTATCTCACCGATCGCCCCTTGTACCGGTACCAGTTCGTCGTGGCGCCGCTGGAGCCCGAAGGGCCCGGCATCAAGCCCCATCACTTCTCTGGAGTCGAGGAACCGAACGGCATCGCCGTTCGTGCCCAGCCAGCGCGGGCAGCCGCGCAGGTCACCCGGCGCCTGCTGCCCCGCTACCAGCGGGCCTTGGACACCGTGCTGCACAACGCAACCGTCCAGCCAGAGCCGCCGCACCGCCCTGGACCGCCGCAGGTGGCCGACGTCGTGACCCTGACCTGGTACGAGGACGGCGCGCTCGGCACTCCGTACAAGGACGTCCCCGAGGAAGCCCGCACGATGCTTTACGCCCTCGGATTCCAGTATCACCCGCACCAGGCCGCATTCCTGTTGCCCGCCACGTACGGCGAGGACGGCCGCGCTCTCCGCC
The DNA here is from genome assembly GCF_000720645.1 of Streptomyces sp. NRRL S-378. Classification (NCBI taxonomy): domain Bacteria; kingdom Bacillati; phylum Actinomycetota; class Actinomycetes; order Kitasatosporales; family Streptomycetaceae; genus Streptomyces; species Streptomyces sp. NRRL S-378. Next base: position 80,834 of record NZ_JOBX01000005.1, read on the forward strand.
TGCAGGCCCTTGTGCACCACCTCGCCCCAAAGGGCATCGGTGTCAACCTCCGCCACACCACCACACCGACCACCCTCACCATGCGGCAGCCCGTTCCCGCGCCGATTAGCGCCGCAGCCACCTTGCGCCACCGATAGGCCGACCGCCGGACCGGCCACGCGCGCCTACCCGTTCCCCCCTCTTCCCCAGTACGAGGAGCCCCCATCCGCACCATCCGCCGCACCCTGCCCTTGATCACCGCCACACTCTGCGTCGCCCTTGCTACGACCGCCTGCACCAACGACGCCAGCAGTCCCTCGGCCAAGAAGACAGCGCCCAGCTCCACCGCCGCGCCGGTGGCGACCCCCGCGCTCACGCCGGCCCAGGCACGCGACGCCATCACCCGCTACTCGACGACCAACAACCTCGCGCACGTCAAGCAGGACCGCGCGCTCCTCGACACCGTCGAGGACGGTCCCCGTTACGCGATGTCGCTGGCCGACCTCAAGCAGGACGAGGCGCTGCCGCAGGCGGACCGCCAGCCGTACCGGCTGTGGTCGTACGACCTGTCGGCGACCGAGTTGTACATCCCGCGCCTGAACAGCGGACAGCAGCGGTGGTTCGCCGCCGTCACCAGGGGCGGCAGCCAGCAGCAGTTCGCCCGCGCCCTGGTCATGGCCGAGAACACGAAGTCGAAGCAGTGGGAGATGGTGGCCACCGTCGACGTCGACGATCCCAAGCAGCTCCCGCAGATTGTGCTCGACAAGGATGGTTACGCCACCGCCATCGACGCCTCCTCGAAGTCCCTGGCCGCACCGGTCGGCCAGCTCCGCTCGGCGGTGACCGACAACTTCGCCACCGGAGGCGAGCTGACCGGGAAGAAGGTCTTCACTTCGAACCAGACCTCCCAGCGGCAGATCAAGGTGCACGACGAGACGACCCGGAAGTTCGGCCCGCGCGGCACCACCCGCTTCACTGCCGCCGACCCGCAGTTCACCGATGCGTACGCGCTGAAGACCACCATGGGCGCGCTTGTCGTCTTCTCCCACACGCACACCCAGCACGACGCCGTCGCCGCACCGGGTCTGCGGATCATTCCGGAGAAGAAGGACCGCGCCTGGCTCGGCACCAGCCCCAGCCCCGCCTTCACCTACACGTTCACCTGCTCGGACATCGCCGCCGTCCCGAGCATGCCCGAGGCGTCCAGCCTCCTCGGCTACAGCTGCCGTCGCACCGACGCCAAGGCCGCCGGCCCCAGCACCTCTGTCTAGAAGGACCCGTGGCCGAACCTCCCGCCGCCGGGCCAGGCACCGGCCTCGACAGAACTGCCCCGACCCCGCCGCACGTCCCGCCCGCCGGCCCAGCACCCACCCAGTGATCCTGAAACGCCCTGGAGGCCCCTCCTGTCGACCGGTTCCTTCATCGCTCGGCCCACCGAGACCGGCTACACCGGCATATACGTCCATCTCGACGGCCAGCCGAGCGAGAAACTGCCCATCCTCCTCACTGCCCACCGCTACCGGTTCGGCCGTGACGTCAAAGCTATGGCGCAGCATCTCGTGGATGGCGTCGCCGTGGGATGGGACGAGCTGGGCACTGATCTCCTCGACGGTGCCCCGCCCGAGATCCTCTCGGCGCTGACCGGCGGTGAACAGTGGGCCAGCAGCACCCTGGACCACCTGGTCACGCCCGACGACTCCCCGCCGGTCCGCATGACGGTCACCGAGAAGACCGCCGCCGATCTGGACGTGCAGTGGGGGTACATCCTTCGCCCCCACGGGATCGAAGTGATCAGCGTGCTGCACGCCACCGCCGGTCCTCTCGTCGCGTGGGGCACCGACCCCCGCGCCCGGTTCAGCAACCACCCGGCGCACTGGTCTGCCCCCGCCTCGGCCGCCGCGCCACCGGCCCGTCTCGCCCCCACCTCGCCTTCGGTTGGTCCCCGCCCCGCTGCCCGCCGCTGACCCTTCCCGCCCGCGCTTCCCGGAGATTTCCCTGCCCACGCCCCCGATCACAATCGTCATCGCCAGCCGCCTGCGCGAGGACCGCCTCGATTACCTGACCGCCATGCACGCCAGCCTCACCCGGCAGTCCGTGCCGTGGGAGGCAGTGATCACCCTCGACGGCGCCGACCCGAGCCGCCTGCCCGCCCCTCTCGCGGCGGACCCGCGCATCCGTACCCTCACCCTGCCCCGCCCCGTCGGCGCCGCCTGCGCCCGAAACCTCGCCCTCACCCAGGTCCGCACCAAGTACGTGAACTGGGCAGACGATGACGACGAGTTCACCGACGACGCCATGACGGCACGGCTGTCCGCCCTCGAATCCACAGGGGTGGGCTGGTGCGCCGGCTGGAGTGAGGACCTGCTCCCCGACGGCTCGACCACCCTGTGGCGCTGCCCGACGCCGCCAGGCCGACACGGGGCCGGCGACGTCATGAACTACTGGGCACGGCCGCAGGACACGATCCCGATCGGGCCGACCACGATCCTCGCCCGCACCGATCTCGTACGAGCAGCCCCGATGGGCGGCCTCGTCCAGGGCGAGGACTATATGGCGGCCGTCGGCATCACGGTCCTCGCCCCGGGAATCCTGCTGCGCCTGCCGGTCTACCGATACCGCAAGCACCCGGGGCAGATGACGCAGCAGGCGTCGTACGACCAGCTTGAGGCGGCGGCCCGCGAGCACGCGCACGGCTACGGACTCAGCCTGCGGGCCGCTCTTCGTACCCGCGAGGCTCTCGCCCGTGGCTGACGCGCACATCGTCCTCGCCTACCGGTCGGCGACGGCCTGGGCCGCGCGTTCCTGCGCCAAGCCCGCGTGAGCGCACCGCACCGGCGCCCGGCTCTCGCCGTGTCCGCACCCCTGCGTCCCCTGCCTGCGGCCCGTCCGGCACCCCGCCGCTGACCTGCTCCACCACCGACCACGTGAGGAGATGCCCACCCTCTTGGAACCCGGCACCCACTTTGTCTTCGGCACTCACAAGGAACACGGCTTCGTCGCCTCCTTCACCTCCTCCATGCCCTCGCACCTCGCCCAATGGTTTCTGCTGCGCGAAGAGTTCGAACCGGTCGCCGGCCAACCCGGGCTGTTCAGGCTCAGCGAACCGGAACGGGACGGCCCTCGCCGCACTCGACAGGCCGTCCACGACCTGCGCCGCCAGGGTTACGCCGTACACGCCGACGTCGTTCTCGACCCCGCCACTTCGGCCAGCCCGCCACCTCCCGTGCGGCCGAACGGGCTCCTGGAACGCCGCAGCCGTCTCGCACAGGCCGCCGCCGGCCGTACGACGCAGCGCGGCACGGCACCCACCACCTCGCCGCCGTCGGCCCGGCCGATCCCGCCGAAGCCCACCTACGCGCCGACCGTCCACCTGACGGCGTCGGGTGGCAGGCGATCCCGATGACCCCCGGAAGCGACCCGGCCCCCGAAAGCCCGCTGCCCGTGGCACGCGACCTCGGAACCCGAGCACGCGACTTCCGTCTCCGGATGTCCGTCATCGCCCGCGAGACCGAGATCGCGCTCGACATGACCCGCGACCGCTACGGCCGCACCGTTCACGAAGGCGCCGCGGCAGCCTCACGAGCCCACCGCGACAAGGCTGCCGTGGAGGCGTACGCCACGCACCTCGCCCCGTACGCCGATGCACTGCTCGATGCCGCTCACCGAGCGCTCGACGAGCTGCCGCCCGCCCGGCACATCACTGGGTGGCGGACCGTGCTGGACGGCCTCGCCGTCTCCGCCGCCGAGATCCGGCGGGCGCTCGACCGGCCCGCCGCCCCCGGTTCCGCCGTACGTACGCAGCATGCGGCCTTGTGGCCCTACCTCGCTGCTTGGGCGGACCACGGCTTCATTGCCAGCAACCTCGCCGACCAGCACCAGCACTACAAGGTCCCGCTGGCCGACGAAGAACAGCAGGCGTGGACCGAGCGGGCCCAGGCCGCGCAGCGGCGAGGCGAGCTAGAGCTGACCGAGTCCTGGTACGCCGCTGACGGGCAGCCCATCACCCTCGCCCATCTGATCGAGGACGACGACTCGACGGTGGTCGCCCTCAGAGGTGACCCGGACGCCCCCGGCTGGCAGGTGATCGGACACTTCGCCCACGAATACGAGGCCGGACAGGTGCTTCCCGCCCCCGTCCCACCCGGCGTACTTGGCGCGGACGTCTCTGTGTTCAACCGGCCCGTGCCCGCCCCCGAGATATCGCTGCAGGAACTCATCCGGGACGTCATCGAGGCCCAGCACGCCGGTGACGCGTCCAACGCGCTCCTCGGTGCCACCCAACGCGGCTACCACGCGGGCCCGATGGTCCGCCTTCAGGAACTCCTGGAGACCGCGGGCCAGTTCGCCAGCGCCCTGGAGACCGTACAGGGCCGGCAGATCGCCGCCCGGCTCACCGCACTCGGCCGACAGATCGACTTCCTCATCCGCGAAGTGCATGACGCGGCCGAGGACCTCGGGGCGACCGTCGCCGTTCTACCGCCGCACCGCACCCCCGTCCTACGGGTCCGCCCGCGCCCCGCCGTGGACACCACACCACCCACGCCGCCAGCGCGCACCACCACCGCCCGCCCCCGCTAGGTACCGCTCCCCCGAGAGAAAGCACCCGTTGTCCCTGACCGCACCCCCGGCCCCGGCCCCGCGCATCACCTATGGCGCGGTGCTGGGCAGCCCGTACGTCGCCCGCCTTCTCGGCGGCACCCTCACCGGCCGCCTCCCCAACGGCATGGCACCCGTCGCCATCCTCCTGTGGGCCACCGCGACCGGAGGCAGCATCGCTTTCGGCGGACTGCTCAGCGCCCTGTACGGGCTGTCCTCCGCACTGTCCCAGCCGGTCAAGGGGCGCCTGATGGACCGCCGCGGACAGACCGCCGTGCACCTTCCCGCCGCCGTACTCAACTCCGCACTGCTGGTGGCCCTGCCTGTGGTCGGAATCCAAGTAAGTCCGGCGCTCGCCACGGCGGTGGTCGTCGCAGCCGGCCTGACCACGCCGCCCCTGGAGGCCGGGCTGCGGGCGCTGTGGCCGAGTGTGCTGCCCAATCGCCGACTGCGGCACGCCGCGCTCGCCCTCGACACCGGCACGCAGGGCCTGCTGTACATCGTCGGCCCCCTGCTCGCCGCCGCGCTCGCCTCCGCGCACAGCCCGTCCCTCGCTCTCGCCGTCACCGCCGCCCTCGGTCTCGTCGGCACCGCCACCGTCGCGAGCGCACCGCCTTCCCGGCGCTGGCGTCCCGCGCAGCCGACGAGCACGGACGGCGGGCCAGGACCGCGGCTGACCAGCCCCGGCCTGGTGCTGCTCTTCGTCTCTCTCACCGGCATCGGGTTCGCGATCGGATCCATGAACGTGTGGTCGATCGCCATGGCCGAGCACCACGACGAGGACATGCTGTCCGGGATCCTGCCCGCCGCATTCTCGACCGGCAGCTTCCTGGGGGGCCTCGTCTACGGACGCCGCACCTGGACCAGCACCACCACCGACCGAATGATCACTGCCGGGGCCGCGTTCCTGGCCGGGTGGCTCCCACTTCTCGCCCTCCTGGGACCGTACGCGGCCGCCTGCACGGTCATCGTGCCCGGCGCCTTCCTCACCGTCGTGGTCGCCTGCGCCTACGTCACCACCGACGCCCTCACCGCCGCGGCCCGCACGAGCGAGGCGTACGCGTGGCTGATCCCGTCCATCGGTGCCGGCCAGTCCGCCGGCACCGCCCTCGCCGGACGCCTCGCCGAGCACCCCTTCGCCAGCGCCGCGCTCCCCGCCGCCGGCGCCGCGTTCGCCCTCACCGTCCTGCTCGCCGCGCGCCCGCACCTCGGCCCGGCTGGACGTCTCTCCCAGGCCGGTCGACACCGCCGCCCACCCCGAGGCCGGCACGAGGCCGCCCAGAACAACCCCGCAAGCCTCCGACCTTCATACCCATTTGAGGAGATTCATCTATGGCTGTCCGTACGCAGTGGACTGTCGAGCACTCCTGCTCCCACGAGGTCGTCCATGACCTGTCCAACCGTCCCGCCGACAAGCGTGCCGGATTCGCCCGCTGGCTCGCCGGCCGGGACTGCACCGACTGCTGGAAGGCAGCTCGCGACGCCGACACGGAGTCCACGCAGGAGTGGCTCGCCGCCAAGCGCGCCGAAGAGCAGCAGGCTGCCGTCGAATGGGCGGAAAAGTTCGACATGCCGCAACTGGAGGGCCCGGAGAAGGCCCTGGCCTGGGGCGAGCGGTCCCGCCACCAGCTCATGACCTCCGCTCACACCGCACTGGTCGTCGAGGGGTCTTGGGACGAGGCGGACTGGGCGGAGCTGGAGGAGAAGGCCCGCTCCATCACCCGCGCCGGATGGTGGATCGACCAGCGTGATGCGGAGGGCACCGACCTGCTCGAGCTCCTCGACGCCGCCGGCGAGGACGACCGCGGGACGGAGAACCCGTTCCGATGACCAGCCGTCAGTGCACGGCCGTGGTCGTGCGTCAGACAGGCCCCCTTCGTAGGGGGGCCACCGTCACGCTGTCTCGTCCTCCGGGATCGGTTCCATCACCTGCCCCAGGCGGGTTCGTACGACCCTCATGCGCGGTGGCGGGGGCGGCTTCGGCCAGCCCTCCTCGCGGGCCTTCTCCACGCGGGTCGAAACCCAGGCACGCCAGAGATAGACCGGATCGTTCTTCCCGAGGAACCAATAACGGTCAAAGAACCAGTCGCGGCGCTCCTTGTCGTCCAGCTCCGACTTGACGCCCTCAATGCGCGCCGTGACCTCATCGAATGCGCGCTCGATCCTTTCCCGCATCCACCAGAGGCCCTTGTCCCCGTGCGGCCACGTACTGGCTTCCGCGCCGTAGCGCTGATACGTCAGCTGAGCAACCCACGCCAGCAACCCCTTGTCGCTCTTGCCCTGATTGCACGGCCCACAGGCCGGGACCATGTTGACCCAGTGGTCCCACCCGGCATGCGTTACCGGGACGACGTGATCGATCTCCGCTGACTCGGCAGCGTCGCAGTAGACGCAACGCCCCATGTTGGTGAACAGCACCATCAGCCTGATCCACATGTCCTGCTTCTTCCGGCCCAAGGCACCCCCCGTGTTCGGGAGGAACTTAGCGGGCAGCACTGACAACGTGCGGCAGCCTGGCACAAGGTCAATCGCGTCAGCGAATTGCGGACGCCGCCTCTCGTACCAACGGTTCGTCAGATGCGGTCAGTTGCGCTGCCGATCCGGTTGATCGCGGCGCAACATAGCCGACGATCGCCGGTTAGCCAAACCGGCGATCCTCCGGACCATTGTTCCTCCCACCGCCACCCGTCTCGCGTGGAAAGGAACCGCATGTCCCAGCCCCCGCCCACACCGGTGTTCGCTCCGACGCCCGACCCGCTCACCCCGGATCGGGACATCACGCACCAGCACTTCCAGGCCGGCGACACGGTCGTCGTCCTGAAGGGGGTCGCCGGCGGAGAACTGTGGGGTGACGCCATGCGCGTGGTCGCCCCGTCCTGGCACACCCCGACCGACGTGGACGGATGGCGGCTGCGCGATGCGACCGGCGGCGCGCAGTCGTACATCACCGCCCACCCTCGCTACCTCGTGCACCTCTCGCGTCGCTGCCCGGACTGCCTGATCCATCTCCGGGCCATGGAAGATGCCCTTCTGCCGAAGTACACCGACGACAACGCCCTGATCGACTGCGGTTGGTACACCACCACCGCCCTCAACCAGTTGGTGCACATAGCCGACGCCCGGAGCAGCCGGTGATTCCCCGTCTCCACGAGCGGACCCACACGCCGAACGACGTGCTCACCGAGGCGCTGGGACGTCCGGTGTCGCCGGACGAGTGGCTGACCGAGCACACCGTCGTCGCCCACTGGCCGGGCCTCGACTACTACACCTTGGACGACGAGCAGAAGATCTGGACGTCCCTCCAGTGGGCTGAGCACCTCGAAGACCCGCTCATGGAGCACCCGTTCGCCGCCAGCGCGAACGGCGACCGGCGCGCGATCTTCCACCTCGACGTCCGGCTCCACCCCGACGACCGTGAGCTGACCGGCCCCGAATGGGCCGAAGCCGCCCACCGGCTGGCCCGCGCCGCAGGCATCGAAGTCCCCGGCGAGCCGAACGACTGCCGGTGGATCGCCGTCCAGGCCCAGCCCGGACGCCTCGACCTGATCGCCAACCTGATCCGCGCCTCGACGGCTCCTGGCACACGCAACCTGCCGAGGTCCTGCGACGCCTCTCGGCCGAGTCCCGCCGCATCGAGCAGGACCTGCGCCTGATGCCCGTACGAAGCACTCCAAGGCCGCCAGCCCTCGCCCGGCCCGCCTCCACAGCATCAGCCCAGCTCGCGGCCATCCTCTCGCAGCTCGCCGACGAGCAGACCGGCCCGTTGGCCACAGTGCGCGGACTCGTCGAACACACCGCCCACCGCATCGCCCACCAGCCCGATGCCGCCAGCACCGCCACGGCGCACTGCCTCGAGCTGATCGCCCGCCGCCTCTACGGCATCCAGCAGGACCTCGACACCACCTGAACGCACCCACCCGGCGACGCACAGCCTTCCCGACACTGCCCACCATCACGGCAGCCGCACGGCGATCACCGTAGGAGAAACGTCTCTTTGCCCCTGGCCGACCGATTCCTGACCGTCCGCCGCGACCCGCACTCCGAGGAGGTCCTCGCCCGCGGCGGAGACCCCGAGGCCCACAGCGTCCTGCAGCGTACGGGCTTCGTCCCGGTGGTCCGCGTCCACGAGACCTACCATCGCGCCCCCACCAACCTCATCGAGGGCGACGACACCCGCCTCGGGATCGAAGCCGTCGCCCGGCTTCGGGCCGTCGGATACCACGTCGACTGCGACGAGGACTTCGACACCGACCGCCGACCGGTCCACGATCTGCCGCTGGGCGCCACCGTCGCCCATCTCGCCCAGCGCATCCGCGAAGCCACCACCACCTGGGATGCGGCCGGCGCACTCACCGAACTGACCGCCTCCCACGACGGCATCCTCGCCGCGCTCGAAGAAGTCCTCATCGCCACCGCGGAGTTCCACGACGGCCTTGGCGACGCGGCCGACCCGCACATCGCCCGCCGTCTGCGCTACCTCGCCGACGAGCGTCTCCAAGCCATCCGTAGCGACCTCTCCGACACCCGTAACGCCCTCGCCGACCGGCACGTCCCGCACCCCGGCCGCAGCATCTGCGCCGAAGAGGTCCCCGCCACTGAGCGCGAGCGCTCCGCCGTCTGCGCCTGCCCGCCACCACCGCGCACCGCGCCGGCCCCGCCACCACCTCCCGTGGCCGCCGGCCTGCGCCGCTGACCCCACCTCGCCCAAGGACACCATGCACGATCACGCCAACTCCGAGCGCCTCGCCTCGTACGCCGACGTCCTCGCGGCGAACTCCCGGGCACCTGGACGAGCTCCTACCACCCTCCCGAGCACAAGGACGACCTCGCCGAACTGTCCGACCGCATCTGGGACCTGGACCTCGTCGCCGCGTCACTCGCTGAGCACCCACTCCAGCAGGCAGCCGTCCTGAGCCGCCCGGACGGAGCCCAGCTCGTCGTCCTGGAACGACACGACGAACGCGACGGATTCCTCATTGCCGCCGTCGCCCCGCGCGCACTGCCCGACGAGGCGTACCGCGCCGTACCCGAGCCCAACGGCATCGCGCTCACGGACGATCCATTCCTGGGAGCCGAGCAGGTCACCGGCGACCTGCTCGCCCGCTACGAAGCCGCGCTCGCCCAGGTCCGGCACAACGCCCTCGGCGGCATCCAGCCGTCCCAGCCGGATCGGGTCGTCCTGACCTGGCAGCAGGACGGCAGCGTTGCCGCCGCGCCCGTCGGTGACGCAGCCGGCGCCGTCCTGGCTGCTCACGGCTTCATCCAGGATCCGCAGACCGGTATCTACCGCCTCGGCGCAGACGACACCAGGGCCCAGGCCCGCGCCCTGCGCGCGATCGGCCCACAGCTCGACGCGCTCGGCATCGGCACGGCGCTCCAGCACCCCGCAGCTCGGACCGCCCCCAGTGCCGTCCTGCCGCCGGCCCCGGCCGCCACACGGACGTCGGCCTCCAGAGCTCGATGAAGCCAGGGGAGCCCGACTTCCTGGTGCTGGAGTACGTCACCATCACCAAGGACCCACGCACCGGGCTGGTCGTCGCGATCGGCGGGACCGAGCGGGCGGCGGACATCCTCCAGCGCACCGGTGGCTTCCTGACCGCTCCCGGCCCCCGCGGGGACTATCACCGTCTTCCCCATGGCCTCCCGATCGAGCAGCAGCGCCTGAAGGCCACCGCAGCATCGCACGCCCTGCTCTGCGCTACCTCGCCCAGCTCGCCGAGCGGGCCTCCCGCGCTGAGAGCAGCACCGAGGTCGCCGAGGTCCTGACCGAGATCGCTGGGCCGGCCAGCGGCCTGCTGCCGCTCACCCGGGACGTTGTCGTCAGGGCCTGGATCGCCTTGTCCCCTGCCCCGGACGCCGAGAGCGCAGACCCCGACCCCGACCCCGTCGCCGACCTCGGCAACACCGCCAGCGCGCTAGCGCGCGCCGCCCACCGGATCCTCGCCGCCCGCAATCGCGCCGCGCGGGCTCCCGAGCGGTCGACAGCCACAACACCGCCGCCGAGCCCCGCGAGGCAGCCGTCCGCCCCCGCACCCCGACGCCGATGAACTGGAGAACCGCCCATGGGTAATCGTGCCGATGATTACGGCACCGACGTCGAGATCTACGTCAAAGCGTTGACCACCACCATCCACGTCGCCACTCCCACCGGCGCCCCGGCCAAGCTCCACGACTTGCTGGAACAGCTCGGGATGGAACGCCACGAGTACCCCGTCGGCACGCCCCTGTACATCTGGCACACCGTGCCCGACCACCTCGGTGCCGAGGAGCAGAAGCACCTGGCGAGCCGGGCGGTCCCGACGCTGCTGATGGCCGGATACAGGGTCAACATCGACCCCGACCTGCTCGACGAAACCGCCTACCAGCAGGCCGTTCGCGAGATCCGCGCCAAGAAGCCGCGCCCCGTCAGACAGCAGCCGCCACGGGCTGCCTCCGCCTCGCGCCCCACACCGTCCCGGCGTACCCCGTAACGCCCGTCGGGCGGCCCCGGCTTCCTGCTCGGGGCCGCCCGCCCCGCACCGACAGCCTTATCGGAGAACCCAGTAACACCCCGCAAGCCACCGCCGATCAGCCACCGCCTCACGCCCCGCCTCGCCACCGCCCTGTTCCGCCGCTACCTGCGCGCTTGCATCACCACCAGCCCCCACCGCCCCTCCCCGCCGGCACCTGCCCGTCCCGAAGCCGTCCCCGGCGAAGCCCGGCGGATCGGCCACCGCCACCACCACTGATACCGACCCCCGTCCTGGAGGAGCATGCCCCACTCCAACCCGTACCCGGTGCGGCTGGCCGATGAGATCGCCCGCCAGCTCGGCCAGCTCGGCGACCACCTCGCGATACTCCCCCCGCATGAAGCAACGCAGGTCATCGCACGCGTTGTCAACCCTGCGGACGGCGTCCTCGCCGGCGTCACCCACCTCGTCTCCGTCAGCAGCATGTTCGCCAAGGTCCAGGCCGAGCGCGGCGCCCTGCCCGCTGAGGTGTGGCTCGCCCTGGGGCGGGCCACGAACGAGCTCGACGCCATCGGCGGGGACCTGGACGAACACCGAGAGATCCTCCGGCAGGCCGGCGACCGGCCCAGCACCGCACCGGCGAAGCCGCCGGCCCCTGCTCCACTCGTCGTACGGCGGCGCCGGTGAAGAGGAAGCAGTGGCAGGGCTGGGGGGCGGGCGAGCAGGCGCAGCAGCACTACCTCGTCGAGCCCCGCGCCCTCGCCGGCGGCGGTGACCTCCAGCACGTCTCCGAGTTCCTGCGCGCTTCGGGTTGGCGGGACAAGTCCAAGGCCGGCGGTCCTCTCGCCATGGAAAGCCCGGACCGCGCGGTCCGTATCACCTACGACCCCTTCGTACTGCCCGGCGGGTGGACGATCCACGGTGCCGCGAGCCGCCACCAAGAGCAGTGGTGGGCAGTCCTCGGGCGGCAAACACCGGTGGAGATCGTCGCCGGTCTCACCGACGCCCTCACCCGGCCCCGCTCCGCGCACGCCCCCAACGTGTGGGCACCGCTGCGCGAGCAGGGGTGGGACCGTCCGCCCAACGCCGAGCACGTGACCGCGACCAGCCCCGACGGCAGCGCCTGGATGCAGTTCCACCAGGGCCCCGACGGCGAGGCGATGTGGTGGTCCGGGGCGAAGGACAAGCAAGGCAACGGCTGGACAGCCCAGTTCGCCCCCAGCACCCCGATGCACCTGGTGGAAGCCTTCTCGACCGCGCTCGCCAGCCCCGAACCCGTGATGCGCCCGCTGGGACGGGTTCCACACAGCGCCCAGATCCGCACCACGTCCGTGTCCGTCCTGCCCTCCCAGCTCAGCGCCTGGCAGCAGGCCCGGATCACCGCCGCCCGCGCCGCCACCTGGGCTCGCAACGCCGCCCGGAGCAGCCGGCCCCGCACCACGGCCCGCCCCCACGCCAACACTGGTGGCGCCCGCACCTACCGCTGATCACCCACACCCCACGAACCGAGGAGCTTGATGCCCGCACTCACCCCGGACACGATCCGCACGGCGACCGAGACCCTGTCCCTTCTTACCGACTACCTGCGTGAGAGCCCTGACCCCGAAGAGGCGCTCGCCCTCGTCGAGCCTCTGCTCGATGAGTACACGGGCCTGCCCGTCCAGCTCGCCGACACCTTGCGCGCCCTCGCCCGCGCCGTGCAGGACCACCCGGACACCCCGCGCACCGTTGAGGTCGGCCTCCTGATCACGGACCTGCGCACCGCCGCATGGGAGCAGGCAGACCAGCACAGCCTCCACTACGTCCTGGACGGCCTCCGGGGCCTGTACGGCAGCGCCGTCGCCACCGAGCCGGAGTGCGGCTCGTGCCGCTGAGCGAACGGCAGCTCGCCGCCTTCGCCGACAAGCACGCCTGGCGGATCCCGTTCGACACCAGCCCCCGCCACCTCGCCGGCCCCGGAGACGCCCGCCACGTCACCCATGGCCTGGCCGCCGCCGGATGGAGACCCACCTCCGACCCGCTCAGCCCCGAGATCGTCCTGCGCAGCTCCGATCACCGTCACAGCCTGCAGTTCGACCCGCAGTCCGCCACCTCCGCGTGGTGGCGGCTGCGGGCCGAGCCCACCGGCAGCGAGCCGGGCTGGTACGCCGAGTTCGGCGAACTCGTCCCCGCCGAGGTCCTCGCCGGCCTCACCGACGCCCTCGTCACACCTGCACCCGCCGAGCCGGGCAACCCCCTGCCGTCGCTGGAAGCTGCCGGCTGGCTCATCGACGGCCGCGGGGCCGCCGTCTCCGATCCACCGGGGTGCAGGGTGGAGCGCCGGCCCGAGAAGGGTGACGGCACCGTGCCATGGCGCGAACCAGACCGTACGTCCTGGCACATCGAGGTCCGGGACCACCCCGGACCCTCCGCTGCGAGCCCCCGGATCTGGCACGCCTGGTTCGACGGCAACACACCGGAGCACCTCGTGACCGCCTTCATCACCACGCTCGCTGACCGCGCCCCGCTCCAGCGCGGCATGTACGACCGCACCGCCCACGGCGCCGTGCAGAAGCCGAGCCCGCTCACCCCGGAGCAGGTCGTCGAGGCCCACGCCGCCCGACTCGCCGGCATCCGCAGGCAGACCCGCGGCATGCGGCGCCGGCCAGAGGCCGTGACGCCCCCGGCGAAGGAAAACACCACCCGTTCCACCGCTCGCCGCTGATCCCGATAGGACACCCCACCATTCCCCTCGCCCCCGCCGCACATCGCGAGGTGCTGCGTCACCTCAACGCCTTCATCCGCGACAGCAAGAAAATCCTCGACGCCTGGGACGCGTACTCCGACGAGCACACCGGCCTCGACGGCTGGCCGTACGACGACAACGCCTACGGCCTCCGCCAGAGCCAGCGCGACGCCGACACCAGCGCCGCATTCGAAACCGTCCACGCCGGCGCCCGCCACCTGCTGGCCACCGCCGAGACTCAGCTCGCCCAACTCCCCTCCCACGCGGTACAGAGCCGCTGGGTATGGCAGCTGGGCGTCCTGCAGGATGCCCTCGACCGCCTGGATGTACTGCAAGAGGAATGGCGGCAGACGCGCGACAACCTCGCTGCCGACGCCTGCCCCGGAATCCCGGCGTACGACGACGCCCTCGCCGAGTACCACGCCGAAGCCTGGAGCTACCTCGACGACTGGGCCTCCCACGGCCAGCCCGTCCTCGACATCAACACAGCTGCCCGCCACGCCCCCTCGACCCTGGCACCGCCACCGACGGCGACCACGGCCCCCGCGTCCGGCCGGGCCAGCACAGTGCGGAGGTGACCATGCCGAAGCCCCCCAAGATCGTCGATATCAACTTCGTCGCCCCGCGCCACCTGGCCGGAGGCGGAGATCCCTCCTGGGTCACCGTCCCTCTCCATCGGGCCTGCGGCTGGAGCTACGGCCACGACCCCCTGATGCCGCGCGTCATCCTCTCCAGCCCCGACCAGAGGGCCCTCCTCCGGCTCGAGCCCGACCCAGGCGGCCAGTGGTGGACGCTCCATCACGCCCAGCAGCCGGACCGACCCGCCTGGTACGCGAGCTTCGGTGCCCGCACCCCGGTCGAACTCATCGCCGCTTTCACCGACACCCTCACCTGTCCCGCAGCCGATCCTGCAGACGACTGGGACCCGCTGGAACCGCTCCAGAAAGCCGGCTGGTCACCGGCCTACAGCCACAACCATCTCGCCTCGGCCGACGGCACGATCCGCATCGAGGTCAACGAGACCACCGGCTGCTGGTGGGTCGAAGCCGCCCTCGATCGCACCGGCCCTCCTCTGTGGCAGGCCCGATTCGGCGAGCACACGCCGCCCCACCTGATCACCGCGTTCACCGCAGCACTGACCGACCCCAGCCCGGTGCTGCGTGCGGCCACCGTCGTCAACCTCCCCACCCGGGACCCGGATCGCATCACCGTCACGCGGCGGGAAGTCCCCGCCGCGCAGGTCGCCTCCGCCCTGGAAGAACGCGTCCACGCCCTCGCCGCCCGCCGCGCCAGCACGCCGGCGAATCCGAGCCCCCTTCGACGGTCACCGGCCAAGACCACCCGCAGCCGCTAACCCCTTCGTCCCCGCCCGGAAGCACATAGCCCTTTGCCACCCTCCTCCAACCGTTCCTCCGACGGGTACGACATCGTCCTGCGCCTCCTCCTCGGAGTGCTCGGCGTCGTCGTCCCGCTGTCTCATCTCGCCTGGCTGTCCGGCAACATCACCGCATGGCTGACCGCCGACCACTGGGCGCCCTACCAGCCGACCGCCGCCCTGCTCCATCCTGACCAGCTCTGGCCCCAGGTCGGAGAAACGTCCCTGCTTGTCGGCGCTCGGATCGTCCCGATCGCAGCCCTGCTCGCCCTCGGCGCTGTGACCGGCGTCCTGTGGGCGCGGCACAAGAGCCGCGGCGGCGGCCGGAAGAAGATCACCGGCATGGCCAAGGCCCGGGACATCGAACCGCTGATGGCCAAGGCGATCACCGCCAAGGCCCGCTCGCTGCGCCCGAGCCTGAAGGACGCCAAGCACATCGAGGCCGGCGACACCGGCATCCTGCTCGGCAACCTGCAGGGCACCAAGCACGAGGTGCGCATGGGCTACGAGGATGTGGCCGTCGCCATCATGGCGCCGCGCTCGGGTAAGACCACCTCGCTCGCGATCCCCTCCGTACTCGCCGCGCCCGGCCCGGTTCTGCTGACCTCGAACAAGGCTGCGGGTGATGCGTTCACCGCCACCTACGACGCCCGCGCACGCGTCGGTCAGGTGTGGTCGATGGATCCGCAGCAGATCGCGCACGCAGCACGCGAGATGTGGTGGAACCCGTTGGCGGACGCCAAAACCCTGGACGGCGCCGGGCGGTTGGCCGGCCACTTCCTCGCCGCCTCGGTGGACGCGAGCCAGCAGGGTGACTTCTGGTCGAAGGCCGGATCCAACATCCTGTCCCAGTTGTTCCTGGCCGCGGCCCTCGACGAACGGCCGATCACCGACGTCATGCAGTGGCTCGCCTTCCCCGCCGACCGCACGCCGCTCGACATCCTCCGTGACCACGACTTCGCCGCCGTCGCCGCCCAGCTCAAGGGCACGGTCGAGGGACCGCCGGAGACCCGCGATGGCATCTACGAGACCGCCCGCCAGTACGCCGCCGCTCTGCTGAACAGCGAGATCGCCGCCTGGGTCACCCCGCAGAAGGACGTGCCCGAGTTCCGGCCGACCGAGTTCGTCACCTCCACCGACACACTCTTCCTCCTGAGCAAGGACGGCGGAGGCGGCGCCAGCGCGCTGATCGCCGCGTGCGCGGACTCGGTGATGCGCGCCGCGACCGCGTAGGCCGAGCGAGCCGGCGGGCGGCTCGACCCGCCAATGCTCGCGATCCTCGACGAGGCCGCCAACGTCTGCAAAATTTCGGACCTTCCGGACCTGTACTCGCATCTCGGGTCGCGCGGGATCATCCCGATCACGATCCTGCAGTCCTACCGCCAGGGCCAGAAGGTCTGGGGGGATGCAGGCATGGACGCCATGTGGTCAGCGTCCACCGTGAAGGTGATCGGCTCCGGCATCGACGACCCGGACTTCGCCGACAAGCTGTCCCGGCTGATCGGCGACCATGACGTCGAGACGACGTCCACCTCACATTCCGAGTCCGGCAAGTCGACCTCCGTGTCGATGCGGCAGGAGCGGATCCTGCCGGCCGACGCGATCCGCGCCCTGCCCAAGGGCACTGCCCTGTGTTTCGCCACCGGTATGCGCGCGGCGATGCTCGACCTGCGCCCGTGGTACCTGGAGCCCGGCGCCGCCGAACTGACCGCCGCCTCGAAGCGGGCCTCCGACGGCATCACCAAGCGGGCCGTCGCCAAGCACGCACCGCGGCAGACCGACTTCGGGACCGCAGCATGAGATCGATACGGCTCCCGGATGGTGCCCGGCTCGCCACCTACATCGACGATCCTGCACAAGCACCCGTGACGGCAGTCCTGGTGCACGGGCTCTCGGTCACCGCTGCCCTGTGGCGCTCGCACGTACCGCTCCTGCTCCGTGAAGGGATGGGCGTCGTGCGCTACGACCAGCGCGGGCACGGCTACTCCACCCGCGGGACCGCCGCCCTGAGCCTCGACCAGCTGGCCGACGACCTCGCCCAGGTTCTTGAGACGACAGCGCCACGCGGCCCGCTCGTGCTCGCCGGCCACTCCATGGGAGCGATGACGCTCATGCGCCTGGTCGCGCGCCACCCCCACCTCGCGCCCCGGATCCGCGGGCTGGTGCTGATCTCGCCCCCGTACGGCGGCATCAGCACCCGCACGGGCACCGGTCCGGCCCAGTCCTTCCTCACGCTGGGCCGCAACCTTCTCGCGTCCGCGTGCACGCACGCGCCGTACCTGCTCGACGCGGTCCGGCGGTGCCTTCCCACCACCAGTCGGTGGGCCCTGCACTCCCCCGCACAGTCGACGTCCGGTGCATTGCCGTTGCCGTGCCGGCAGGGCCTGCACACCATGGCGACCGGAGACCTCGCTGCCCTGTGGCACGACCTCGCCAATCAGCGGCCCGACCCCGGTTCGCTGCAGCAGCTCGGCGGGCGGGTCCACCTTCTGGCCGGAAGCCTCGACGCCCACATCCCGCCCGAGCGGACCGGTCGTCTCGCCGCCTGTCTGCCCAGCGCCCAGCTGGAGATCGTCCCGGACGCCACCCACGCATTGCCCCTGCGTCACGCCCAGCTGGTCACCGACCGAATCTCCCGCTGCGCCTCCATCTCTAACCCGATCTCCCGGAGCACACCGCCCCATGCCTTCGCTCAACCTTGCAGAACAGGCAGAACAACTCCGTGACCTGGCAGGCGAGTTCGAGGCCCTGCACGCACGCGTCCGGGACCTCTCCTACACCCCCGGCACCGACGCGCTGCGCCGGATCAGCCCGCTCCTGCTCAAGGTCCAGGACCTGATGGCCACCGCCCTCGTACGCCTGGGCGCGCTCGACGGCGGCGCGTACGCCGACATCGCCGGCAGCCGCGCCAGCCTGGAGTGCCTGGCCTCGGTCGTGGTCGCTTCCTCCCTGGCCGGCAACGACCTCGCCAGCGCGCTGTACGCCAACCCGTACGAAGGCGCGCCGTTCGTCGGCTACCCGGCAGACGACGAAGCGGTACGCACCCCTCGCCACGCCGAGGCCATACCGCGTATGACCGGCCACCTCGCCGATGCCGCCCACCAGCTCGACCTGAGCGCGATCGGGTGCCACTACGTCGCCACCGCCATCACCCGCGACCTCGCCGCCATACAAGAACAAGCGAAGCCTGTTCAGCGGGCGACCGGCCCCACCACAGCCCCCTCAGCGTCCCGCACTCCCCGCGTACGGCGTTGACGCTGCCCCGACGCCGCCAGCTGGACACGCTGACCTTCTCCCGCCGAGACACTTCTTGCACCCCTTCCACCTGTTCGCCCTCCAGCTCGCCGACCGTCTGCCCGGCACCTGGACGGCCCTCTACCGCCAGTACACCCGCGCCGCCGACCAGTTCGCTGACACATGCCGCGTGTGGACGCCGCTGGACGCCAGGCCGGCCATCGCCTTCCGCAGCCACGGAATCACCCTGCGGCGGCACGACGACCTGGAGCTGTACCTCGCCGAGCACCGGCGAGGCCGGGTCCTGGTCTGCCCTGTGATCCCCCAAGGGCTGCACGAGGGCATCACCGACCGCATCCCCGCGCCGCCGACCGTCGCCGGCCCTCTCGATCCGGCCCGCGCCGCCTGGCGGATCACCGACCGCATCCTGCCCCACTACACCGCTGCGGTCACCGGCGCCCGCGAGGCCACCGCCGCCCTCGCCGCACGGCGCTCCTTGGTGCCCGCGCTCCTGCCCGTCCCGCAACCGGACATTCTCCCGAGCCCGCGCCCGCTGACCCGGCCTCCACGCTCCGCCCAAGGATTGCCCATTCACCCTTCCCCCCAGTTCCACGCCCTTTCTCTCGGTGCCGGCGTCCAGTCCAGCACCCTGCTCGCCCTGTCTGCCGAAGGCATCCTCCCGAAAATTGACTACGCGATCTTCGCCGACACCGGATGGGAGCCCAAATCCGTCTATGACCATCTCGACCGCCTCGAACGCGAAATAGCAACGCCCGCCGGTATACCTGTTCTCCGGGTTTCCTCCGGAAATATCCGCAACGACGCCCTGAACCCGGATCACCGTTTCGCCTCCATGCCCCTCTACATCCTCAACACGGACGGGCCTCCTGGGATGACCCGGCGCCAGTGCACAGTTATCTGCACCAAGTCTCCTCGTTGGTCAGCCTGATGGTCAGTGCGATCAACGAGGAGGAACACCGTGGAACTGCGACATGAACTGATCGAGGGGCGGGCCGAGCTGCCCCGGGTGGGGGCCGTGGTCCCCGCTCGGGGTGTCCACCCTCCGTACGTCGTCCTGAACGCGTACGACGACGAGATCGAGGCGGCCACCGCCTACCTGCGGGACCTGGCACTGAACGACTGCAGTCCGCTGACGGTACGCAGCTACGGGTACGGCCTGTTGCGGTGGTTTCGGCTGCTGTGGCTGCTGGGGGTCGCGTGGGAGAAGGCGACTGAGTCTGAGGTCGCGGTGCTGGCGGGATGGCTGCGGACGGCCTCGAATCCGCAGCGCCAGCGGACGCAGGCGGGTGGCGCCGCGCCGGGGTCGGTCAACCTGAGGACCGGCAAGCCTGCGCTGCGTGCCGGGTATGCACCCAGGACGATCAACCACGCGTTGTCGGTGGTCAGCGGCTTCTATGGGTTCCACGCCCATCAGGGCAACGGGCCGGTGGTCAATCCCGTCCCTATCTCTCCGCAGCGCCGACGGGCCCTCGCGCACCGAAGCCCGCTGGAGCCGCGGGCGGTCGTGGGGCGGGCCCGGCTGCGGCAGAAGGTATCCGACCGGCCGCCCCGCTCGATTCCCGACCGGCTCTGGGACGAGCTGTTCGACCGCATGGGCTGCGAGCGCGACCGCGCCCTGCTGGAGTTCTACGTCTCCAGCGGCGCCCGCGCGGTCGAGCTGCTCGGGGTCGGAGTGGACGACATCGACTGGGCCGGCCAGCGGGTCTACGTGATCTCCAAGGGCACCCGGGAGAGGGAAGCGGTGCCGGCCTCGCCGCAGGCATTCGTCAGGCTGGCCCGCTACCTCGACGAGGCGGGCACGCCGTCACGGGGCGAGCCGGTCTGGCGCACCCGGCGCGGGAGTGATCGCCCCCTGTCCTATTGGGCGATGCGCCGGATCATGCAGCGGGGACGCCAAACGAGCTGCTGGGCACGAACTGGACCCTGCACGACCTCCGCCACACGGCGGCGTCCCGGATGGCCAACGGCGGGAAGCTCACCCCGGTCGAGGTCCAGGCCATCATGCGGCACGCCAACATCCAGACCACCAGTCGCTACCTGACCGCCCGGGTGGAGGAGATGTTCGACAAGCTCGCCGAGCACTACAGCACCCCCCGGCCCGCGACGAGCTATCCCACCGGGTACTCCGCGGACGACATCAAGGCGGTGTTCGGTGCCTAGGTCACAGGCCAGCCCGACCACAGGCGTCAGCCGCCGGCACGGGCCCATCGTGGAGGGGCTCACCTTCCCGAGCCGGTTCGTGGGCGGTCCGATGAAGCCGCAGGCCGCAGTCGCGGATACCCCGCCGCGACCGCATGGAGAGCTGTCTGCCGCCTCGATCAACCACATCTCCCGACTGGCCTTCGACGTCTGGGCGGACGCTCCCTCCGTCACCCGACACCAGCGCAGCCAGGCTACCCGAGGGATCCTCCAGTACCTGTCCACCTACCCGGGCCAGACCTGGCAGGAGCGCTGGGATGCCAGTCCTCTGGGCAAGGGGCTGATCAAGGCGAACAGCCTCGGATCCCGCCGGACGACCGGCCTCGCGGTCACCCCTGGGGTCCGCACGCTGTTCTGTCTCCGCGTCGTCCAGCCCTCGATGCTCGCCTTCCGGCAGAACCAGCTGAACAACTTCACGCCCCTGTTCATCTCCGCGCAGAACGACCCACTGCTGATCACCTTCGAGGAGCACATCGCCGCACAGGAGCTGCGGCTCAAACACCAGCGGGAGGCGGTGCTCGATATGTGCACCCTCCTGACCTATCAGGGCGTCGCGCTGGCCGACGTCACCCCGGCGTCGATCCTCCAGTACGCGCACGACAACCGCCTGGCCCGCTGCCGTCTCCAGCCCGGCCAGCCCGCCTCCAACCGTCTGTTCGGGCACGGAATGTGGACGGCTCTCATTGGCATGGGCCGGTTCCCGACCTCCACGCCGACGACCATGCGGGCAGCCATGATGCGCGGCCAGCGGACCATCGAAGAACTCATCGACCAGTACGGAGTCCGCGACCAAGCCGTCCGTGGGCTGCTGATCGACTACTTCGGCCGACGCCGCGCTGACCTCGACTACGCCAGCCTGAAACAGCTCGCGCTCCTCCTGGTCAAGCACTTCTGGGTGAAGATCGAACAGCTCAACCCCGGCCAGCAGGGCCTGCGGATCGCGCCTGACC
Organism: Streptomyces sp. NRRL S-378; assembly: GCF_000720645.1. Classification (NCBI taxonomy): domain Bacteria; kingdom Bacillati; phylum Actinomycetota; class Actinomycetes; order Kitasatosporales; family Streptomycetaceae; genus Streptomyces; species Streptomyces sp. NRRL S-378. Next base: position 102,362 of record NZ_JOBX01000005.1, read on the forward strand.
TCTACACGCGCTGGCGGGAGACGATCCGTCTCAAGGACGACGGATCCCACAGGATGGGCCAGGACGACATCGTCATCTCGGTCCGCAGCTTCTACTACGACCTGCACACCTGGGCTGCTGCCGAACCCGAACGCTGGGCCACCTGGGTCGCACCGTGTCCCGTCCCGCCCGGTGAGCTCCACGGCCTGGGCGTCCGCCGACGGAAGGTGAGTGAACGCTCCGCGGACCGCACCCGGCAGCGCCAGCCCCTCTTGCCCGTCCTGGTCGAGCATGTCGAGTCCCGCTACGACCAGGCCAGGCTCCTGCTCGAACGCGCCGACCAGGCCGCCGACGGCGAGGTGTTCACCCACGCCGGTACCGCCTACCGCCGGGTGATCAGCGAATCGGACCGGAAGCGCCTCCGGCACGGCGACGCCGTTCCCACGCGCGTGCTGAACCTGGACTCCGGCGAGCTGGTGCACCTCGGCACCGAGGAGGAGGCCGCCTTCTGGGACTGGGCGGCAGTGGAAACCCTGCGGCACTCCGGCGTCCGCATCGAGGAGCTGTGCGAGCTGACCCACCTCAGCATCCGCCAGTACCAGCGCGCGAACGGCGAGGTCATCGCCCTGCTGGTCATCGCTCCGTCCAAGACCGACCGCGAGCGCGTCATCCCGATGTCCGCCGAGCTGTTCCACGTCATCGCCTCGATCATCCGCCGCCACGGCCGGCGGGGAAGGCCGATCCCCTTGGTCAGCCGCCATGACCCGCACGACAAGGTCTGGAGCGCTCCGATGCCCTTCCTCTTCCAACGCCAGAACGGAGCGATCGGATCGAAGATCTTCAACCCCGGCACCATCCAGAAGATGATCAGCCGACGCTGTGAGGACCTGGCCGAGACCCACCCCGGCTTCCGCGGGCTGAAGTTCACCCCGCACGACTTCCGGAGGATCTTCGCCACCGAGCTGGTCAACAGCGGCCTGCCCATCCACATCGGCGCCGCCCTGCTCGGCCACCTCAGCATCCAGACCACCCGCGGCTACGTCGCCGTCTTCGACGAGGACGTGATCCGCCACTACCACGCCCACCTGCACCAACGGCGCCAGGTCCGGCCCTCGGAGGAATACCGGGACGCCACCGAGCAGGAGTGGACCGAGTTCGAGGAGCACTTCGACCGCCGCAAGGTCGAGCTCGGCTCCTGCGGACGTCCCTACGGCACCCCGTGCCAGCACGAACACGCGTGCATCCGCTGCCCGATGCTCCACGTCAACCCCAGGATGCTCGCCCGGCTCACTGAGCTGGAAGCCGACCTACTGCACCGCCGACAGCAAGCCGAAGCCGAGGGCTGGATCGGCGAGATCGAGGGCATCGACCTCACCCTCACCTTCCTTCGCGCCAAGCGCGACGAGACCCAACGCCGAGCCCAACGGCCAGCTGTCCACCTCGGCATCCCCGCCCGCCGCCGTCCGCAGGAGTCCGAATGACCTTGCCCAGACCGATGCCCGGAAGCTACGAGCTGTCACCGAAGGATGACGCTCACACCCCGTTCCTCGAAGATCTCCAGGAGCAGGTCGAACAGCGCAACCTCGCGATCGCCGGCGGGCACGCGCTCCACCAACCGTGCCCTGGTCTCGGTCGACGACTCCCAGTGCAAGGTGAACGGAGTGGTGGCGCCCCAGCCGCCGCTCAGACAGTCGTCCAGAGCGTCGAGGTTCCAGCCGAAGTATCCGCCAGGCCCATTGATGGCCTCACCGATCGCGCAGTAGAAGGTGTCTCTGTCAGCGATGTGTCGGCCGTCCAGGCTGAAAACCTGGCCTGCAGGAGCGTCGGGCTTCCCTTGGCGCTGGTACTCCTGGGACCACAGCGCCACCGACAGCCACGCATGTCTTTCCTCGGGGGCAAGTTCGTGCCACATGCCGGTGCGATTCAGGTGCCCCGTGCGGATCAGGTCCCACACCTGTTCCGCTCCAGCCAGGGCATTCTCGCACCACAGCGTCACCGTGAGGTCTACGAGGCCGGCGCCGCAGGCAGAAGGCTTGACGTCGAGGACGGTGACCTCGTTGACGAAGTAGGACCCCATGATGGCACCGTCACCGTCGAGGAGCTCGAACCAGGCGTTCCCTGCCACAGCACGACGACTGCCGACGTGATCGATGCCCTTCAGTAGGCCACCCTGCGGGAGGCAACCCGCGAGGTGCACTCGGCGCGCTCCCTCCTCATCCGGCAGCGGAGTGAACAACCCCGCGGCCTCGTGAGCAAAGCCCCAGAAATCGCTGTCGTCCTCGTCCGAGGTCAGCGCGTACTTCTGCCCTTCGCCGCCCCGCCCTGATGTTCGCATCGCACCCCCATTGAGAGCGCTGATCTTACCGACGCCCGGCGACGTGCTGGACGGTCGCCAGCGCCACCACCACCCCTCACCCCATCCATCTCGGAGGCCCTTTGACGAGTCACATACCCGCCTTCACCCATGAGAGTGAAGTGCAGAGAAGCACCGGGGAGTACAAGGTGAAGCCCATCAAGAAGAAGATCCGCGATCTTCTCGGCTACCCGTATCCGACTCGGGTACCAAAGGGCGTTTTCGTCGAGCAGTGGATCGGCATATCCACCGACGAATTCCACCGCGCCAAGGACGCCGACGTGAAGTACATGCAGAACCGACATCCGCTGATCGACATGCGCTGGTCGCGTTCCGACTGCGTTCGCTATCTCACCTCTCTCGATCTGGCCGAAACCCCGAAATCAAGCTGCCTGGGCTGCCCTTTCCATGGCAATGCTCAGTGGCGGCACATCCGCGACAACTCCCCCGCCGAGTGGGAGGACGTCGTGGAATTCGACGCTGCCATCCGAAAGGGCAATGCCCGCGCCAACGCCAGCGGCAATCGGCTGCTGGGCGAGGCGTTCCTGCACCGCTCCCGCGTCCCCCTCGGCCGGGCCCCGATCGACCACGTCACCGCCTCCGAGTGGGCGGCCCTCCAGCAGGAGCTCGCCGACGAGGACGAGTTGGAGCGGGGTGTCACGGACGGCTGCTCGCCCTGGGCGTGCCGCGGGGATGCGGACGCGCTGGCGCAGGACGACTTCGGGCTGGCCACGTGATACTCGACCTCTTCGCGGGGCCGGGCGGCTGGAGCAGTGCACTGGGTGTCTTCGGCGTGCGTGACGTGGGGCTGGAGTGGGACGAGTGGGCGTGCAGGACCCGTGCTGCCGCTGGGCAGTTGACGATCCGGACCGACGTGGCGATGTATCCGACGTGGCCCTTCCTCGGCCGGACGCGCGGGCTGATCGCTTCTCCGCCGTGTCAGGCGTGGAGCATGGCCGGCAAACGTCTTGGCCTGGTGGACCAGCCGCTGGTGCATGCGGCGGTCGAGGACCTCGCCGCCGGACGCGACACCCGCGAGCGCCTCCTCGCCGCCTGCCGTGACGAGCGTTCCCTGCTCGCGGCCGAGCCGATGCGCTACCTCCACGCCCTGAACGCGGTCGGCGAGCCCGAGTGGGTCGCCATGGAGGAGGTTCCGGACGTCCTGCCGCTGTGGAAGCAGTACGCGGCGATCCTGCGCGGCTGGGGCTTCTCGGTCTGGTACGGGATCCTCAACGCGGCCGACTTCGGCGTTCCGCAGACGCGCAAGCGGGCGATCCTGCTCGCCTCGCGAGTCCGTACGGCACAGCCTCCCACGCCGACGCACGCCCGTGTCGCCGAGCCCGACTCGCTGTTCGGTCCGGGACGTGCCCGCTGGGTGAGCATGGCCGAAGCTCTGGGGCGGGGTGCGACCGACCGGCCCGTTCCCACCGTCTGTGCCGGGGGCGGGCCCGGCGGCGGGCCCGAACCGTTCCCTTCGGGCTCCCGCAAGACGCTCTCCGACGCCCGGGACCGCGGAACCTGGATGCCGCGACCGGACGGAGTGGTCCTTCAGTCCCGTCGCGAAGGCGCGGGGTGGGCGGCACGGCACGGCACCCGTGAGAACCGTGCTGCCACCGCCCCGGCGCCGACGTTCACCGCCGAGGCGCACCGCTGGTCCTGGTCTCTGCGCAGCAACAACCAGGCCAACGCCACTGTCCGGTCCATCGAGGAGCCGGCAGGCACGCTGTTCTTCGGGCACCGCGCGAACGAATGCACCTGGGTCGCCACACCGCTCTCGGCGCCGACGAAGGACACGGACGCGCCGGCAGTACCGGAGCCGATCCGGATCACCGCTCGCGAGGCCGGCCTCCTGCAGACCTTCCCCGGCGACTACCCGTGGGCCGGTAACAAGGGCCAGCAGTTCTCGCAGATCGGCAACGCGGTCCCGCCGCTGCTCGCCGGCCACCTCCTCGCCCCGCACCTCGGCGTCACCCTCGACCCGAACGACTTCACCCTGGCCGCCTGATGCCCCTCAGCCCCGAACCCGACGAGGACGACCTCGACACGATCCCGGCGCCGCAGCCGGTGTTCCACGTCGAGCAGGCCCTCCTCGGCGCGCTTCTTCTCGGTCCGCACCGTCTCGGCGACGTGACCGGGGTCTCCGCCGACTCGTTCTCCACCGCCGCGCACGCCGCCCTGTTCGCCGCGATCAGCACCCTGCCGCCGCCCGACCCGGCCGAGCACGCGAAGAACACCACGTGGCTCAACCAGGTGCTCGCAGCGAGCCAGCAGCAGGGACGCGGACTGACTGCCTCCTATCTGCACACCCTCATCCAGGTCTGCCCCTGGCCCCGCCACGCACCCGCCTACGCTCGGATGGTCGAGGCCGAACACGCCCGCCGCCGGCTGCGGGCCGCCGCCGAGCACCTTCTCCAGACCGTCCACGACGCCTCCCTCCCCCACCCCGTCCAGACGGTGCTCGCCGAGGCCGACGCGCTCGCCGCAGTCGTGGACGACATCGCAGCGCGCTTCCCGCCACGCGCGGGCGTCCTGCCCCGCACCCCGCCACCCCCGCCGGCCATCGCACCCGACTATGCCGAGGCGGCGCAGGAGGAGCAGTTGCTGATCGCTACCGCCACCGCCCACCCCGCTGGCATCGAGTCCGTACGGTGGCTGCTTCCCGAGGATTTCACCCAGCCGCTGCACGCCGGCCTGTGGCAGTGCCTCACCACCCTCGAACGCCGCCACGAGCCCATCGACCCCGTCACCGTCCTATGGGAAGCAAAACAGCGCGGCCTTCTTGAGCACGGCAGCGAACCCGGCGACGTGCTCTGCCTTCTCGCCGGACCGGTCGGCTCCGTCGAGCACTGGGGCGAACGCACCTTGCAGCGCTCCCTTCTGGCCGCCGCCGACCACGTCGGCCGCCGCATCGAGGCGTACGCCAGCGACCCTGCGAACACACCGTTCCAGCTCGTCGTCGGTGCCCGCCGGGCCCTCGCCGACCTCGGCGCCATCCGCCCCCGCTGGCAGCACGCCACCGGACGGATCCTTCCGCAGCGCCCACGCCCCGCGCCTACCACCCGCGCGGGCCCCCCGACCACCACGGCCGCCCGCACCACTCGCGCCACCCGATAGCCCCCCGCACACGCCGGTGGCCGGGCCCGTGCCCGGCCACCGGGCACAGGAGATGACACCCCCACGTGACCACCGCCCAGTTCATCGACGCGCACGTCCGCCTCGACGTCCACCCCACCCACCCCAGTGCCGTGACCGCCGTCCTGACCGGCTCCCAGGCCCACATCCCCCACGTGGGCCTAGAGGCCGCCAACTGGACCGTGGTGGCCGAGAACACCCTGGTCCTGGCCCGCATCGATCACGAGGAGCCCTACTGGGCCGAAACGGCGGCCCAGCAACTGGCCGCTGACGGGGTCAGCGTCGAGATCACCCCGCGGCTCCGGGAAGCCATGGCCGAGGAATGGACCTGGGCCGACTATCCAATGCCCTGGTGCACCCGCAGCGAAATCCGCGAGGTCTCCGACGCGGCCCAGAAGATCTATGACGACATCCGCCATGGCCAGCTCCTCATCCACGCTCACGCCGAGGACGGCCACACCACCGTCGCGGTCGGCACCTACCTCGGCAGCGGCAGGAGCGTCTATCTCCACGGCGAGAACCATCTGCGGCAGGTCGTCGACACCTTCGACTCGCCCGCCGCAGCCCTGGTCACCTTCGAGAGGGTCCACGGCGCCGCCATGCGGCCAGGCCCGGCACCCATGACCGACACCGAGCGCGCCGCCGCCCAGGCGGAAACGTCCCCACCCGCCGCCGAATCTGGACCTCCACGCCCCCCGCCGGAAACGGTCCCCGCGTACGCGGCTGATGCCGGCGACCACGATGCTCTGCTGGAGGCGTTCCTCGCCGCCCACGGTGACTGGGAGAAGTGGCGGACCTGGTCCGACGAGACGACCCACGCGATCCACGAGTCCCAGACCCTGCGCATCGAGCGCGTCCACGAAGCCCACCCCCGCGAGACCGCCTGGACCGTAGCCGCGTACGAGACGCCCGTCTCCGACCGCATGTGGGTCCTCACCGCGACCGCCGCCACTCCGGCCCCAGTGCTGCAGGAACTGCTGGATCACCTCGCCGACGGCGACGGCTGGGACACGGCCGTCGGCGCCCCGGTGGACGAGAAGACCGTCGCCGCCGCCACACAGCCCCTGTCCGAGGCCGGGTGGAAGCACACTGTGGACGGGCGATGGATCGGCTGGACGTCCCCCGCCGGGGACGCGGGGGTCCGGTTCAACGCTTTCGCCGCCCAGCACCCGAGCCAGAACCTCGCCACCTGGACCGTCTGGGGCGGTCCAGGTCCCGACCGACCCACCTGGGCCCTCACCGCGTCCCCGCACACCCCAAGTTCGCTGCTGGCCGACCTCTCCGAGCCCCTCGCTCACAGAACCGGCACCCGGCGCACCAATACCGCAAGGCGCCCCCGCAGCGTCCGACTCCGACCCTCGCCGCCAGCTATCTCCCCACCAACGACCGGGCACACGATCAGCCGCAGTCTCTGAACCGGACACGAGCGGCTTATGTCGCTGATGCCGCCCAACGGCAGCCCTGCGCCCGGTACGCCCGGTATCGCACCTGTCCCCGTTGGGGGCGCGTCCTCACCTAGAGGGCATCACGGGATCGATCTCCTCATCAGCTGCACCTGTACGCCTCGCCCCGAATCTCCCTCGCGATGTGGCTGGGACTTGGTACGTTCGGGCGCATGACACCGCGTTCAATGGACCTGCGCAAGGAGCCTGTGGAAGCCGTGCTGGACCGTGTCGAACGGTCGCTTGAGGTACGCCTTAGCCGGGAGGCTGTAGTGCGCAAGCGCCGGTCTCTGGGGGCGCGTACGGACCGAAATACGTGGGTGCGGATCGAGCGGCGCGGACTCGATCGGATCGGGGTCCAGGGAGGGGATGGCACCGCGTCCGCCGAGGCCCTTCGCGGGATCGCGAAACCGGCCTGGCTCACAGGCGTCGCGTGGCGGGACGACACGGAGCCGGTGACGTGGCGAGCGGACGAGACGGAGATGCTGCCGGCGGCGCCGGTGAGCAGCGCTGTAGTGGCGGAGGATCCACAGCTGCCCGAGGAGTGGTGGAATGCGCTGAACGCCTCGCTGGGTGCCCTGGCCACGCAGCACACAAACCGTATCGCGACACCGGATACCGAGACCCTCACTCAGGACCTGGTCAGGGGAACGATCCACAACGTCTTCCCGGGTGTCGATGCGGCCGTAGCCGAATGGCGGCCGGCCCATGCAGATTTCAACTGGGCGAATATCACGGCGCCGGTGTTCTGTGTGTTCGACTGGGAGGACTGGGGCATGGCCCCTCGCGGCCTGGACGCGGCAAGTCTGTGGGGGGCCTCGCTCGCCGTCCCAGCTCTGGCAGACCGCGTCCGCAGCGAGCGGCGTGAGGATCTGGAGAGCCGGGACGGCATGCTGATGACCCTGTTCGTCGCCGCGAAGATCCTCGGCCCTTACGCCCATCCCGAGGACCCCCGCCTGGTCCCCGCGAGGAAGACGGCGGAGCAGCTGCTGCAGGAACTTCAGGCGCCCTGACGGGCTTTGAGGAGCTGCCTGTACTCCCGGACCACGTTCTCGTCGACCTCGTACGCCAGGGCCTCGGTCAGCTCCCGAAGATGGGCGACGTCGTCTGTGCCGACCGCGACCGCGTCGACCCGAGGGAGGCCATACGAAGAACGGAAGGCAGCCTGGATCTTCGTGGCGGACGGGGAGCCTCGCAGGAAGATCCTCGGATCGAAGCGTTCCCACACCGCCTCGGCCGTACTTCCGCCGAAGGGGCTCATGCCCCACACCTGCGACGGGCACCACCGCATCGCCAGGGCCTCGGCCGCTTCGAGGACGTCGACCCCGACCAGCAACCCCGCTCGGGCCATAAGGACATCAGGGCTTGGCACGTCGAAGTCCATGAGCGAGCGCGGATCCCAGGTCGAGACGCCCCAGGAACGGCAGAGCCCCGCCTGCGCTGCGTCGGCCAGGATCGTGCACGCCTGTTCCAGCGTCTCGGCGTCGGGTGCCGAGCGCTCTGGGTTGTGGAGAAATACCAGATCAGGCTCCCGCCCAAGATCCTTGATGGCTTGCTCGACGGCTACGCGGAGCCGGGCGGGAGCGAGACTGTGTCCGTCGGGGAAATACCCGACCTTGGTGGAGACCGAGAATTTCGGCAGAAGATCGCCTGCCGTCGCGTCAGGACCTCGTGGGAGCGATGACGCAGGTAGTTAGACGCGGTGTCGAGGCGTGTTACATCGAGGTCGGCGGCCGCTTCGAGTAGGTCACGGGCGTGACCAGACCGGTGTAGCCCGAGGACGATAGTTCCGTCAGCGGTTCGCACAGCCCCTCCGTGATCAACAAGTCGGCCAAAGTGATGATGTCGTCGGGGGCACCCTCGAGGTAGACCGGGTGACCTGACAGGAGCGCACGCAAGCTCGGTTCTGCGCGCTCGTGGAAGGTCAGCCGCTTACCGCCACCGCACACCTGGACGGTGTCACCGGAGCGGACGATGGAGGGCGCGAACTCGGTGACGGCCGCGACTCCGTCCGGCCGACCGAAGGCCGCCACGTGCGGCATGTGGCGTGCGGGCGGGGTGCTGGACCGCAGTTCGTCCAGGTACCGCTCCGGGCTGTAGGTGGCGGCCAGGGCGCTGAGCTTGTCCGTCAGCACCTGGTGTGCGGTGCCCTGCACGCCCTCCAGGTCGTGACGGAACGCGTCGTCGGCGCGGGCGGCGTCAGAGAGGAAGTTGGCCCAGGTGACACCGGTCCGTTTGGTGAACCCGAACGTCACGTGCAGGGAGTGTCCACCACTCCCCGAGCCGAGGCGGGTCGCGGTGTGCCAAAAGCCTCGTGGGATGTGCATGACGTCCCCGGCCTGCATCGTGCCCTTCCACAGCACTTCCTCGGAGGGCGTGCGGTTGCGTTCCGCGTCGCGGTACATCGGCGCCGGCCGCGAGGGACCGCGCACTTCCCACGACTTCTCGCCAGAAAGCTGCACGGCGATGACCTCGTGGTCGTCCCAGTGCAGATGGAATCCGTCGGTGTCACCCACCGCGAGGTAGGCGTTGGCAGAGGTGAGCTCGCCGGACCACCAGCCCAAGGCCCGGCAGGCGACTTCCAGCGTCGCGTCGAAGAAGTCCACGTGATCCAGGACCACGGTGCCGCCGTCGTTGAGGATTCGTCCGAGGGCCGCCATGTCCGCCTGGCTCACAGCCTGCCTGCGCCGGTTGACGTTGGTGGACAGGAACGTGGACGGGTGCACTTCCTCGCCTTCGGCATAACAGCGCAGCTGCGGATTGGCCAGATGGCGGCGCTTGATCAGGTCCAGCAGTCTGAGCGGGGTCAACAGCCGTGCGGGCAGCTCCGGGTCCGTGAGACGGCCGCGCGCGAACGCGGATCCCACGGAACCCGGCCCGTCCCAGCCGAGAGCCTTCTCAATGTGGCTGACGAGCCGGTGCTCCATGGGTTCCCCTACTCCTTCGGGAGGTTCAGGTCGCGGTTGTCGCCGTCATCTCCCGCGCTGTTCTGCGAGCTGGTGATGTCGGACCGCTCGGACTCGCTGCGGTCATGCGCAGTCGCCAGCTCCTCCACCGCGATCAGAAGCGCGGGGCTGGTCCCCGCCACCTGTGTGGATGCCCTGTCTGCCATCGAGCTCTCCTCTCAGTTCTCCAACCCAGCTCTGGGCGAACGTCTGAGTTAACCCGCGTCCACTGCACGGCAGTAGGGCGGGATTCGGACAGCGCTGCAGGACGCTCTTGCCCCTTCTCAGGGGAGGAAGCTAGGGCCTGATTCCGCCTAGACGACTGCCTGGTCTGGGCTGGGCCGAAGGAGTGTATTCATCGACCGGGAGTGTGAGCGAAGGCGAGAGTGACAACCAGGGCGCTCACCATGGCGGCGAAAGGCAGGACATCGGAGCCCCGTCAGGCGGGGCAACATAGCGTGGGATCGCCGGCTAGCCAAACCGGCGATCCCTCGCATCATTGATAGTCCACCGCCACGAACTGCCCGTACGTCGAAAGGCATCACCCAGACGACCTCAGTCCAAGCGCGAAGCGCGCATCACCGAAGTGCCGTGCAGCGATCACGCTGCTGCGTAGCTCGCACGGAACAGATCCTGGGCACGCTCCAGGTCCCGCTCGGTGCGCAACTGCACCTCCAGGTCCCCCGTGCCATGGTGGCCGAGCCCCGTCACGTCCCGAGTGAACCCGGGCACGAGGTCCACCGCCTTCGGGTCGACCTTCAGGTAGACCAGCACCTTGGTCCGCTGGGGCGGTATCACGCAGGCGAAGTTCCGCAGTCGCTGATAGGCCACGTACTGCTTGCGCTGGACACGGGTGACGCCGTCCGCCAGGCCGAGGAGAACCTCGTCGGCAGCCTCGGTCAGCTCCGCCATGGCCACGATCCGCCTCTGAGACACCTCGAGCCCACCCGCGCGCCGGCGAACCCGCCTGCTCGCACGTGTCTGCCCGGTGTCCGAGGCCACGGTCTCAAGCCCGACGAGGTCGTTGCCAAAATACCGGTAGCGAACCAGGTCGATGCTGCGGCGATGCTCACGGACCGCGTGCACGTCGTAGCGTGTGAAGTCGCCAGCGATACAGATCAGCCTCGGTCCGCTCCAGAGCACCTGGGCCGCAGGCGTAACCCCGAGCCGGTCACGGACCAGGTGCTCGAACTCCCGGCGATGGTCCATCAACCACGAGAGGTAGAACAAGCCCTGGTTGATGACGCCGGCGTCTACGCCACGCTTGTACTCAACGATGACCGGCGACCCGTTCTCGTCGAGCCCAAGCGAGTCGATCCGACCGCCGTGGCGCAGCCCGGTGCAGTACTCCCTCGCCAGGAAGCGGACGCCCAGCAATGTCTCCATGTGCGCCTCGACGAGGCCCTGCACATCTGCCTCGACCTCAGCAAGACGCGGCATGACCTCGGCAATGCCGCTTTTCGTCGTGTGGAACAGCTTCAGGCCCGACACCTTCCCCTCCTCGGCTAGGAGATCGACAACGTCGGGCAGGTGCAGGTTTGTTTCCGCGAGGGGCTTCAGAGCCGTGAAGAAAGCGTGAGCGCGGGTCACTCGCCCGCATCCCCTCCTGCCCTGCGGAGCTGCGGCCCACGAGTCAGCACGGGAGCACGACTACCGCTGCCCCGTTCATGTCGAGGACTTGGCGGCTGCCTTGTGGGAGCTGGCGCTGTCCGAAATGGCCGGCGTATTCCACGTCGCTGGATCCGACGCGATTAGCTGCTACGACCTCGGGGTGTTCGTCGCCCAGCGTGACGGCCTCAACGCCTCCCGGCTGCCCGCCGGCCGGCGTGCGGACACGCACCTGCCAGGGGCGCTCGACGTGCGTCTCGACAGCCACGACACACAGCGTCGGCTGAGCACCAGGGTCCGCGGTGCCTGGGAATTGCTCGGCGAGCGGTGAGGCGAAAAGTCGGAACGGACTTGCCTGGGCCGTCGTTCCCCCGCGGGAAGCCGGACGCACACGCTCGCAGCTCTGCTCCAGGACATTTCCTTCGAGCTCGCCCACGGTCAGCGGCGCCGAAGAGCAGACCGGACCGAGCTGCGCTTGACCACGCAGCCCGCCATCGTCCGCCCTCTGGGGGGCCCGCCTCCCGGTCAGTAGTCACACGCTGAATCCCATTGCCCGTCCTCGCGCACCCGACTATTGCGTTCGGACGCTCGGGCGGCGGCACTGGGCTCTCGACTCGGACAGCTTCGCGACCCGCAGGGAGCCTGGGCACCGATCTCCAACCACCGTCCCGGATCAGGAACCCGAAATTCCGGAGCCCGGACGTCCCAATCGTCGTAGTCTGACCGGGTGAACCTCAGCACCCTGTTGAATCCGCCCCTGAGCCATTCCGGCACCGTCGTTCGGCGTCCGAAGCCCGTACTGCGACGGACAGGTCAGCGGCGGTGAGGCTCACCAGGCTGAAAGTCGTCAACTACGCCCGACTGCAAGACCTCGACATCGAGGTCCGCAAGCACCTTGTCATCGTGGGCGCAAACGATGTCGGCAAAACGTCGCTCCTGCGGATGCTCAACCTCACGCTAGGCGCCACGCTCGGCCAGCTGTACCAGAGTCTGTCACGAGCGGATCTTCGGGACCAGGATCAGCCACTGACCGTGGAGGTGGTACTGGCCGACTTCTCCGACATTGAGAAAGCGCTGTTCCACCGTGAGATCGACATCGATGCCAGCTCCGGCGCCGCGTCGCTGACAGTCCGTCTCGATGTGCAGCCCAACGAGGATGACCTGGAGGCTGTTGTCATCCACCGGGTCCTGACCGGTACGGCAGACCGTCGCGCGCCGACTCGCCAGCAGCTCGACGCGTTCGGCTGGCGCTACCTGCCAGCCACGCGCGGGACGAGCGGGGCACAGCTCGGGGGCCCGAACAGTGCCCTACAGCTGATGTTCGACAGCCTCGACATGGGCGCGGAGAGGGCCGCCCTCACGGGGATCCTCGGCGACTTCAACGACAAGCTCCACGTCAGCGAGAGTCTGACCGAGCTCCGCAGGAAGATCGCCGGGCACCTGGCCAAGGCCATGCCGCGCCCGGTCACCGCCAACGATCTGGCTGTGCGCACCGCGGCCGACCCGGGTGCCTCCGTGCTGGAGGGCGTCTCGATGTTTCTCCACCGCGATGACCAGTACGTGCCGATCGCCCAGCAGTCGGATGGCCTGCGCCAGCTGATGGCGCTCACCCTGTTCGACCTTGCCGAGAACGCCGCAAACATCATCGCGGTCGACGAACCGGAACTCCACCTGCATCCTGCCAGCCAGCGGACCATCGCCGAGTTGTTCGCCGTGGCCGAGAACCAGAAGATCGTCTGCACGCATTCGCCGTACGTTCTGCAGCGCTTCGAGCCAGCCCAGGTGCTGGTGGTTGCCCCCGGTGGGGATGTGCACCAGGTGCCGGACGGTGGCTTGGGTGCGGTGGAGAAGCTCCGCGCCCAATGGTGGTCGCCGCGCCTGCTAGAAGCCCTGACCGCCCGCTACGTCATCGCGGTCGAAGGCGTCGCCGACAGGATCATCGTCGAAGCGGCAGCACGGGCACTCGGTATCGGGCTCGACCGTCTCGGCGTAGTCGTCTTCGAACTGGACGGTGCCGACAAGTTCCGGCACGTCTACAAGATGCTCGGGGAGAACGGCTTCGGCGTGCATGTCTTGGGACTCGTGGACAAAGCCGAGGAAGGCATCTTCCTCGGTGCTATCGGGGGCCGGCCCAAGGATCTGATCGGAGCGAAGGTCTGGTCCAGCAACAGCGACCTGGAGGACGAGTACTGCAAAGCGCTGACTGGGCCTGGAGTTGGCCGCATCCTCATCGACGCCGGCGTGTGCCGACTCGAGGGGCTGCTCCAGGCGTGTGGTGCCTCCAGCGAGGGTGAGCTCACGTCCGAAGCCGTCGCGGCCTACTGCCGCAGGAACAAGACCGATGCGGCCACAGCCGTGGCGGACGCGATGACCCGGGAACAAGCGGAGGCGATAGCCAGCGTCACCGGAATCCTCACCCGGGCGAAGGAACTGGCCGGAGGATGAATCAGGAGACGGGACTAGACCCGGCCTACAGCCCAACGGCGAATCTGCTGGCCATCGCACCGCCGGGCTGCGGCAAGACGGAGCTGCTCGCCCGCCGTGCGGTTCACTTGCTCGGTGGGCTGCAGCCCCACCAGCGCATCCTTGCACTGACGTTCTCCAATCGCGCGAAGCAGAACCTGCGTGAGCGTCTTTTGCGCACTTTGGGACCGCAGCGTTTTTCGCGCCATGTCCGAGTTACCAACTTCCACGGGCATGCTGCTGACATCATCCGCGCCCACGGCCGGACTCTAGGGCTCGATCCGAACACTCCGATGCCTGGCCGCTCAACCCTCGCCGACGCGATCTCCTTGTTCACCGACGGCCTAGACATCGGCCCTGCCTTCAACCGTAGGAAGGCCATCGAAGCGGCCCTGGCCGCCGCAAAGCAGGGCCCATACGATGACGATGAGGTGCGCGAAGCCCTCGCCGCCAGCGGTAACACTTTCGCCCAGCAGATCGAGGCCAAGCGTCTCGCGGAAGGGATCTTCCACTACGAGGATCTGCTCCGGCACGCCCAACGGCTGCTCAGGGTTGAGGAGATCGCCCGCCTGTACCAGCTGCACTACGGTGCGGTTCTGGTCGACGAGTTCCAAGACATGTCACCGCAGCAGCTGGAGATCGCCCTCGGGAGCAGCTCGGCTAGCCGGACCTTCGTCGGCGACCCTCTTCAGGGGATCTTCAGCTGGGCTGGCGCGAGGCCCGCTGAAGTGGAACGGGAGTTGAGGGATATCTGCGGCGAGCCACGCCGTCTCACTGTCTCCTATCGGTCCTCCCCTGCCGTGCTCGACGTCGTGAACCATGTCGCAGCCCGGCTCGACGATGTCGCGGATCTCCGGTCGGCCCGGCCTGATGCCTGGCCCCAGGGCGGGGCTGCAGCCACCGTGGGCTTCAACAGCGGGGCCGAGGAAGCAGGGTGGATTGTGGACCGGGCAACCGAAATCCTGTCTGCCTTTCCCAAGGCGACCATCGGCGTCATCACCCGGTCTGGGTGGCGCCGCAAGTACGTGGATGCGGCGTTCTCGGACGCGGTCCACCTCCGGTGCCAGCGCTGGGACCTCGCGATCGAGGACAGCACCATGGTTCAGCGGCTGGTGGCCATGGTTGCCCAGCTGCCACGCCAAGCCGATATGGAGAGGCTGCGAAGCGCAGTGCTTGGAGGCATCGACCCGAGCGATGTCGACACGATGGAACAGGCGACGAACGCCCTATCAGAGTTCGAGAGCCTGGCCAACCAGGCGGGATCTTTCGCCGCAGCGGCAGCCCAACTCCGCATCGTGGAGGAGGGCTCGGCAATCGAGCCGGGCGTCCACTTGCTCAACGCCCACACAGGAAAAGGACAGCAGTTCGACTGGGTGTTCGTGCCCGGCTTCGAGGGCTGGCACATCCCAGATGGTCGGGCCGACACCGCCGAGCAACTGACAGAAGAGCTCCGGGTCGTCCTCGTCATGGTCTCCAGGGCACGCCATGGCATCGTCATCACCCGCGCGCGGTCCCTGATCTCCAAGGCAGGCAAACCCTACGCCACGCGCGAGAGCCAGTGGTGGCCCATGATCGTCGAGGCATGCCCAATGAACGCCAACACCCTTACCCAGCACGTCTCTGAACTGATATCCCAAGCCGCCCCTCGGGATGAGTCCGTGTCCGCACCGCCACAAGCGTCACCCCGGGCGCTCGCCGAAGTTCCGGCCAACGCCGGGGCGACAAAGAGCTTGGCACGCGGGGCCGACGGAACCGGGTAGCGTAATTGTCATGTTCTTTCAGGCGCCGATTTACGAGTGAGCGCGTGACGGACACCGCTGATGTCCTTCAACGTCGCCGTCCGTCCCCACCAATGACTCCGTAGATCACTTCACGTCACCGGCGGGAGAACCCGTGACCGACAGCAAGAACATCGACAACCCCGTGGGCCAGGGCGGCGGCCAGCGCAAGAGGCTGTCCCGCTCCGAACGGCAGAACAACAATCTGCGCCGCAACCTCGACCGCCAGGGTGCCGCCGACCGGAAGGCGCAGCTGGTGCGCAAGACGCGCGAGAAGTACGTGGAGCTGAGGACGCCGGACAGGCGAGCGACGACACCGCACAGAGCTGACGCACCGCCGCCGCAGGGCGGCACCGCACGGGGCAGGGCCCCGACCGCGGCGCGCGGTCCGGACCCTGCTGCCGCATCGGGGCTCTGCTGCCGTACTGGCTGCCGTACCTAAGAATCCAGCTGCTGCTCGACCGCTGCTTCGTAGAAGGCATCCGCGAGGGCAACGATGATCGAGTTGATGGCCGGCCCGTCGGTGAAGAAGTAGTCGGCCATCGTGTTGTGGGCGTCCTGGTTGTCTGCGACCGCCTCCGTAACGGCTGCTTGGAAGTCCTGCGACTCCACGAACTGCTTCTTCGAGTTCACCTTGGTCTGCTTTACCAGGTTCGGGTCGGCGAGCAACCGCTGAACGAGGCCCTGCACGAACTCCCTGATCTGGTACTCGGCGAACGATTCGGCGCCGAAGAGGTCGTTCATCTTGTCTATGACGACCTGGAGCGCGACGTACTTCGGGTCCTTCTTGGTCCCCTTGCCGGCGTCCTTGATACCCTCCAGCTTCCCGTCGCCCACGAGCGAGATGTCGACCGGGATCGCCTTGTTGTGCTTGACCCCGACCAGCACCACGTCGGAGAGGTCGACGTCGGCCGCCCAAGCGGACTCGGCGATGACCTTCTCCAGCAGGCGCAGGAAGATCGAGAGCATCTCCATGTAGGGGTCGCCGTAGTCGACGATCTGGGACATGAAGTCATAGAGGCGTACGTAGGTGGAGACGTCCTTGCGGAACAGGTCGAGCGCCTGGAGCGTGACCTTGTCCTCTTCCTCGATCGCCCGCGCGTAGCGGCGCCGGAAGTCGTTCTGCGCCGGGCTGATCGCCGCCGAGAGGGCGTTGTTGCCCTTCCGGGTCACCCACAGTTCGGCGACCTTGCGGACGTCGTCCTCGGTGTAGATTCCGGCCTGGGCGAGCTTGTTCGCCAGGTGGACGACGACGTACGGGTCGGTCTCGGTCTCCAGGGTGGCGTTCTTGAAGTACGGCTCGAAGGCCGCCTTGATGTCCTCGGGCTTGTTGGCGAAATCGATGACGAACGTCTTGCGCTTCTGCTCCCCACTCGCGGTGCGGTGGGTGCGGTTGAGCCGCGAGAGCGTCTGCACCGCGGCGACCCCTGACAGCTTCTTGTCGACGTACATCGCCGAGAGTAAGGGCTGGTCGAAGCCGGTCTGGAACTTGTTGGCGACCAGCATGATCTTGTACGTATCACCCTTGTACGCGGCCGCCAGATCAGCCCCGGCACCGGGGTTCATGTTGGCCTCGGTGAACTCGTCATCCTTCGACGGCTGCGGGCCCCAGTCGCTGTGCCAGGTCTCGTCCTCGTTCATCGTCACCCCGGCGGAGAAGGCGACCAGGGTGCGGTAGTTGTACGAGGCGTCCTCGGCGCTGCGCCTGGCGATGTAGGCGTCGATGGCCCGCTTGTACTTCACCGCGGACTTGCGCGAGTCGGTCACCACCATCGCCTTCGCCTTGCCTTCGAGGAGGTAGGCGACGTTGGAGTGGAAGTGCTCGACGATGATCCGCACCTTCTGGCTGATGTTCGTCGGGTGGAGCTGCACCCAACGCATCAGACCCTTGCGGGCGGCGGCCTCCTCGACCTCCCCTCCGTCACCGCTCTCGGCTCTGCCGGCGATCTTCAACGCGGTGTCATAGTGCTGGTAGCCCTTGAGCACGTCGAGGATGTAGCCCTCCTCGATCGCCTGCTTCATCGAATACAGGTGGAACTCGTACGGCTTCCCGTCGGCACCCTTGCGGCCGAACAGCTCCAGCGTCTTGTTCTTCGGCGTCGCAGTAAAGGCGAAGTAGGAGATGTTCTCCGACTCGGCCCGCTCGGTCATCTCCGAGGCCAGCAACGACTCCACATCGATCTCGCCACCATCCTCGATCTCCTTCACCTCCTCAGCGGTCAGCACCTGCTTCAGCTTCGAGGAGATTTGACCCGACTGGGAGGAGTGCGCCTCATCGGCGATGACGGCGAACCGCTTGCCCTTCAGGCCGGCGTCGCTCCGTATCTCGTCCAGCGCATGCGGGAAGGTCTGCATCGTCACGACGATGATCAGCTCACCGTTCTTCAACGCCTGCGCCAGCAGACCCGACTTCGACTTCGCGCCGGCCTTGCGGACGTCTTCGGGGCTGATAGTCGCGACGATCTTGCCAGTGCCGTCGATCTGCCGGATCGCATCCTGCAGCTGGGAGTCGAGCACGGTGCGGTCCACGACCACGATGACCGAGTCGAAGACCTTCTTGTCACCGACATGCAGCCGCGCCAGCCGATGGGCCGTCCAGGCGATGGTGTTCGTCTTCCCCGACCCGGCCGAGTGCTCAATCAGGTACCGCTGCCCGACTCCCTCCTCCTTCACCGCCTCGACGATGCTTGTGACGGCCTCCCACTGGTGGAACCGCGGGAAGAGCATGCTCGTACGCCGTACCGAGTTGCCGGTGGTGACGTCCCACTCCTCCTTGGTCTGCACGATCATCAGCCGCCCGATGATGTTCAGCCAGGCGTGCTTCTCCCAGACGCGTTCCCACAGGTACGCCGTCGCCGACCGTCCGCCCGCACCAGGCGGGTTGCCGGCACCGCTGTCGAAGCCGATGTTGAACGGCAAGAAGTGGGTCTTCTCCCCCTCCAGTCTCGTAGTCATCGCCGCCAAGTCGTTCGAGACAGCGAAGTGCACCAGCGCCCGATGCCCGAACGACAGCAACGGCTCCGGCCGCCCGTTCGTCAACGGATTGCGATCACGCTTGTACTGGTTGACCGCCTCGTCCAGCGACTGGGTGAAGTCGGTCTTCAGCTCCACCGTGGCCACGGGGAGCCCGTTGACGAAGAAGACCAGATCGATGCTGCGCTGGTCAGCGGTCGTGAAGTGCACCTGCCGCACCACCCGCACCCGCATCGCCTCGTAGTGCGCCGTCGTGGTCTCGTTGAGCGACGTCTCCGGACGGAACTGCGCCATCTTCAACCGGCCGCCACCGATGTACTGCACCCCGTTACGCAGGATGTTCAGCGTCCCACCACCATGCTCCAGCGGCCGATCGAGCGCCGCGGTCAGCACATCGAGGAACTTCGCCTGCGACCCCGCAGCCTTCAACGCCTTCTCGTACGCCGGCTTCTGCGTCTCCTCCAGCCACGCGAACAGATCAGCGGGGAACAGCGCCCGCTCCCGGTCGTATTCACCACCGTCACGGTCATTTTTCGAGTACAGCCAGTCGTGATCCCGCAGGTACTCGCAGATCTCCCTCTCGAAGACGTCCTCGTTGTGGTCGGCCATCACGCCACCTCACGCAGGTCGATCTGCCCCGTCACCGCAGCCGTGATCAGTGCCGATCGGCGTTCCCTGGAGAGTTCGATGAACCGATCCGACTCGGCGATGAGCCTGTCGATCTTCGCGGTCTCTTGGTCCAGCATGGTGGCTACGCGCCATTGCTCGAGAGGCTGCACCATGGGAATACGCATAGATCGCAGCTTTTCAGCCGTTAGGTGCGGAATGGTCGACTTGTTGCACACGATATCGATCACCCCCACGTCTCGATAGGTCCGCAGCACGTAACCCAGCCAGGAAGATGACCAGTTATTGAGTGGCCGGAGTCGATTGACGGTCTTCTGGAAGGACCATCCGGGCATGTCCTGACGAACAAGTGCATTCGTCCCGACTGCGCCACCCTCGACAACGAGCAAGTCGCCCTTGAGTAGGTTGAGACTTGCTGCCTCTCTGGCGGAGTAGGGCATTTGATTGACATCGCTAAGCCTCAGCCCGGAATCTTGAATGTTCCCGGCCCGGATATACGGAAGCATTAGATCTCCGGCGCGGGCCTCTTTACTTCCGTCCAGCATCTTCCCCAGCGTTACCGAGAAGTGATATCCGATGGCGGTGAAAGCGACGTCCGACGGGGGCGAGAATGGATTGGTTACACCGAGGACCGTGTCCCGGATCAGGTCCTGTCGACGCTCGTGCAGCATATCGATCAGCCGCTGTTGCTCCTCGATGAGCGTGTCGATGCGGGCCGTCTCGCGGTCGAGGTAGTCAGCAATGGAACGCTGCTCGTCTGCAGGGGGCAGTACCAGAGGAATGCGAGCGAAGGTGCTCCAGTTACGGAAGTCAACGCTGCGCTCGCGGACGTTCGGCGCCTGGGTAGTGAGGAAGCCAGAGGTGCCAAGGTGGCGCAGCAGGCGGGCAAGGTAAGCGGGATGGTCGCCTGCCACAGGCTCACAGACGTGGTAGACGGGTGAACCGTTGCCATGACTGTCTGAGACGCCGACGGCACCGGCAAAGCCGTCGAGGGCGTGGAAGACCAGGTCGCCGGGGCGGATCTCCTGATAGCCGTTCTCGGTATCGGAGAAGGTGTAGCCGTCCTCACGACGGTTCGAGCGCAGAGTGACTGCGCCATCCCGATAGGCGGTGATAACGCCGAGCCCCGACCGAGCAGGTCGGTCCAGCTGGCGCAACACTCGCCGCACCGATGTCTCACGCCAGTCGGGCCGCGGTGTGGCGATCACTGCTCCACCTCCCTCAGCAAGTCGAGGATCTTGGCGACCTGCTTCTCCAGGTCGGCGTCGATCTCTGCAAGGGGGCGGGGTGGAACGTACCTGTAGAAGTGGCGGGTGAAGGGGATCTCGTAGCCGGTCTTGGTCTTGGCCCAATCGACCCAGGCGTCAGGAACGTGCGGCTTCACCTCCGCGTCGAAGTACGTCTGGATGACTTCACGCTCCCCTGCAGCGCCGACGGTTGAGCCACCGTACGTGAAGGGCACGTTCTCGGTGTCACGCTTCTTCGAGTCGGGCTTCGGGTTGCCCTTCCGGTCGACGACAGGGCTCCCATCCTCATCGAGCAGGGGACGCTCGACGGTGATGGTCCAATAGCCGAACTCGTCGTTGCGCAGCACCTTGGAGAAGTCAGGATCGGCGTCCTCGAAATCGGCGTACAGCCGCACGATCTCAGCGCGGTCATGGTCGCTGATCTCGCGTCCCTTGGACCCGAGGTTCTTACGCATCTTGGTCCAGAACGACGTGCCATCGATGAGCTGGACCCTGCCCTCGCGGTCGGGGTGCTTGGTGTTGTCGAGGATCCAGATGTAGGTGGCAATGCCGGTGTTGAAGAACATGTTGGTCGGCAGGGCGACGATCGCCTCGACCAGGTCGTTCTCCAGCAGCCACCTGCGGATGTTGGAAGGGCCGGATTCGGCGGCGCCGTTGAAGAGCGGCGAGCCGTTCATCACGATACCGACGCGGCCACCGCCGTCCTCGGGTGCGCGCATCTTGTGGGCCAAGTGGAGCAGGAAGAGCATCTGGCCGTCCGAGGTCGCGGGGAGTCCCGGCGCGAAGCGGCCGTAAGGGCCGGCGGAGTCGCGCTCCTCCTTGACTGCCTTGGCGTACTGCTTCCAGTCCACTCCGTAGGGCGGGTTGGACATGCAATAGTCGAACTGGCGGCCCTTGAAGGCGTCGTCGGTGAGCGTGTTGCCGAAGGCGATGTTGGTCGCGTCGTGGCCCTTGGCGAGCAGGTCGGACTTGCAGATGGCGTACGACTGCGGATTGTACTCCTGGCCGTACAAGCTCAGCTTCGCTTCGGGGTTCTCGGCGAGCAGGTGCTCCTCTGCCAGAGAGAGCATGCCGCCGGTGCCGGCGGTGGGGTCGTACAGCGACCGGATGATGCCGTCCTCGGTGAGGTCGACGTCCTTCTCCGCAAAGAGGAGGTCGACCAGCAGTCGGATCGCGTCGCGCGGCGTGTAGTGGTCTCCGGAGGTCTCGTTCGCGGCCTCGTTGAACTTGCGGATGATGTACTCGAACGCATCCCCCATATCCGCGTTGGACACCTCGTCGGGGTGCAGGTCGACGTCGCCGAAGGACTGGACGATCTCGCGCAGGAGCCCTGCCTTCTCCAGGGCCAGAATCTCCTTCTTGAAGTCGAAGGACTCAAACACGTCCACGTCGGCGGAGAACCGGTCGATGTAGTCAGCGAGGTTGTCCGCCAGCCCGTCCGGATCGGCCAGCAGGTTCGCGAACTCGTAGTTGGAGGTGTTGTAGAAGCTCCGTCCCGTGACCTTCTTGACCTCGACCTTGAGCCGGTTCGGGTTCTCGTACCTCGCAGCCAGCTCCCGTACCGCCGCGCGGTCCGGCTCGAGGATGCAGTCAAGCCGCCTCAAGATCGTGAACGGGAGAATCACCGTCCCGTACTGGTTGGGGCGATAGGGGCCCCTAAGCCGGTCAGCGAGTGACCAGATGAAGCTACCGAGCGTGCTCACAAGGTTCCTTACGAGAATCGTCTAGCAGTGCCGATCACTCTGCCAGAGGCAGCAGCCAGCGTCCCATGGTTCAGCTATGGGACCTCCTCGACGTGCTCTTGCCGATCGACCCCGGAGTCTGCGCGTGCTGCCGGAGTGGAACTTCCCCAAGCATTGGAAGATGGCAAAGCGAACCAGGCTCGGCGGACTTCCACTACGGCGAGATGAAGATGCGCTGGCACGGCACCGAAGCACCCCTGGGCAAGCAACTGCTCCTGAGCGTGCACTGGACAGCGTCCGGATAGGAGCTGCGGGTCGTTCGTGCCCTCACCTCCCGCAGGAGAACTCCGGCCCACCGCCACCGCAGGAAGTGCCAACTGACACCCCATCAGAATGAGCGTCAAATGAGCGTCACGAGCGTCATTTCAGCGTCAAGATATCGCCCGTAACGCCCACACCGCACATAATGCGCACGAGTAAAACCGCAGGTCAGGAGCCCTTTGCGGCCGGTTCGAGGATGGCGACACACTCCACGTGGTGGGTCATCGGGAAGAGGTCGAAGACGCGGAGGGTGCGGGGCTTGTAGCCGGCTTCCGCAAAGTACGCCAGGTCGCGGGCCAGGGCCGCCGGGTCGCAGGCCACGTACGCGATGCGGCGGGCCGAGAGGCCGGCCACGTGGCGGACCGTCTGCTTGCCCGCACCCGCGCGCGGGGGGTCCAGGACGACCAGGTCGCACTCCGTGATGCCGGTCTTCGGGAGGACCGTCTCGACCTTGCCCTGTTCGATGCGGACCCGGGGGAAGTCCGCCAGGTTGTGCCGGGCGTCCTCCACCGCGCGCTTCGTGGACTCGATGCCCAGCACCGCGCCCGTCTCGCCGAGGCGCTCGGCCAGGGCGCCCGCGAAGATGCCGACGCCGCAGTACAGGTCGAGGGCCATCTCGCCCTTGCGCGGCATCAGGCCCTGCATCACGGCCTTGATCAGGGTGTCCGCGGCCTGCGGGTGGACCTGCCAGAAGCCGCCCATGCCCACGCGGTACGTACGGCCGTCCGCGCGCTCCCGTACGAAGGGGCGGCCGTGGACGCGGTGGACCCCGCCGTCCTTCTCCTCCACCCGCAGGACGGAGACGGGCTTGTCGAGCTCGACGAGCGGGAGGCGGCCGCCGGGGCGGGGGGTGAGGACCACCTGGCGGTCCTGGGAGCCGGTCGCGGCGATCGCCTCGACCGTGGCCATCTGGGGCCAGTCCTGCTTCTCGATGCCCAGCTCGCTGACGCCCGGCGCCGCGATCATGCAGTGGTCGATCGGCTCGATCTCGTGCGAGCGGTGCTTGCGCAGGCCGACGGTGCCGTCCTCGTCCACGGCGTACTGGACGCGGGTGCGCCACTGCGGCACCTGGCCCGCCGGGAGCTTGTCGCCCTCGGCCGGCATCACGGTGCCGTCCCAGCCGGCCTCCTCCGCGGTGAGCCCCGCGAGCCGCTTCAGCTGCTCGGCGACGACCTCGCCCTTGAGCCGGCGCTGCGCGCCCGGCTTGGCGTGCTGCCAGTCACAGCCGCCGCACTTGCCGGGGCCGGCGTACGGGCAGGGGGCCTCGACGCGGTCCTTGGAGGCGTCGAGCACGGTGATCGCGTCGGCGCGCAGGAAGCGGGAGTCGGCGTCGCCCTCGGTGACCTTCGCGACGACCTTCTCGCCGGGCAGGGTGTGGCGGACGAACAGGACCCGGCCCTCGGCGGTACGGGCGATGCAGTGGCCGCCGTGCGCGACGGGGCCGACCTCGACCTCGTACTCCTCCCCGACCAGTGACTGCTTCTCGTTCTGCTGCGTCATGGCGGGGTGGCTCCAAGGATGAGAAGGATGAGAAAGACCGGAAAAGCGGAACGGCCGGACGACCGACCCACCAGTTTACGTGGATCTCGTCCGGCCGTTCACCACCCGTTCAGCCCTTGCCGGTCGGTGCCTTCGGCGGTCGCGGGGTGTCCACCGGACCGCGGCGCACCGAGCCCGGGGCGTTCCAGTCCTGGCGCTTCTTCGCCCGCCGCTTGGCGAGCTCCGAGGACTCCAGCTGGTAGGGCACCGAGGTGACCATCACACCGGGGGTGAAGAGCAGCCGGCCCTTGAGGCGCAGCGCGCTCTGGTTGTGCAGCAGGTGCTCCCACCAGCGGCCGACGACGTACTCGGGGATGTACACGCTGACCGCGTCGCGCGGGTTCTCGCTGCGCAGGCCCTTGACGTACTCGATCACCGGGCGGGTGATCTCGCGGTACGGCGAGTCGAGGATCTTGAGCGGGACGTTGATCCCGCGCCGGTCCCACTCCTCGCGCAGCGCCTTGGTCTCGGCCGGGTCGACGCTGATGCTGACCGCTTCCAGGGTGTCCGAGCGGGTGAGCTTGGCGAAGGCCAGGGCGCGCAGCGTGGGCTTGTGGACCTTGGAGACCAGGACGATCGAGTGGACCCGGGAGGGGCGCACGCTGTCGTCGCTGGGGCCCTCGGCGGCGGCGATCTCGGCGGAGACCCGGTCGTAGTGCTTCCGGATCGCGGTCATCGTGCCGTAGAAGATCACCATGCCGAGCAGGGCGACCCAGGCGCCGTGGGTGAACTTGGTGGCCAGGACGATGACCAGGACCATGCCGGTGAAGAAGGCGCCGAAGGTGTTGATCGCCCGGGAGCGGTGCATGCGCCGGCGGGCGGCGACGTCGTGCTCCGTCTTCAGGTGCCGGTTCCAGTGCCGGACCATGCCGATCTGGCTCAGCGTGAAGGACACGAACACGCCGACGATGTAGAGCTGGATCAGCTTGGTCGAGTCCGCGTCGTAGATCCAGACCAGCAGGATGGCGGCGCCGGCGAGGAGCACGATGCCGTTGGAGAAGGCCAGGCGGTCGCCGCGGGTGTGCAGCTGGCGCGGCAGGTAGCGGTCCTGCGCGAGGATCGAACCGAGCAGCGGGAAGCCGTTGTACGCGGTGTTCGCCGCCAGGAAGAGGACGAGCGCGGTGGCGGTGGCCAGCAGGAGGAACAGGATGCTGTCGCCGCCGAAGACCGCCTCGCCGACCTGGGAGATGACCGGGTCCTGGACGTACTCCGGGCCGACCGGGACGCCGTTGTGCAGCAGGTCCACGGCCGGGTTCTCGGCCATCCGCACGTCGGTGGCCATGGCCAGGCCGATGATCCCGCAGAACATGGTGACCGCCAGGCCGCCCATGAGGGCGAGGGTGGACGCGGCGTTCTTGCTCTTGGGCTTGCGGAAGGCGGGGACGCCGTTGCTGATCGCCTCGACGCCGGTCAGTGCGGCACAGCCGGAGGAGAAGGCGCGGAGCAGGAGGAAGACCATGGCGAAGCCGGCCAGGCCCTTCTGCTCGGGTTCGATCTCGAAATCGGCTGTCGGCGCCGACATGGTCTCGTCGAGGACGATGCCCTTCCAGGCACCCCAGGCGATCATGACGAAGACCGCGGCGACGAAGACATAGGTCGGGATCGCGAAGAGCTTGCCAGACTCCTTCACACCGCGCAGATTCATCAGCGTGAGCAGAAGGATCATGACGATCGCCGAGAGCACCTTGTGCTCGATGACGAAATGCACGGCGGAGCCGAGATTCTCGACTCCGGAGGAAATCGAGACGGCGACGGTCAGGACGTAGTCGACGAGCAGGGCGCTCGCGACGGTCAGACCGGCCTGGGGGCCGAGGTTGGTGTTGGCCACCTCGTAGTCGCCGCCACCGCTGGGGTAGGCGTGGACGTTCTGCCGGTAGGAGGCGACCACCGTGAACATCAGCACGACGACCGCGAGGGCGATCCAGGGGCTGTACTGGTACGCGGAGACGCCCGCGATCGACAGGACCAGCAGGACCTCGCCCGGGGCGTACGCCACCGAGGAGAGAGGGTCGGACGCGAAGACAGGAAGGGCGATCCGCTTGGGAAGGAGGGTTTCCCCGAGGCGGTCGCTGCGTAGCGCCCGGCCGATCAGGATCCGTTTGGGCACGTCGGTCAGTTTGGACACGCAGAGGATCGTAAGCGTTCGAAATCAGACTGACGAACCCCCCACCCCCTCATACCGCAATCCCGTCGCATTTCCTCCCCGAGCGCACCACGACCGCACCACGAGTGCGCCCCGGATACACCCGGGATACACCGCCCGCACCTCCCGGGCGCCCCTCGGACCCCCCGGGCGGGTCCCGAGAAGCCCCAAGAGGCCACACCCGTGACCACCCGTGTGTAGCTTGGGCCATGGTCTGAGACCCTGTTAAACCAGAGCATGCAATGAGGCTGGGAACCAGCGAGTCGCTGACAGCCGGAAGGACGGCCGTGCACATCGTCATCATGGGTTGCGGAAGAGTGGGCTCCGCCCTCGCGCAAACCCTGGAACAGCAGGGTCATACGGTCGCAGTCGTCGACCAGGACCCCACCGCATTCCGCCGGCTCGGCGCCGGTTTCGGCGGCCGCCGCGTCACCGGGGTCGGCTTCGACCAGGACACCCTGCGGGAGGCGGGAATCGAGGACGCGGGCGCGTTCGCGGCCGTCAGCAGTGGTGACAATTCCAACATCATCGCCGCCCGGGTGGCCCGGGAGATGTTCGGCGTGGAGAACGTCGCGGCGCGCATCTACGACCCCAAGCGCGCCGAGGTCTACCAGCGCCTGGGCATCCCCACCGTCGCCACCGTGCGGTGGACCGCCGACCAGATGCTGCGCAGGCTGCTGCCCTCGGGTGCCGAGCCGCTGTGGCGGGACCCGAGCGGCGGCGTCCAGCTCGCCGAGGTGCACACCTCCCCCGCCTGGATCGGGCACAAGGTCAGCAAGATCCAGGACGAGACCGGCGTCCGTGTCGCGTTCCTCACCCGGCTCGGCGAGGCGATGCTGCCGACGTCGCAGACGGTGCTGCAGGAGGGCGACCTCGTCCACGTGATGATGCGCACGGACGAGATCGACAAGGTCGAGGCGGCCTTCGCCGAGGGGCCCGAGGAGGCACACGCATGAGGGTCGCTATCGCCGGGGCAGGCGCGGTGGGCCGCTCCATCGCGGGCGAACTGCTGGAGAACGGCCACGAGGTGCTCCTGGTCGACAAGGCGCCGACGGCCATCTCGGTGGAGCGGGTGCCACAGGCCGAATGGCTGCTGGCCGACGCCTGCGAGATCACCTCGCTGGACGAGGCGGCGCTGCAGCGCTGCAACGTGGTCATCGCCGCGACCGGTGACGACAAGGTCAACCTGGTCGTCTCGCTGCTCGCGAAGACCGAGTACGGGGTGCCGCGCGTGGTGGCCCGCGTCAACAACCCGAAGAACGAGTGGCTCTTCAACGAGTCGTGGGGCGTGGACGTCGCGGTCTCCACACCGCGTCTGATGTCGGCCCTGGTCGAGGAGGCCGTGAGCGTCGGCGACCTGGTACGGCTGCTGCGCTTCAGCCACGGCGACGCCAACCTGGTCGAGCTGACCCTGCCGCCCGACTCCTCGGTCGCGGGTACGCAGATCAGCGAGATCAACTGGCCCGAGGACACCTCGCTGGTCACGATCATCCGGGGCAACCGGGTGCTCACGCCGCACGGCGAGGAGACGCTGGAGCCGGGCGACGAGCTGCTGTTCGTGGCCGCGCAGGCCCGCGAGGAGCAGCTGGAGGACCTCCTCCAGGCCCGCCGGTAGCCCTGCGGGCACGCTCGACGGCCGAAGGGGGCGCACCCGATGGGGTTGCGCCCCCTTCGGCTTCCCACCCGCCGGTCGCGGCGAGCACCGTAGGACCGCCCGCGCTCCGCGACCCGCCACGGCATGCACGGCCCCGGTGGACGCCCGCCGGGGCAGGGGCGCGCCGCCCGCGCCCGGACGGCCGCAGGGGCGGGACCGGCCGTCCGGCCAGGTCCCGCCCCTGCGGTCGTTCGTCGCGTACCGGCCCGGTCAGGGCTTGCGGTGGGACGTCGCCTTGCGCGCCTCCTCGGCCGCCTCCCTGGCCTCCCACTCCGCGATCACGTCGATCGGCGGCGGCGCCTTCGCCAGGAAGACCCAGGTGAAGTACACCGCGAGCACCATCGGCGGGAGCTTCAGCGCGATCAGCACCCAGCCCAGCTGCGTCGCGTCGCCCCACCAGTACAGCGGGAAGAGGATCGCGTACTTGGCGAGGAAGATCAGGCCCCAGGCCAGGCTGGCCTTGGTGTACGCCTTCTTGCGCCCCGGGTTGCGGGTGCGCCAGGACAGGTTCTCCTTGAAGACCGGGCCGAGGATCACGCCCAGCAGCGGGAAGCCCACCAGCGCCGAGACCGTGAAGGCCACGCCCAGGCCGACGCCGTAGATCATGCCGGGCAGGTAGAAGCCCTTCGCGCTGCCCGTGAAGAGGGCGAAGGCCACGCCCACGCCCACGCCGAAGACCCCGCTGAACGCGTGCTTCACCGTGTCCTTGCGCAGCAGCCGCACGATCACCAGCAGCACCGCGACCGCGCCCGCCGCGATGGCGGACATCTTCACGTCCTTGTTGATCGTGTAGATCATCACGAAGAGCAGCCCGGGGAGCATCGTCTCCACGGTGCCCCGGACGCCTCCGAACGCGTCGAACAGCGCCGCCTGCGTCACGGCCTTCTGGTCCTCGGACGCCTCGGCGCCGGGCTCCGGGTTGGTCGGTTTGTCGAGTGACATCGCCGGTTACTGCTCCTGTCCGAGCGGTCGGAGTTCGTACTTCGGGTTGAACAGCACCCGACGGCCGTGACTCAGCGAGATGCGTCCCGAGGCGATCATGCGTCTCCCGGGCTCGATTCCCACGATCGAGCGACGCCCGAGCCAGACCACGTCCAGTGCGCCGGAGCCGTCGAACAGCTCGGCCTCCAGGGCGGGGACGCCCGCTCTGGGCCGCAGGGTGACCGTACGCAGGGTGCCGGTCACCTTGACTATCTGGCGGTCGTCGCAGTCGCAGATCCGCGTACAGCCCGCGGCTTCTGCGTCCTCCTGCAGCTCCGCGGAATGCAGCTCCTCCTGCGAGGTCGACAGCCGCTCGATCATCCGGCGGAACCGGCCCGCCGGCCTGGCCGGCTTCGGGGGCTTCTCGGGACGCGGTTCAGCACTCATACAGGAAAGCCTACCGGCGTGCCCACTACCTCTCGAAGCGGTATCCCATGCCCGGTTCGGTGATGAAGTGCCGCGGACGTGAGGGGTCCGCTTCCAGCTTGCGCCGCAACTGGGCCATGTAGACCCGCAGATAGTTGGTCTCGGTGCCGTAGGACGGACCCCAGACCTCCTGGAGCAGCTGCTTCTGGCTGACCAGCTTGCCGCCGTTGCGGACCAGGACCTCCAGCAGGTGCCACTCGGTGGGCGTCAGCCGTACGTCGCGTCCCTCGCGCACCGCCTTCTTGGCCGCCAGGTCCACCGTGAAGCCCTCGGTCGCCACGACCACCTCGCCCTCGCCGGACCCGGCGGCCGGTTCGGCCCGGCGGACGGCGGCGCGCAGTCGGGCCAGCAGCTCGTCCATCCCGAAGGGCTTGGTCACGTAGTCGTCGGCGCCGGCGTCGAGGGCCTCGACCTTCTCGTCGGAGCTGTGCCGGGCGGAGAGGACCAGGATGGGCACGCGGGTCCAGCCGCGCAGCCCCTTGATCACCTCCACCCCGTCCATGTCCGGCAGGCCGAGGTCGAGGACGACCACGTCGGGGTGGCGGGCGGCCGCGAGTTCCAGTGCGCTCGCGCCGTCGGTCGCCGCGTCGACCTCGTACTTGCGTGCCTTGAGATTGATCACGAGGGCTCGGACGATCTGCGGCTCGTCGTCCACCACGAGCACCCGGGTCATTGAGGTCCTGCCTTCTGTCGCGTCCTCCGGTCACGGTCGTGACCGGTCTGCGGTGCGTCCGCACCGGGGGCTCCTGGGCCGTCCTCGCCGCCGCTCGCGTCGGCGTCCACCGTGCCACGGGCCGGCGCGGGGCGGCTGGGCACCGCGCGCAGGGTCAGCACCATGGTCAGCCCGCCGCCGGGGGTGTCCTCGGCGGCGAGGGTGCCGTCCATGGACTCCGTGAATCCCCGGGCGACGGCCAGCCCGAGGCCCACTCCGGCGCCGCGCGGTGCGTCCCCGTACCGCTGGAAGGGGGCGAAGATCCGGTCCTTGGCCTCGTCGGGGACGCCCGGCCCGCGGTCGACGACCCGCACCTCGACGCGGTCGCCGAGGCAGCTGGCCGCCACCAGCACCGGCTTTCCGGCCGGGCTGTACTTGACGGCGTTCTCCACGACGTTGGCCACGGCCCGCTCCAGCAGACCGGGGTCCACCGCCACCATCGGCAGCGACTCGGGCACGTCCAGCAGCACGCTGTCCTCCGGTACGCCGCCCAGCGCCATCGGGACCACCTCGTCGAGGTCGATCTCCCGGATCAGCGGGGTGACGGTCCCGGTCTGCAGCCGTGACATGTCCAGGAGGTTGCCCACCAGGTGGTCGAGGCGGTCGGCCCCGTCCTCGATGCCCTCGAGGAGTTCGGCCCGGTCCTCCTCGGACCATTCCACGTCGTCGGAGCGCAGCGAGGTCACGGAGGCCTTGATGGAGGCCAGCGGCGTACGCAGGTCATGGCTGACGGCGGCCAGCAGGGCGGTCCGGATCCGGTTGCCCTCGGCCAGCCGACGGGCCTCCTCGGCCTCGCCGACCAGCCGCTGGCGGTCCAGGACCACGGCCGCCTGGGCGGCGAAGGCGCCGAGCACCCGGCGGTCCTCGGCGGGCAGGACCCGTCCCGACAGGGCCAGTGCCATGTGGTCGCCGATGGGCATGTCCACATCGGCGTCCTCGGGCCGGGCGACGGGTCCGGGGCCGACGCTGCCGGCCGGTTTCCAGGACTCCAGGTCGTTCGGCCGCTCCAGCAGGGCCACCGATTCCATGGCGAACGTCTCGCGCACCCGTTCCAGCAGCGCGTCCAGGGTGGTCTCCCCCCGCAGCACGCTCCCGGCGAGGAAGGAGAGGATCTCGGACTCGGCGCGCAGCCGGGCGGCCTGGTGGGTGCGCCGGGCGGCGAGGTCCACCACGGAGGCCACCGAGACGGCCACGCCGAAGAAGACGGCGATGGCGACGATGTTCCTGGGGTCGGACACGGTGAACCGGTGCACCGGCGGCGCGAAGAAGTAGTTCATCAGGAGCGAGCCGAGGGCGGCGGAGGCGAGGGCCGGCCGGAGCCCGCCCAGCAGCGCGGCGGCCACCGTCAGCGCCAGGAACAGCAGCATGTCGTTGGCGAGCCCGAGGTCGGCCTCGATGTGCGTGAGCAGCAGGCACAGCAGCACCGGGAAGACGGTTCCCACCACCCAGCCGGCCAGGACCCGGTTGCGGCCGAGCTGGGCCGCCGAGCGGGCGACGGGCAGGCCCCGCCCCTTGGCGACCTCCTCGTGCGTGACGATGTGGACGTCGAGGTCGGGTCCCGAGTCGCGGGCCACGCTGGCACCGACACCGGGACCGAAGACGTACTGCCAGGAGCGGCGGCGGCTGGAGCCGAGCACGATCTGGGTGGCGTTGACCCCGCGCGCGAAGGCGAGCAGGGCGTCGGGGATGTTGTCGCCGATGACGTGGTGAAACGTTCCTCCGACGTCTTCGACGAGCGTCCGCTGGACCGCGAGCTCCTTCGGCGAGGCGGCGGTCAGGCCGTCGCTGCGGGCGATGTAGACGGCGAGGATCTCGCTGCCCGAGCCCTTGGCCGCCATCCGCGAGGCGCGCCGGATGAGGGTGCGTCCCTCGGGCCCGCCGGTGAGCCCGACGACGATCCGCTCCCGCGCCTGCCAGGTCGAGCGGATGCCGTGCTCGCCCCGGTACTGCTGGAGGTACTCGTCCGCCCGGTCGGCCACCCACAGCAGCGCGAGTTCGCGCAGGGCGGTGAGGTTGCCGGGCCGGAAGTAGTTCGAGAGGGCCGCGTCCACCTTCTCGGGCTTGTATATGTTCCCGTGCGCCATGCGCCGGCGCAGCGCCTGGGGGGACATGTCGACCAGCTCGACCTGGTCGGCCCGGCGGACGACCTCGTCGGGCACGGTTTCCCGCTGCCGCACCCCGGTGATCGACTCGACCACGTCCCCGAGGGACTCCAGGTGCTGGATGTTGACGGTGGACACCACGTCGATGCCGGCCCGGAGCAGCTCCTCCACGTCCTGCCAGCGCTTGGCGTTGCGCGAGCCGGGGACGTTGGTGTGCGCGAGCTCGTCCACGAGCGCTATGGCCGGCCTGCGGGCGAGGACCGCGTCCACGTCCATCTCCGTGAAGGAGGCTCCGCGGTAGCCCAGGGTCCTGCGCTCCACCTGTTCGAGGCCGTGGAGCATGACCTCGGTCCGCGGCCGCCCGTGGTGCTCGACGAAGCCGACGACGCAGTCCGCGCCGCGCTCCGCCCTGCGGTGCCCCTCGGAGAGCATCGCGTAGGTCTTGCCCACACCGGGTGCCGCGCCGAGGTAGATCCTGAGCTTGCCGCGTCCCATGGGCTCATTCTCGGGGACGTCCGGACCGCGCACGCACCGATCGCGGGCCCCGGGCCGATCTCTGACGGATCCCTGACGCGGGGCGGGCGCCGTACCGCCGCGGCCGGGCAGCGGTACGCGAAAGCCGGTGGGCCCCACCCGACGGAGTGGGGCCCACCGGCTCGGAGCACGACGCACCCCCCTGTGCGCGGGGGCGGTCCGGGTCGGCCGACGTCAGCGGACCTCGGTGATCTCCGGGCCGCGCTCGAGCTGGCCCATGCCTCCGCCGAAGCGGGAGCCTTCCTGCTCCTCCGTCGTCTGCACGCCGTCCGGCACCATCTGGGCGTCGTTCGGCAGCTTCAGGACGATCGGGTCGCGCGGGGCCATCGGGCCGTCGCCGCGAACGACGACGGTGTCCCGGAAGATCTGCTCCAGCACGCCCGCCGACTCGGGGCGCACCGCGCCCTGGCCGGAGATGACGCCCCGCAGGAACCAGCGCGGGCCGTCGACGCCGACGAAGCGGACCAGCTGGGCGCCGGTCTGTCCGTCCGGCAGCGGGACGGGGACCTGCGCGCGCAGCTCCCAGCCCAGGGGGCCCTGGACCTCGTCGATGATGCCGCCCTGCTGGGTGATGCCCGCGGCGATCTCGTCGCGGACCTCGCCCCAGATGCCCTCCTTCTTGGGCGCGGCGAAGGCCTGCAGCTGCACGGCGCTGTCGCCCAGGACCACGGTGGCGGCCACGATCGCGTCTCCGGCGACCTCGACGCGCAGTTCCATGCCGTCGACACCGGGCACGAAGATGCCGCCCAGGTCGACCCGGCCGTCGGCCGGGTTCCCGAGCACCTCGGAGACGTCCCACGGGCCGTCCGGCCGCGGGGCCGGGGGCAGGTTGATCCGGCGCGGCGCGGCGCCTTCCGGCTCGCCCGCGTCGTCCTGCTCAGAGGCGGCGACGCCGTCTACGACCTGCTCGGCCGCGCCGCCGTCCTGGGCGGAGTCGTTCTTCTTGCGACGTCCGAACACGTCACTGTCCTTCCCGGTCGGTTACGACCGAAGCGTAGCCATTCCCACCCTGCTGACCAGCCCCGGATCCGGCCACGGCCGCATGACCGCCGGTGGAGCCGAAACCCCCCTCGGCCCGGGCCGAGCCGGGAAGTTCCGCCACCTCGTGGAAGCGCACCTTCTCGACCCGCTGGACAACCAGCTGGGCAATGCGGTCGAAACGCTCGAACCGGACGCTCTCGCGAGGGTCGAGATTGACCACGATCACCTTGATCTCTCCACGGTACCCGGCATCCACCGTCCCCGGGGCATTCACGAGCGCGAGCCCGCAGCGCGCGGCCAGGCCCGACCGCGGGTGCACGAAGGCCGCGTACCCGTCGGGCAGGGCGATCGCCACCCCGGTGGGCAGTACCGCGCGCTCACCGGGCTCCAGCACGGCGGCCTCGGTGGTGACGAGGTCGCAGCCGGCGTCACCGGGGTGACCGTACGCCGGAATGGGAACCTCCGGGTCGACGCGTCGCATCAGCACGTCGACGTCGTGGCGGGATCCGTTGTCGTTCAGGGACATCAGGGGTTCACCTCAAAGGCGCGTGCGCGCCTGACCTGGTCCGGGTCGGCCATGGCCGCCTGGATCTCCTCGGGCCGTCCGTTGTCGATGAAGTGGTCGACCTTCACTTCTATGAAGAGAGCGTCGGCGCGGACCGCGACCTCGCCCTGCGGCCCGCCTATCCGGCCCACCGCCGTGCAGTAGATCTTGCGGCCGGCGACGGCGGTGACCTCGGCGTCCAGGTGCAGCAGGGTGCCCACCGGCACCGGCCGCACGAAGTCCGTCTCCAGCCGTCCGGTCACGGCGATCACGCGCAGCAGCCAGTTCAGCGAGCCCAGCGTCTCGTCGAGTGCGGTGGCGAGCACCCCGCCGTGGGCGAGCCCGGGCGCGCCCTGGTGGGCGGGCTTGACGGTGAACTCGGCGGTGACGCGCACGCCGTCGCCGGCCCGGGCCTCCAGGTGGAGTCCGTGCGGCTGGCCCCCGCCGCAGCCGAAGCAGTGCTCGTAGTGGGCACCGAGGAGCTCACCGGGTGCCGGCGCGTCGGGGTGCCGGACCGGTGCGGCGGCATCGGCCGGGGGCGTCAACGCTGTGTTTCGTCCACTCACAGCCGCAGACCTTACCCGCGCGGCTACCCGCCGGTCGCCTCGTGGCAGGCTTGACGGCATGCAGCTCTCCACCGCGCACCACGACGAACGTCTGACCGCCCCCCGCTCCTGGTGGGGCATCGCCGCAATGACCGGCCTCGCGGGCGCGCTGATGCTGCTGCCCCTGGGCACGCTGCCGCTGCTGGCCGGCCTCGTCGGGGGCACCGCGCTGGCCGGGCTGCTGGTGAGCTCGTACGGGTCCGCGCGCGTGCGGGTGGTCAACGGGGCGCTGGCCGTCGGCGACGCGCGGATCCCGGTGGCGGCGCTGGGCGAGCCGGAGATCCTGGACGCCGAGGAGGCGCGCGCCTGGCGCACGTACAAGGCGGACACCCGGGCCTTCATGCTCATGCGCAGCTACGTGCCGACGGCGGTCCGCATCGAGGTCACCGACCCCGCCGACCCGACCCCCTACGTCTACGTCTCCACCCGCGAGCCGCAGGCCCTGGTCTCGGCCCTGCGCGCGGCGCGGACGGCCTGACGCACCTCTGCCCCGAGCCCCCGCACGGCCGCTCCGCCGGCCGCTCACGCGGTGCCGCGGAGCACGTCAGTCGCGCGTGAAGTACTCCGGACCCTCCAGGGCGGCCCTGGTGACCTCGGGAAGGGGCTCCAGGGGCCGTTCCAGGGGCGGCAGGGCGCGCAGGGCCTCCCAGGCCACCGCCTGCCTGCGCAGGTCCCCACGGACCTTCTCCGCGAGTTTGCGGGTGTCGCGGCGGTTCATGACCGCTCCGACCGCCGCGCCGACCATGAACGGCATGAGGTTCGGCAGGCTGCGGATCATCCGCTTGAGGATCTGCTGGCGCAGTTCGCGCTTCATCTGCCCGCCGAGCGCGGCGTTCAGCGTGGTGGGCTTGGTCAGGTCGACCCCGCGCTCCTCGGTCCACGCCGTCAGGTAGGCGAACGTGCGCTCCTTGAGGTTGCCGTGCGGGCGCTGGCCGTAGACCTCGTGGAGTTCCGCGACGAGCTTCAGCTCGATCGCCGCGACGCCGGTGATCTCCGCCGCGAGTTCGGCGGGCATCGCGGGCGGCACGGGCAGCATGGCCGCCGCGCCGATGCCGGCCCCGACGGTCGCCGAGGCGGCGCAGGCGCCCGAGATCAGCTTGTCGGCCAGCTGATCGGGGCCGAGCCCGGGGAACTGCGCGCGCAGCGTCGCGAGGTCCCGGACGGGAACGCGCGGTGCGTTCTCGATGATCCTGTCGGTGACGTAGAGGGCGGCGCCGCGCACGCCTTCGCCACCCTTGCGCACGCCGTTCCTGACGGCTTGCAGCCGACGGCCGCCGGGGCCGCGCCGGGCCCCTTCGCCGGGCTCCGCGCCCGACGCCGCCGGGGCGGCGGCGGAGGGAACGGCGAGGACCGCACTGGCGGAGCCGCCGGGGGCTTCGGGACCCGTCTCCGGGTCCGTGGTCACCACCTGCGTCTCCGCCGGATCACCTTGCTTCCGGAAGAGGCCCTTCCGAAACGGTGCCGAGCCAGCCACGGGCGACGCCTCTCAGTCGCAGTCGCGACAGATCGGCTGGCCGTTCTTCTCGCGCGCCAGCTGGCTGCGGTGGTGCACCAGGAAGCAGCTCATGCAGGTGAACTCGTCGGCCTGCTTGGGCAGGACACGAACGGCCAGCTCCTCGTTGGAGAGGTCCGCACCGGGAAGCTCCAGGCTCTCGGCCGAGTCGAATTCGTCCATGTCGACGGACGAGGACGACTTCTCATTGCGTCGAGCCTTCAGCTCTTCGATGCTGTCGTTGTCGACGTCGTCGTCGGTCTTGCGCGGGGTGTCGTAGTCCGTTGCCATTGTTCGCTCTCCCCCTCTGGGTGTTAGCGGTGTCTCAGCGCACGTAACGCACGAGAGGCCGGACTTGTGCCCGACCTGAGGCGGAGATTTTGCCTCACATCAAGGTCTGTTACTCAATCGACACCCAGCCGCCCGCCTGAGGGGGCGATCGGCTGGGATGACGAGCGGGACCGTACACGGTCCGGGCGCCGTCTTGCACAAACGCCACCCCGTGTATTTCCCGCCATTCGGGGGGCCGGAAACCCGGACTTCCCGGGCGTTCCGGCCTTCCCCGAGTCACCGAACGCACAGGGCCGGACACCGGTCATTGTGATCGATCACACAGGGGCCGATGCATTCAGAGGCCATGGATTCAGCCAAAAGCGAACACGGGGTGGGGGGTCTCACAACGGCAGAGTGACACGCATCACGAGGCCACCGCCCTCCCGGGGCATCGCCTGGATCCTGCCGCCGTGTGCGCGCGCCACGGAGCGCGCGATCGACAGTCCCAGCCCGACACCCTTGTCACTGCCCGTGCGCTCCGTACGCAGCCGCCTGAACGGCTCGAAGAGGTTGTCCACCTCGTACGCGGGAACCACGGGACCCGTGTTCGACACCAGCAGCACCGCCTGGCCGTGCTGGGCCTCGGTGGTGACCTCCACCCAGCCGTCCTCCGGCACGTTGTACCGGACGGCGTTCTGCACCAGGTTGAGGGCGATCCGCTCCAGCAGGACGCCGTTGCCCTGCACGACGGCCGGCGCGCGCTCGCCGCGGATCTCCACACCTTTGGCCTCGGCCTCACCGCGGACCTGGTCGACGGCGCGCGAGGCGACCTCCGCCAGGTCCACGGGCTTGCGCTCGACGATCTGGTTCTCGCTGCGGGCCAGCAGCAACAGGCCCTCGACCAGCTGCTCGCTGCGCTCGTTGGTGGCGAGCAGGGTCTTGCCGAGCTGCTGGAGCTCCACCGGCGCGCCCGGGTCCGACAGGTGCACCTCCAGCAGGGTCCGGTTGATCGCCAGCGGCGTCCGCAGCTCGTGCGAGGCGTTGGCGACGAACCGCTGCTGGGCGGTGAAGGCCCGCTCCAGCCGGTCGAGCATCTCGTCGAAGGTGTCGGCGAGCTCCTTGAGCTCGTCGTCCGGTCCGTCCAGCTCGATCCGCCGGGTCAGGTCGGAGCCGACCACCCGGCGGGCGGTACGGGTGATCTTGCCCAGCGGCGAGAGCACCCGGCCGGCCATCGCGTAGCCGAAGGCGAAGGCGATGATGCTCAGCCCCAGCAGGGCCATCAGCGAGCGGCTCAGGAGGTCGTCCAGGGCGTGCCTGCGCTGTTCGAGGATGCACTGGCCGATCGCCGCGTTGAACTGGTCGGGGGTCAGTTCGAGCCCCACCACTCCCGGGCAGGAACTGCTGGTGACCTTCACCTGGCCGCCGACGATCTGGAACGGCAGGGCGTTGCCCTGCCGCAGGGCCTGCGCCGCCAGCAGGTAGATGATCGACAGCAGCAGGATGCCGGCGATCAGGAACATCCCGCCGTAGAGCAGGGTGAGGCGTATCCGGATGGTCGGCCTCAGCCACGGGAAGGGACCCTCCGGCTGGCCGGGGTCCCACGTCGGTTTCGGTGGCGCCGTCGGTGGCGCCGGAGTGGTCGCCACGCGGTCAGATCCGGTATCCGGAACCGGGCACCGTCACGATGACGGGCGGCTCGCCCAGCTTGCGGCGCAGGGTCATCACCGTCACGCGCACCACGTTGGTGAACGGGTCGGTGTTCTCGTCCCAGGCCTTCTCCAGCAGCTGCTCGGCGGAGACCACGGTCCCCTCGCTGCGCATGAGGACCTCCAGGACCGCGAACTCCTTCGGGGCCAGCTGCACCTCCCGGCCCTCCCGGAACACCTCGCGCCGGTTCGGGTCCAGTTTGATGCCGGCCCGCTCCAGTACGGGCGGCAGCGCGACGGTGGTGCGCCGGCCGAGCGCCCGCACGCGGGCGGTGAGCTCGGTGAAGGCGAAGGGCTTGGGCAGGTAGTCGTCCGCCCCGAGCTCCAGGCCCTCCACGCGGTCGCTCACGTCACCGGAGGCCGTCAGCATCAGCACCCGGGTGGGCATGCCGAGCTCGACGATCTTCCGGCAGACGTCGTCACCGTGGACGAGCGGGAGGTCCCGGTCGAGCACGACCACGTCGTAGTCGTTCACGCCGACCCGCTCCAGGGCGGCGGCGCCGTCGTACACGACGTCCACGGCCATGGCCTCCCGGCGCAGGCCGGTGGCCACCGCATCGGCGAGCAGCTGCTCGTCCTCGACGACGAGTACGCGCACGTCGTTTCCTTCCTCCGAGCCCAGAAGGGCACACGTGTATTGCGTCGTACATCCTGCCCGTTTCAGCCGTAAACCGGCTGTAAGA
Organism: Streptomyces sp. NRRL S-378; assembly: GCF_000720645.1. NCBI lineage: Bacteria > Bacillati > Actinomycetota > Actinomycetes > Kitasatosporales > Streptomycetaceae > Streptomyces > Streptomyces sp. NRRL S-378. Next base: position 141,287 of record NZ_JOBX01000005.1, read on the forward strand.
CGGATCCTGCGGGGGCTCACGGGGCGGAAGTGAGGATTCCCTGGCCTGGAGAGGTTTCTGTGCCCAGGGTGCCGGGGAGGACGTGAGAACACCCCATCCACTCCCTGACGGCGGTATCGCCACGTGCCGCCGCCGACCCACGAAGAGGGGGCGAACCCATCATGGACGCATTCAGCGCGGGTCTCCTGCAGCGCATCAGGGCCACGCAGTCGGATCTCAGGCACGCCCGTGAGACGGGCGACGACTTCCTCGCGGAAGTGGAACAGGCGGAGCTGGAAGACCTCCAGCGCTTGGCCGCCGAGCACGGCGTCCCGGTCTCGGCCGCCGTTTCCGCTTGCTGACCGGTCTGCCGAACGGCCGCTGAGCGCCGGCTCCAGAACGTGCGTGGACCCCGGCCGCCCCCTCGGGCGGCCGGGGTCCACGCACGTCCGGCCGCGCTCAGTCGTGCCAGGCCCCGGCCTCTTCCAGCAGCGGCTGGAGCGAGGCGAAGACCGCCGGGGTGGCGGCCAGGACCAGCTCGCCCGAGGCCTGCTCCCCCGGCCGGCCGCCGGTCACGGCCCCCGCCTCCCGGGCGATCAGCTCCCCGGCGGCCAGGTCCCAGGGGTTCAGGCCGCGCTCGTAGTAGCCGTCCAGACGCCCCGCGGCCACGTCGCACAGGTCCAGCGCCGCCGAGCCGCCCCGCCTGATGTCCCGCACCAGCGGGATGATCCGCTGCGCCACGTCGGCCTGGTGCGCCCGCCGGGCCTGGACGTAGGCGAACCCGGTCCCGACCAGCGCCTGGTCCAGCGGGGCCGCCGGACGGCAGGCGAGGCGTGCCGGACCCAGCCAGGCGCCGCCGCCGAGGACGGCGTGGTAGACCTCCCCGCGCATCGGTGCCGCCACGACGCCCACCACGGTCTCGCCCTCGTACTCGGCGGCGACGGACACGCCCCAGCTGGGAAGTCCGTAGAGGTAGTTCACGGTGCCGTCCAGCGGGTCGACGACCCACCGCACCCCGCTCGTCCCCGGGGTGTCCGCGCCCTCCTCGCCCAGCAGCCCGTCCTCGGGCCGCCGCTCGGCGAGGATGCCGGTGATCAGCTTCTCCGCGGCGATGTCCATCTCGGTCACCACGTCGATCGGGCTGGTCTTCGTCGCCGCCACCGCCAGATCGGCCGGCCGGCCGTCGCGCAGCAGGGCCGCGGCCTGCCGGGCGGCCTCCATGCCGACGTCCAGCAGTTCGGCCTTCAGTTCTTCGGAGATCACGGTTCCCCTCCCCTTTCCCAGGCGTACGGGCTGTCCGCGCCCGCGGCGGCCGGCCGCGGGGCCCGCGCCGGGCAGCAGCCCACCGCGCACAGGTCGTGGCTCTGTCCGAGCGTGCCCACCCAGCACTCCTGCGCCGCCTCGCCGCGCTCCTTGGCGGCCCGCTCCAGAACGAGCTCCCGTACGGCCCCCGCGAAGCGCGGGTCGGCGCCGACGGTCGCCGAGCGCGCGACGGGCAGGCCCAGCTCGGCGGCCTTGGCGGTGGCCTCGGTGTCCAGGTCGTACAGGACTTCCATGTGGTCGGAGACGAAGCCGATGGGGACCATGACCACGGCGGGGGCGCCCTCGGCGTGCAGCGTCTCCAGGTGGTCGCAGATGTCCGGCTCCAGCCACGGGATGTGCGGGGCGCCGCTTCGGGACTGGTAGACGAGCCGCCAGGGGCGGGCCACGCCGGTGCGCACAGCGACCTCGTCGGCGATGACCCGGGCGACGTCGAGGTGCTGCTTGACGTACGCGCCGCCCTCACCACCCTCGGTGTGGTCCTCGACGGGGCCGGAGGTGTCGGCGGCCGCGGTCGGGATGGAGTGCGTGGTGAAGGCGAGGTGCGCGCCGGCGCGCACCTCCTCGGGGAGCGCGTCGAGCGAGGCCACGACGCCGTCGATCATGGGCTCCACGAAACCGGGGTGGTTGAAGTAGTGCCGCAGCTTGTCGACGCGCGGCGGCTCCACGCCCTCCTGCTCCAGGGCGGCCAGGGCGTCGGCGAGGTTCTCGCGGTACTGCCGGCAGCCCGAGTACGAGGCGTACGCGCTGGTGGCGAGGACCGCGATCCGGCGGCGGCCGTCGGCGGCCATCTCGCGCATCACGTCGTTCAGGTACGGGGCCCAGTTCCGGTTGCCCCAGTAGACGGGCAGGTCCAGCCCGTGACCGGCGAAGTCCTTGCGCAGCGCGTCGAGCAGCTCGCGGTTCTGGCCGTTGATCGGGCTGACCCCGCCGAAACCGAAGTAGTGCTGCCCGACCTCCTTGAGCCGCTCGCGCGGGATGCCGCGCCCGCGGGTGACGTTCTCCAGGAACGGCACGACGTCGTCGGGTCCTTCGGGGCCGCCGAAGGAGAGCAGCAGGAGTGCGTCGTACGGGGCGGCGGACTCGGCGCCGGGGGCACGGGACTGGTCTGACATGCCTCGAATCCTGCCACCCGGGCCGCTCCGGGGAGAACCACCCTGTCCGCGAGGCGGACGCCATCCCAGGTAAGGTGAGCCTAAGTTCCGGTTCGCGGAAACTCTCCCGTGCGGTGCCCGGTCGGCCGTCGTAACCTGTACGGGCCGATCACGTCCCTTACGGAGGGCCCCTTGCCCAGTCCCTACCGCGCGATATTCGCGGCCCCCGGCACCAAGGGGTTCAGTGCCGCCGGCCTGATCGGCCGCCTGCCGATATCCATGGTCGGCGTCGGCATCCTGACGATGATCTCCGAGATCACCGGCCGCTACGCCATGGCGAGCGCCCTGACCGGCACCCTCGCCCTCGCCGCGGCCGTGGTGGGCCCCCAGGTGTCGCGGCTGGTGGACCAGCACGGTCAGCGGGCGGTGCTGCGCCCCGCAACGCTGATCTGCGTCGGCGCCGTCACCCTGCTGCTGGTGGCCGCGGCGAACGGCTGGCCCGACTGGACCCTCTTCGTCTGCGCGGCCGTGGCGGGCTGCGTGCCCAGCGTCGGCTCGATGGTCCGCGCCCGGTGGACCGTCATCTACCGCGACTCCCCGCGCGAACTGCACACCGCCTACTCCTTCGAGTCGGTCGTCGACGAGGTGTGCTTCATCTTCGGCCCGATCCTTGCGATCGGGCTGTCCACCACCTGGTTCCCCGAGGCCGGTCCGCTGATCGCCGCCGTCTGCCTGCTCGTCGGCGTGTGGCTGCTCACCGCGCAGCGCGCCACCGAGCCCGCTCCGCACCCGCGCACGCAGGACGGCAACCGCACCTCGGCCCTGCGCTCCCCCGGCCTGCAGGTCCTGACCGCCACGTTCGTGGCGACCGGTGCGATCTTCGGCTCCATCGACGTGTCCACGCTCGCTTTCGCCGAGGAGCAGGGCCACAAGTCCGCCGCAAGCTTCATCCTGGCCATCTGGGCGGCCGGATCCTGCCTGGCGGGCATCGTCTTCGGTCTGCTCCACCTGAAGGGCCGGACGGAACTGCGGTGGATACTGGGCGTGTGTGCGATGGCCGTGAGTATGATCCCCCTCCTACTGGCCGGGAACCTTCCGTTTCTGGCCGTGGCGCTCTTCGTCTCGGGCCTCGCCATCGCTCCCACGATGATCACCACGATGGCCCTGATCGAGGCGCACGTACCACACGCGAAGCTGACCGAGGGCATGACCTGGATCAGCACCGGCCTCGCGGTCGGTATCGCGCTCGGGTCCTCCGTGACCGGCTGGGTCGTCGACGCCGCCGGTGCGCGGACCGGGTACGTCGTCTCCATCTCGGCGGGGGCGGCCGCGGCGGCGGTTGCGTTCGCGGGATACCGCCGGCTGACGAGGCCGGCGCAAGGGGAGGAGCCTGCAACCGATGGGGACGGCGACAGCACGGAACGGCAGCACGGCGACCGCGTGGCGTAACTGGGCGGGCAACGTCACCGCCACGCCCACCCGCGTGGTGGCCCCGGCGTCGGTCGGGGAGCTCCAGGAGGCGGTCCGCCGGGCCGCCGAGGACGGGCTGCGGGTGAAGGCGGTCGGCACCGGCCACTCCTTCACCGCGGCCGCCGCCACCGACGGGGTCCTCGTACGGCCCCAGGCGCTGGCGGGGATCCGCTCGATCGACCGCGCCGCGGGCACCGTCACGGTGGCGGCGGGCACGGCCCTCAAGGACCTCAACCGGGCCCTCGCCGCCGAGGGCCTCTCGCTCACCAACATGGGCGACATCATGGAGCAGACGGTCTCCGGCGCCACGAGCACCGGAACCCACGGCACCGGCCGCGACTCGGCCTCCATCGCCGCACAGATCCGCTCCCTGGAACTGGTCACCGCCGACGGCGAGCTGCTGGTCTGCTCCGAGAAGGAGAACCCCGAGGTCTTCGCGGCGGCCCGGGTGGGCATCGGCGCGCTCGGCATCGTCACCGCGATCACCTTCGCCGTGGAGCCGCTCTTCTTCCTGACCGCCCGTGAGGAGCCCATGGGCTTCGACCGGGTGACCGCGGAGTTCGAGGAGCACTTCGCGGAGAACGAGCACTTCGAGTTCTACTGGTTCCCGCACACCGGCAACTGCAACACCAAGCGCAACAACCGCAGCCAGGGCCCCGCCGCCCCGCCCGGCCCGGTCAGCGGCTGGATCGAGGACGAGCTGCTCTCCAACGGCCTCTTCCAGGCCGTCAACACGCTGGGCCGCGCGGTCCCGGCCACCATTCCCTCCATCGCCCGCGTGGCCAGCCGCGCCCTGTCGGCGCGCACCTACACCGACATCCCGTACAAGGTGTTCACCAGTCCGCGCCGGGTGCGGTTCGTGGAGATGGAGTACGCCCTTCCGCGCGCGGCGGTGGTCGTGGCGCTGCGGGAGCTGCGGGCGATGGTCGACCGCTCCCGGCTGCGGATCAGCTTCCCGGTGGAGGTGCGGACGGCCCCTGCGGACGACATCGCGCTGTCGACGGCCTCGGGGCGCGACACGGCCTACATCGCGGTGCACATGTACAGGGGCACCCCGTACCAGGCCTACTTCACCGCGGCCGAGCACATCTTCACCGCGCACGGCGGGCGCCCGCACTGGGGCAAGGTGCACACCCGGGACGCCGAGTACTTCTCCCGGGCCTACCCGCGCTTCGGCGAGTTCACCGCGCTGCGCGACCGCCTCGACCCGAACCGCGTCTTCGGCAACGACTACCTGCGGCGCGTCCTGGGCGCCTGAGGTCAGGGGGCACTCGTCCGCGGCGCCGGCGTCGCGCCGCCGGCGCTCGGCGTCGGCGGCGGGACCGGGTCCGGCGCCGACGGCGTGGGAGTCGGTGCCGGCCCGTGCGTCGGCGCCGAGGGGCTCGGCGCCGGCGCGCCGGAGCGTGACGGTCCGGAGTCCGGGCCCGGACTCCGGCTCCCGTCCGGCCGGGAGGGGCTCGGGGAGCCACCCGGCCCGGGGGCGCCGGTGCCGCCCCGCCGCTCCTTCTCCCCGTCGGCCGGACCGTGTTCGGGGGCGGCGGGCCGCTCACCGCCCGCCGTGCGGGTTCCGCCCGAGAAGAGGGTGCCGCCGCCGCTGCTGACGGACGTGCCCGCCAGCGCCTCGTAGGTGCCGAGGCCGCCGATGGCGAGGGCGAAGGCGGCGCCGGAGGCCACCGCGGTGCGCTTCCATCCGCGCATACGGGTGCCGTGCACGGTGGCCGCGCCGAAACCCTCCGCCGGACCCGCGGCCGCCGCGGCCTGCTGCTCCTCGTGGTGCGCAGGCACCTGACGGGCCCTCGGCCGGGTGCTCTCGCGCAGCTGGTCGCCGGTGCGCCGGAACAGGTGCTGGATGACGGGGCCGCCGGCGGTGGCGACGACGCTGACCACCCCGGCGCCGAGGATGGTCCCGTAGACGCCCATCTTCGAGGCGAGGAGGGCGGCGGCGACGGTGGCGAGGGAGGATCCGGCGACCTGGGCCACGCTCAGGTCGAGCTTCTTCGCCTCCGGTTCGGCCCCGACGTCACCCGTCGTCCTCTGACCCATCGCCATCCCCTGTGTGCCCGAGCTCTCGTGCTTCCGCTTTTCAGCAGTTACTGACAGCTGAGCGAAGGGGATAGTTCCGTTTCGGGCGATTCTGTGAAGCAGGACACCCGCGACACGTCGGTACACACAGGCGGGACCCGACAGCGGGCAGCCCAACTCCCGCCGTCCGAGGAAACTTCGGCGGCGCGGCGGTCCACCCAGGTGGCCCGAATGGAGTACTGTGGCGAGCCCTGGGTCTGTCCTTCCTTTCGGATGTCCGGACCCGGGAGAGGGGGCCGGCTGACGGAAAGCGGCACTCGAAGACCGGCGATGCCGCGGCATTGCACGGTTCCTGCTGCGCACAGTAACCACTTGGTCACTGTGCGTGCCCAACAGGTAACCGTGCCATAACGGCGATCAAGGGCGCATGCCCGACACGCCGGTTTAACTCGGCAAGGTTGTGGCAGGCTGCACCCGGGCAGGCCACACTCGACTAGCGGAAGCAGCGACGCACGTGACGTCGGCAGGCACCACCCGGGAGGTCCCCATGCCCGAACTGCGTGTCGTGGCCGTCTCCAATGACGGCACACGACTGGTGCTCAAGGCTGCGGACAGTACGGAGTACACGCTTCCGATCGATGAGCGGCTTCGGGCGGCGGTACGCAACGACCGCGCACGCCTGAACCAGATCGAGATCGAGGTCGAGAGCCACCTCCGCCCCCGCGACATCCAGGCCCGCATACGAGCCGGTGCCTCCGCTGAGGAGGTCGCTCAACTCGCCGGCATCCCCGTCGACCGCGTCCGCCGCTTCGAGGGCCCCGTGCTCGCCGAGCGCGCCTTCATGGCCGAACGCGCCCGCAAGACCCCGGTGCGCCGTCCCGGCGAGAACACCGGGCCGCAGCTCGGCGAGGCCGTGCAGGAGCGTCTGACCCTGCGCGGGGCCGAGAAGGACTCCGTCCAGTGGGACTCGTGGCGCCGCGACGACGGCACCTGGGAGGTGCTCCTGGTGTACCGGGTCGCCGGTGAGCCCCACTCGGCGAGCTGGACCTACGACCCGCCGCGCCGGCTGGTCGTGGCCGTGGACGACGAGGCGCGTTCGCTGATCGGTGAGTCCGAGGACCTGCCGGCGGCGCCGGAGCCGAGCTTCCCCTTCGTACCGAGGATCGCGCGCCTGCCGCGCGACCGGCCGCTGGACCGTGCCCTGGACCGGCAGCTGGAGCGGGTCGAGCCCCGGCCCGCGCCCGTACCGGAGCCGGAGGAGGAGCGGGACACGCTGACCAGCCTGCTGGAGGCGGTACCGAGCTTCCGCGGCGACATGGTGGTCCCCGAGCGCACCGAGCCGACGGACACCGAACCGGAGGCGGAGGAGCCGCCGGCCCCCGCCGCATCGGCGGGGGGGGGCGCGGCGGACGCGGGCGGCCTGATGCCGCGGACGGTGGCGGGCCACCGCGACCGGCTGACGGGCACCACCGACCGGCAGGCCGAGGCCGACGGGGTCCGCCCCGGGCGCCGCGCGGCGGTGCCGAGCTGGGACGAGATCGTCTTCGGCACCCGACGCAAGAAGCAGGAGTAGCCCGGGGCCGGGCAGTGCCCGGCCCCGCCCGGCTACTGGGGGTCCGGACCCGTGGCCACCGGACGGGCCGGGTCCGCGCACCAGTGCGACCAGCTGCCCGCGTAGAGGTCGGACTCGATACCGGCCACCTCCAGGGCGAGCACCTCATGGGCTCCGGAGACCCCCGAGCCGCAGTACACGCCCACGGGCGTCCCCTCCGAGGCGCCGAGCGCCTCGAACCGGGCCCGCAGTGCGTCCGCCGGCAGGAATCGGCCGTCGGGGCCCACGTTCTCGGTGGTCGGGGCCGACAGCGCGCCCGGGATGTGCCCGCCCACCGGGTCGATCGGCTCCACCTCACCGCGGTACCTCTCCCCCGCCCGGGCGTCCAGGAGGACGCCTTCGCGCGCCCGCAGCGCCGCCGCGTCGGCGTCCAGCAGCCCGAGAGCACCCGGGGTTGGCTTGAAATCGCCCTCAACCGGAACCACCCGTTCGGCCGTGAGCTCGCCTCCTGCCGCCGTCCACGCGGCCAGACCGCCGTCCAGGACTCGCACGTTCGGGTGACCCGTCCAGCGCAACAACCACCACGCGCGGGCCGCCGCCCAGCCCTGGCCGCCGTCGTAGACGACCACGGGCGCGTCCGCCGGGACCCCGGCCCTGCGCATCGCCGCGCCGAAGGCCTCCGCGTCCGGCAGTGGGTGGCGCCCGCCCGACCCCGCCGGACCTGCCAGTTCGCGGTCGAGGTCGACGTACGCGGCGCCCGGCAGGTGTCCGGCCTCGTACGCGGGCCGCTGGTCGGGGCCGCCGAGCTGCCAGCGGACGTCGAGCAGGACCGGCGGCCGGGCGCCCGCCAGCTCGTCCCTCAGTTCGGCAGCGGAAAGGATCGCAGTTTTCGCAGTCATGGCGGCCATCTTCCTCCCCGTCCGGCACCCGCGTCACAGGACCGTCGTCAGCGGGGCACCCTGTTCCGGTCAACTCCGTTCCGGACCACCGGAATGCGGCGCGGTCGGGGCGCGCCGCGTCCGCCGGGGTGGAACCATCAGCACCGGTGACGGCACGACGGAGGAGACGGCTGACATGACCGAGGCAGCGGAAGCGACCCGGCGCACCCCCGGCACCCCGTGCTGGGTGAGTCTCATGGTGCACGGCCTCGGGAGCACCGAGGACTTCTACGCCGACCTGTTCGGATGGGAGTACGTGCCCGGGCCGGAGCAGCTCGGGCCGTACGTCCGCGCCGTGCTGAACGGCCACGAAGTGGCGGGGATCGGCGAGATGCCGCCCGACGGACATCTCCCGACGGCGTGGACCACGTACCTGGCCACGGACGACGCCGACGCGACCGCCGAGTCGGTCCGGGCGTGCGGCGGCACGGTCGCGGTGGGGCCCCTGGACGCCGGTGTCGCGGGGCGGGTGGCGATCTGCTCGGACCCGCTGGGGGCGGTCTTCGGGCTGTGGCAGGCGCAGGCCCACCTGGGCGCCCGGCCGCACGGTGGGCCGGGCACCCCCGTCTGGCACGAGTTGATCACCCAGGACACGACGATCGGCAAGTTCTACGAGCACGTATTCGGCCACGAGGCACGCCACGTCACCGCCTCGGACGACTTCGACCACCTCACCCTGAACCTGGCGGGCCGGCCCGTCGCCGCCGTGCACGGCGTGGGCCGTTCGCTGCCGCACGACCGGGGTCCGCACTGGCTGTCCTACTTCGAGGTGGCGGACACCGACGCCGCCGCGACCCGGGTCGAGGAGCTCGGCGGACGCGTCGTCGACCCGCCCCGGGAGGGCATGCGCGGGCGGCAGGCCACGGTCGCGGACCCGGAGGGCGCGGTGTTCGCCCTCGTACGGTCACGGCGTCCCTAAGGAGCGTCCCGCGGTGCCGGCGGCCGGCCGAAGTGGCGGGCGGTGGGCGCCAGCGCGGCCGCCGCGGGGACGAGGAAACAGGCCGCGGCGCACGCGCCGAGGACCGGGGTGACCCCGAAGGTGTCGATGGCCGGGGCGATCAGGGCCAGGCCCACCGGAGCGAGGCCGTAGGACACGAGGAAGTCCAGTGAGGAGACCCGGGCGAGCTTGTCCGGGGCGACCTCGCGCTGCGTGGCGGTGAACCAGGGCACGTTGAACAGTTCGATCCCGGTACCGGCGACCGCGTAGGCACCGATCACCACGGCCGGGTGCACGGGGAACATCAGGCTCAGCGGCGCGAAGCCGTAGGCGGCCAGGCCCGCGAAGGCCGCCCACCCCTGGGAGCGCGGCCGGAGGCGGGCGGTGACCAGGGCGCCGCCGAGCGCGCCCACGGTGTAGGCCGTCATGGCGGCGGCCAGGACCCACTCGGTGGCGTAGCGGTCTCGGCTGATCAGGGGCAGGGCGACGCTGGTGGCGGAGTAACCGAGCGCGATCACGGCGGTCAGGGCGCCCAGTCCCGCGAGGAACCAGGGGTGGCGGCGGGCCTCGCGTATCCCGTCGACGAACTCGGCGCGCAGCGACGCCCGCCGCGGCCGGGGCGCACCATCCGGCGCTCCGGCCGTGGCCCCCCGGCCCGGCAGGAGTGCGGCGACCAGCCAGAGCAGGCCGATCCCGAGCAGCAGGGTCGCGACCTCGGTGAAGGCCGCGAGCAGCGCGGTCAGGGCGGGCCCGGCCAGGGTGGAGGCGCGTACGGCCAGGGTGGTCGCGGCGTTGGCCTGCTGCCTGCGGTCGGCGTCGACGACCTCGGCCGTGAGCGCCTGGAAGGCGGGGCGGCAGGCCCCCTGGCCGGCGCCGGCCACGGCGGCGGCGACGGTCATCAGCAGGAGCGAGCGGCCGAGTCCGACCGCGAGCAGGGGTGCGGCGGCCGCGGCCGCGAGCGCGGACCAGAGCACGACGGCCCGGCGGGAGTGCCGGTCGGCCAGCACCCCGCCGACGGCCACCGCGGCGAGGAAGCCGGCCGTGCGCGCCGCGAGGACGAGGCCCAGGCCGGCCGCGCCCAGTTCCCGTTGCAGAACGGCGAGGCCCAGGACGAAGGGCAGGGCCCAGGTCGCCAGTCCGGAGGCGGTGGTGCCCGCCCACAGGCGCAGGAAGGCGATGTCGCGCAGGACGGAACGTGCCTGCGGTGGACGGCTCTTGGACTCCGTGGGGGCAGGTGTGGTCGCCACGATGTGGTGCTCCTCATTCCATTAATGAAAACGATAACCATTACAGTACTCTGTGAACGCGGCGCTCCTGCCCGGTGCACGACCACGTCCGCATCCCGCCACACCCACGCCCTCCCCGACGGAGAACCCATGCGCCACCGCGCCCGAACCGGCATCGCCCTGACCCTCGTTCTCGCTTCCGCGGCCGCCGCCGCGGGCTGCGCGACCACCCCCGGCCGCGGTACGGACCGCGCCGCGGAGGGTGCGCCCGCCACCCGGACCGCCGTCACCAGCTGCGGCAGCCGGCTCTCCTTCGACGGACCCCCGAAACGCGCCGTCGCCCTGGACCAGACCTCCACCGAGACCCTGCTCGAACTGGGACTCCAGGACCGGATGGCCGGGACCGCCAACCTCAAGACGAAGATCCCCGCGCAGTACCAGGAGGCGTACGCCAAGGTCCCGGTGATCGCCCCCAAGATCGCGACCGGCGAGCAACTGCGGTCCGCCACACCCGACTTCGTGGTGGCCGGATCCACCGACCTCTACACGAAGGACCGGGCGGGCACCCGGGAGGAACTGGCCGCCCTCGAGGTCCCCGCCTTCGTCAGCGCGGTGGACTGCCCCCAGCAGAACGAGGCCGGGAAGTCCCCCTTCGAACTGCTCTTCTCCGACTACGAAGCGCTGGGGAAGGTCTTCGGCGCCGAGGAACGGGCCGCCGCGCTCGCCCGGGAGCAGCGCGCCGCCGTCGCCAAGGCCGGCGAGAACGCCGCCGGCACGGCCCGGGACGGGAAGCAGCCCACCGTCGTCTACCTCTACTCCGTCTTCAACGGCATGCCGTACGTCGCGGGCCGGACCGGGCTGCCCAGCGAGATGAGCCGGATCGTCGGCGCGCGGAACGCCTTCGACGACGTGGAGGAGGACTGGCCGGAGGTGTCCTGGGAAGAAGTCGCGCGGCGGAACCCGGACTTCATCGTGATCGGCGACCTGTCCGAGCGCGGCCGGCCGGGCGACAGCGCCGCCGAGAAGCGCAGGGCGATGGCCGAGGACCCGGTGGTCTCCAAGCTGGCGGCGGTGCGCGACAACAGGATCGTCGAGGTGCCCGGGATCGAACTGGACCCGTCCGTACGGTCCGTGCACGCGCTGGGCCTGCTGGCGGCCGGGATGAAGGACCTCGGCTATGTCCGCTGACGCCGTCGGCCGCGCCGGACCGGCCGACGCGGCGCCGGACCTCGCGCCGGACCTCACGTCCGACCTCGCGCCGGACCTCGCGTCCGACCTCACGTCCGACCTCGCGACAGACCCGACGGCGGAGGCGGGCGTCGACCTGCTGCATCCCGCGGCTCGCGCACCTCGCGGGGCGGACACGGCCGTACCGGCCCCGCCGCCCCGGTACGGTCCCGCGCGGGCGGGGCTGCTGACCGCCATGGTGCTCGTACTGGCCGCTTCGGTGGCGGCCGCCACCCGGGTCGGCACCGCCGACGTGGGATGGACCGACCTGGCCCGCGTGCTCGGGGCGCGGCTCGGACTGGACACCCAACCGCTGCCGCCGCTGCTGGACTCGCTCGTCTGGGACCTGCGGCTGCCGCGGGTCCTGATGGCGGCCCTGGTCGGCGCCGCGCTCGCGGTCTGCGGCACGGTGCTCCAGGCTGTCACGCGCAACGCCCTCGCCGATCCGTACCTGCTCGGGGTCTCCTCGGGCGCCGGGGCGGGAGCGGTCACGGTGGTCGTCCTCGGCGTCGGCGCCGGCACCCTCGGCATCACCGGCGGGGCGCTCGCAGGGGCGCTGCTCGCGTTCGCGGGCCTGCTGCTCCTGCTGCGCCGCACGGGACTGGACTCGGTCCGTATCGTGCTGACCGGCGTGGTCGTCGGCCAGCTCTTCACCGCCCTGACCTCGCTCGCCCTGATGGCCTCGGCGGACGCCGACACGACGCGTGCCGTCACCCACTGGCTGCTGGGCTCGATGGCCCCGGCCCGCTGGGACGCCGTGGTGGTCTGCGCGGTCGTCACCCCCCTGGGGCTGGCCGCCGCCTGGCTGTGCGCGAACGCCCTCGACGGGCTCGCCTTCGGCGCGGACACCGCCGCCTCCCTGGGGATCGGCGTACGGCGCACCCGGATGCTGCTGCTGGTGGTGACGGCCGTGCTGACCTCGGTCGCGGTGGCCACCGTCGGCGCCATCGGGTTCGTCGGACTGATCGTCCCGCACGGGGTGCGCTTCCTGGCCGGCCCGCTGCACCGGGTGCTGCTGCCCCACGCGGCGCTCGCGGGCGCGGTGTTCCTGGTGTGGACGGACGCCCTGGCGCGGGTGGCCTTCGCACCCCGTGAGGTGCCCGTCGGCGTGATCACCGCGCTGATCGGGGTCCCGCTGTTCCTCCTCGTCCTGCGCAGGAGGGGGGAGCTGTGAGGATCACCGCCGAAGGGCTGAGCTGGTCGGCCTCGGGCACTCCCGTCGTCCGCCGGGTCGGCCTGGACATCGCACCGGGCGAGACCGTCGGACTGCTCGGCCCCAACGGCTCGGGCAAGTCCTCGCTGCTGCGCTGCCTGGCCGGGCTGCGCGTGCCCGACGAGGGCACGGTGCGCTACGACGGCGTGCCCGTAAGGGACTTGGGGGCCCGCGGAATCGCCCGCCGGGTCGCCTTCGTCGCGCAGGACTCCGGTCTCGACACCGACCTGCGCGTCGCCGACGTGGTCGGGCTGGGCCGGACCCCGTTCCGCGACCGCTGGCGCGGACCGGACGCCCACGACCGGGCCGTGGTCGCCGCCGCGCTCGAACGCGCCGGACTCGCCGCGCTCGCCGGGCGCCCCTGGAAGTCCCTGTCCGGCGGGGAGCGCCAACGGGCCCACATCGCGCGGGCGTTCGCCCAGCAGCCGTACGGACTGCTGCTGGACGAGCCCACCAACCACCTCGACGTGAAGCACCAGTTGGAGCTGATGGAGCTGCTGTCCGGAGCCGATCAGACGGTTCTGGTCGCCCTGCACGACCTCGGCCTGGCCGCCCGCCACTGCGACCGGCTGCTGCTCCTGCACGACGGCCGGCTGGTGGCCTCCGGCGCTCCCCCCGACGTCCTGACCCCGGAGAACCTCGCCCGGTTCTTCGAGGTGGACGCCGAACTGTCCGTCGACGCCCTGGGCCGTCCGGCGGTCACCTACCGCGGACCCCTCCGCGGCACCGTGCCCCGGGCCCCCTCCCGGTCCGCTTCCCGGTCCGCCCCCTGATCCCCTTCCCGATCCGCGCTCCGACAAGGAAACCCATGACGAACCCCGCCCCCACGACGACCACCGCTCCCCCGGCCGGCGTCGACGCCCTGATCGAGGCCGTACTGGCCGGCGAGCACGGGCCACTGCCCTCCGAGCTCTCGGCGACCAGCGTGTTCTGGATCCACCACGGCACCCGGCTGGCCGGCGGCGACACCACCTACCTCAACCAGTACGTCCTGGTCCGTCTCGGCGGCGCCTTCGGCGGCTGCGCCTTCGAGGCCGGTGAGATCGACCCGGCGATCTGCCGCGACTCCTCCGGCGCCCCGCTGGACGTCCTGCTGCGCGAGGCACCGCGCCCGCTGCGGATCGCCGCCCTCGACGCCTACCTGGCCTTGCGGAGCCCGCACCGCGACTCCGGGGCGGAGCCGGTCACCCTCCCCGCCGGTACCCCCGAGGTGCGGGCGAGGGCCCGCGACGCGGCGATCGCCGGGCTGCTGGACATCGACCGCGGGGCCACCGTCGGCCTCATCGGCGTGGTGAACCCGCTGGTCGCGGCGATCCGCGAGCGCGGCGGCGCACCCCTGCCCTGCGACTTCAACCTCAGGACCACCCAGTGGGGCGACCCCGTCACCACCGACATGCACGAGGTGCTGGAGCGCGCCGACGCCGTCGTCGCCACCGGCATGACCCTGAGCAACGGCTCCTTCGACACCATCCTCGACCGCTGCCGCACGCGGGGGATCCCGCTCGTCGTGTACGCCCAGAGCGGCAGCGCCGTGGCCCGGGCGTTCCTCGGCGCCGGGGTGACCGCACTGTCCGCCGAGCCCTTCCCCTTCTCCCAGTTCAGCGCCGACCCGACCACCCTGTACCGCTACCGGACGGCGGGCCCGGCGTGATCGCGGCGGCCCGCCGCAGCGCCCCCGGCGCCGATCGCCGCGGTGCCGGGCACGCCTCCTGCCACCACGGCGAGATCCTCCAGGGCGTCTTCCTCGACGCCGCCGGGCGCCGGTGCGCCGGCCTGGTCACGCTGCCGATGAGCGGCCCGGGCAGCCGGGCCGAGTTCACCCGGCGGCCCGGCAGCCCGCCGGAGCGGCTCACCGTACGGCCCGCGGACCGCACGAAAGCGGCGCGCGCGGCGGTCCTGGCCGTCGAGGAGTGCGCCCTGCGGTGCGGGGAGCCGCCGTGCGGCGGGGAGCTGCGGATCTCCGGCGACATCCCGGTGGGCCTGGGCATGGGCAGCTCCACCAGTGACGTCATCGCGGTGGTCCGCGCGGTCGCGGACTCCTACGGGATACGCCTCCCGGCGGCCGCCGTCGCCCGGCTCGCGGTCCGTGCCGAGCGGGCCTGTGACCCGCTGATGCTCGACGCCCGCCCGGTGCTCTTCGCCCAGCGCGAAGGGCGGGTGCTGGAGGTGCTCGGCCGCCGCCTGCCGTCCCTCGTGGTCGTGGGCTGCGCCCTGGGCGGGGGCGCGCCCGTGGACACGCTCTCCCTCCCCGTCCGCGAGTACGACGACCACGACGTCCGCGCCTTCGAGCGCCTTCGCGTGCTGCTGCGGCGGGCCGTGACCACCGGCGACGCCGCGCTGCTCGGCCGGGTGGCGACGGCCAGTGCCCGGCGCGGGCAGCGGCTGCTGTGCCATCCGGAGTTCGACGCGCTCCTCGGCATCGCCCGGCGGCTCGGGGCCCTGGGAGTGCAGATCGCGCACAGCGGGGCGGTGGCCGGGCTGCTGCTGGACCCGTCCGCACCGGGGCTGCGCCACCGGGTCCGCGGCTGCGTACGGGCCCTGGAGGGCGAGGGCATCCCCGCCACCCGCACGTTCACGACCTTCCCGACGACCAAGGAGTCCCCGAGTGGACCAGCACATCGCAGAGGCCATCGGCCGACCGGACCTGATACGCCTCGACGACCGGCTCGTCTGTCTGCGCTTTGAGACGATGAAGGTGGTCTCCGCCCTCGCCGCGGTCCGCCACCTGCTCGACACGGGCGTGGTGCGGCGCGGCGACACCCTGCTGGACAGCTCCAGCGGGATCTACGCGTACGCCCTCGCCCTGGCCTGCCACCGGTACGGCATGCGCTGCCACATCGTCGGCTCGACGACGGTCGACCACACCCTGCGCACCCAACTCGCCGTCCTCGGCGCGACGCTGGAGCAGATGGAGCCCTGCAGCGACCTGAAGCTGGACCAGAAGCGGCGCGTCGAGCGCGTCCACGAGATCCTCGCCGAACACCCCGGGCACCACTGGATGCGCCAGTACCACGACGACGTCCACTACCTGGGTTACCGGGCCGTGGCCGACCTGGTCCGCGGGGCCACGGACGGTGCGGAGCTCACCCTCGTCGGCGGGGTCGGCTCGGGCGCGTCCACCGGAGCCCTCGCCCACTACCTGCGCGAGGAGGCGCCCGGCACCGAGCTGGTCGGCGTGCAGCCCTTCGGCAGCGTCACCTTCGGCGCGGAGCACGTCGCCGACCCGGAGATCATCATCGCCGGGATCGGCAGTTCCATCCCCTTCGGGAACGTCCGGCACGCGTCGTACGACACGCTGCACTGGATCTCTTTCGACGCCGCCCTGTCCGGCAGCGTCGACCTGCTGCGCCGGCACGCGGTGTTCGCCGGGCTGTCCACCGGGGCCGGCTATCTCGCGGCGCGCTGGGAGCGGGTCCGGTCGCCGCGGCGCACGGTCCTCTTCGTCGCCGCCGACACCGGCCACCGGTACGTGGACACCGTGTACGCGCGGCACCGCGAGGCCGTCCCCATCGGCTCGCTGGCCCCGCGGCAGGTGGCGGGCCGCGACGGACTGGCCCTGCCCTGGTCCCGGATGGACTGGAACCGGGCGGGCCCTCCGTCGTAGAGACCGTGGCGGGATTCGAACCCGCGTCACCGGATTTGCAGTCCGGCCCCTGGGCCACTCGGGCACACGGTCGTGGTGGTGCTTCGGGTACGACCGTAGGCGCACCGGACGGCGGGGTGAAGGGGACGCCGCGGCCCGACACACGACTGCCATACGCCGTTCACGGAGCGGCGCACGCGCGGCCGTCGCGGCCGTCGGCCGGAGGTGCGAAGGCGTCGTGGGGGTGCTGCAATGAGCTGGTGGGCTGCCCCACCCCAGTGCGGCGGCTCACGGCGCGGTCACCCCCACCGCATCGCACGTGAGGAGTGGTGATGAGCGACGAGATCAGCGAAGACATCGAAACGATGGGGCCTGTCGACTACCTGATCGTCGAGTTCCCGGGCAACAGGATGAACGGCGAGGGCCTGCCCCTGCTCGTCGACCTCGTGGACCGCGGCATCATCCGCATCCTCGACCTGGTCTTCGTGCGCAAGGATGCCGATGGTTCGGTCGCCGCCCTGGAGCTGAAGGACGCCGGCGGCGGCGAGATGGACCTGACCGTCTTCGAGGGCGCGGCCTCGGGCCTGCTCGGCCAGGACGACATCGACGAGGCCGGTGCCGCCCTGGAGGCCGGCAACTCCGCCGGGATCCTGGTGTACGAGAACGTCTGGGCGGCGCCGTTCGCCCGCGCCCTGCGGCGCAGCGGTGCGCAGCTCGTGGCGGGCGGCCGGATTCCCGTCCAGGCACTGCTGGCCTCGCTCGACGCGATGGAGGCGTGAGCCCCGGCCGCGGCCGGCCGGCGGCGGGCAGCCGCCGGGCCCGGCGACCTGCGGCACATGACGACCCGCGGACCGGACGCGCGGTGCGGCCGTCCGCCCCTCGGCACCCAGGGAGATGACGCCCCATGCCCGGACTTCTTCGCGGTATCGCCCGCACGGCCGTCGTGGCCGGAACCGCCACCGCGGTGTCCAACCGCGTGTCACGGCGGCAGGCGGGCCGATGGTCCCAGCAGGAATACGACCAGCAGCAGGCGTACGAACAGCAGCAGGCCGCTGCTGCGCCGCCCCCGCCGCCCGCTCCCGCGGCCCCGCCCGCCGGCGACGACATGACCAGCAAGCTCGACCAGTTGCAGAAGCTGGGCGAGCTGAAGGCCCAGGGGCTGCTCACCGAGGAGGAGTTCGCCCAGCAGAAGAGCAGACTCCTCGGCTGAGGAGCCGGTCGGTCACGGGGGACGGAAGGGATGACCCCATGACGGCACCGCGTACCCCGGCACCGGCATCCGCCGAACCGCCCGCGGAGGGCGACCGGTTGCGGGACATGCTGCGTACGCCGGGTTACCTGAAGCTCCTCGTCCTCTGCGCCCTCATCGGCATCCCCGTCTCCCTCGCCGCGTTCTGGTTCCTGGTCGGCCTCCACGAGCTGGAGCACCTGATGTGGACCGACCTCCCGGAGGCTTTCGGCTGGAGTGCCCCGCCCTGGTGGTGGCCGCTGCCGCTGCTGCTGGTGGCCGGTGTCCTGGTCGGGCTGGTGGTGACCCGTCTGCCCGGCGCGGGCGGACACATCCCCGCCTCGGGACTGCACGCAGGAGGTGCCTCCTCCGCCGCGCTGCCGGGCGTGATCCTGGCGGCCGCGCTCAGCCTGCCGCTGGGTGCCACCCTCGGCCCGGAGGCCCCGCTGATCGCCCTCGGCGGGGGCCTCGCGCTGCTGTTCCGGGACCTGGCGCAGGCGCCCGCGACCCCGCAGAGCACGGCCATCCTCGGTGCGGCCGGCGCCGCGGCGGCCATTTCCGCGATCTTCGGCAATCCGCTGATCGGTGCCGTGCTGCTGATGGAGGTGGCCGGCGTGGGCGGACCCCAACTGTTCGCGATCATGCTGCCGGCCCTGCTGTCCAGCGGGGTCGGCGAGCTCGTGTTCACCGGCTTCGGCCGCTGGACGGGCCTGGCGACGGGCAGCCTGAAGCTGGACCTGGCCGCGCCCTTCCCCCGTCTCGACGCCGGCGACGTGCTGTGGTCGCTGCTCCTGGCGGCCGTCATGGGCGTCTTCATGCACATGGTGCTGGCCGGCGGCCGGTTCGCCTCCGTGTACGTGGCCCGCCGGCCGGTGGCCCACACGGCCGTCTGCGCGGTGGCGGCCGGCGCCTTCGGCGCGCTCTACGCGCTCGTCACCGGCAACTCCCCCGTCGACGTGGCGTCCTCGGGCCAGGCCGTGATGGGCAGCATGGCCGCCGATCCACAGGCCTGGGGCATCGGGGCGCTGATCGCGGTCCTGCTGTGCAAGGGCGCGGCGTACGCGCTCTGTCTGGGCAGCATGCGCGGCGGCCCGATCTTCCCCGCTCTGTTCCTGGGCGCGGCCGCGGGCGTGCTGTTCGCGCCGCTGCCCGGGCTGGGCGTCGTACCGGGCATGGCGGCCGGCATGGCGGCCGCGGCCACCTGTGCGCTGCGGCTCCCGGTCAGCAGCGTGGTGCTCGTCGTCCTGCTGCTCGGCAGCGGGGCGATGATCCCCGTGATCATCCTCGCGTCCGTGGTCGCCTTCGTGGTGACCGAACTGTTGCCGCCCGGGCCCGAGGTGCCCCCTGTGGGCAGGGCGGCCGCAGTCCCCGCGGCCGGGGCGAAGTGAGGAAGGAGCACGTCATGACGAGTCATGCGGGCGGAGCACGCCCGAACGGCGCGGCGTCGACCGCGCGCAAGGGCGGCTTCAGCGCCCGCAACGGCTGGCTGCTCTTCGCCGGGTTCCTGATGATCTTCGGCGGACTGATGATGGTGTTCTCGGGCATCTCCGCGCTCGCCAGGGACGACGTCTTCATCCCCACGCCCCACTACGCCTACGAGTTGGACCTCACGGGCTGGGGCTGGATCCACCTCGTCCTGGGCGTCGTGATCTTCTTCGCCGGATTCGCCGTGATCAAGGGCGCCCTGTGGGCCCGCGTCGTCGGCCTGGCGCTGGCGGGCCTCAGCATGGTCGCGAGCTTCATGTGGCTCCCGTACACGCCGTTCTGGGCGCTGGTGCTCCTGGCGGTCGACGGTCTGATCGTCTGGGCCCTCTGCACGGCACCCGGTCTCCTGGAGGACTGATCCCGGATGCCGGTGGAAGCCGCGGCGCCGACTCCGCTGGTGCTCGTCATCGGGGTGTCCGGCTCGGGCAAGACCACGGTGGCCCGGCTGCTCGCGGAACGGCTCGGCTGGCCCCACCGGGACGCCGACGAGTTCCACTCCCCGGCCAACCGGGCCAAGATGGCCGCCGGCCACCCCCTCGACGACGCCGACCGGGCCCCCTGGCTCGCCGCCATCGGTGCCTGGATGGACGAGGAGGCCGCGGCGCACCGTCCGGCGGTGGTCAGCTGCTCGGCGCTCAAGCGCTCCTACCGGGACCGGCTGCTGCGGGGCAGGCCCGGGGCGCGCCTGCTGTACCTGCACGGCACGCCGGACCTCGTCCGGGCCCGCCTGGGGGCCCGGCACGGCCACTTCTTCCCGCCGGCCCTGCTGGACAGCCAGTTCGCCGACCTGCAGGAACCGGGGCCCGACGAGCACCCCGTGGTCGTCGGGGTCGACCAGCCGCCGGAGGCCGTGGCGGCGGCCGCGCTCTCCTTGCTGGATCTCGCCGATCCTTCCCCGTCGCCCGAGGAGGCCCCCATGTCCGAGCAGACGCCCCGGTCCGCGGGCCCCACGGGCGAGCAGTGGGAGTTGCGCCACGGCGGGCAGCGCGCCGTCGTCGTCGAACTCGGGGGCGCCCTGCGCCACTACGAGGCCGCCGGCCTGCCCCTGCTGGACGGGTTCGCCGCCGACGAGCCGGTCACCTCGGGGCGCGGCCAGCTGCTCGTGCCCTGGCCCAACCGGGTGGGCGGCGGCCGCTACCGCTTCGACGGTGCGGACCTGCAACTCCCGCTGAGCGAGCCGGAACGGCACAACGCGATCCACGGACTGCTGCGCTGGACGCCGTGGCGGTTGCTCGCCCACTCCGGCGACGCGGTCCGGGTGGGCACCACCCTCCACCCACAGCCCGGATACCCCTTCCTGCTGGACGTCTTCGCCGAGTACCGGCTCGACGACGACGGCCTGGCGGTCCTGGTCCGCGCCGTCAACGCGGGCCCCACGAAAGCCCCGTACGGGGTGGGGCAGCACCCGTACCTGACGGTCGGCACCGGTCTCGTCGACACGGCGCGCCTCACCGTGCCCGCCCGCCACCGGCTGACCACCGACGAGGAGGGCCTGCCGACGGGCGAGGAACCCGTCGAGGGCACGGCGTACGACTTCCGCTCCGCCCGGCCCATCGGCGCGCAGGCGTTGGACACCGCCTTCACCGGACTCGAACGCGACGCGGCCGGACGGGCCGTGGTGCGGCTGGCGCACCCGTCGGGGCGGCGCGGGACCGACCTGTGGCTCGGCGAGGGCACCCGGTACGTGCAGATCTACACGGGCGACACCCTGGGAGAGCGAGGGCGGCGCCGGCGCGGTGTCGCCGTGGAGCCCATGTCCTGTCCGGCGGACGCCTTCCGCTCCGGCAGCGGCCTCATCGTCCTGGAGCCGGGGGCCGGTCACGTGCTGCGCTGGGGACTGCGCCCCTGGGGGAGCGCGGACCCGGGCGGGACCCGATGACGCGGCCTCCCGGACCTCCCGCCCCGCGATCCATGAGCACGGAGGACTTCCGGGTCCTGTACGAGCGGCTGCGCCGGGCAGCGCGGTCCGGCACGGACCGCGGCCGGCGCGGGGCGCTGCGCCATCTGACGCCGGCACGCGTCGCGGCGGCCGCGGCCGAGGTCAGGGTCGGGCGCACGGTGTCCCTAGCCGCGCCGATAGAGACCCGGCCGGGCCCGGACAACCCCGAGCCGGCGAAACACCGGATGACCGGTCCCGCCCCCGGGGAGGCCGGGGCCGACGGGCTGCACTTCGCCCTCGACCGGTTCGCCATGAACGTCCACGGCGACGCCGACAGCCACCTCGACGGGCTGAACCACGTGCTGTACGACGGCGAACTCTACGACGGGGTCCCGGCCGGCGACGCGACGGCCCCGGAGGTCCGTTCGCTCTCCGTGGACCTGGTCCGGGAGGGCATCGTCGGACGGGGTGTGCTGCTGGACGTACCGCGGCTGCGCGGCGTGCCCTGGCTGGAGCCGGGGGACCACGTGACGGTGGAGGACCTGACGGCCGCCGAGGCCGCCGAGGGGGTCCGCGTCGGCCCCGGGGACCTGCTGCTGGTCCGGGTGGGGCACCGGCGCCGCCGCGGGGAGCTGGGGGCCTGGGAGGCGGCCCGGGCCAGGGCGGGCCTGCACCCGCGGGCCCTGGCGTTCCTGGCCGATCGGGAGGTCTCCGTCCTGGGCGGCGACGGCAACAACGACACCGCCCCCAGCGCGGTGGCGGACGTCGCGTTCCCCGTGCACGTCCTGGCGGTGCACGCGATGGGTGTACACCTCATGGACTACCTGCAGTTCGAGGAACTGGCGGGGGCCTGCGCGCGGGCCGGCCGCTGGAGCTTCCTGTGCGTGGTCGCCCCGCTGCGCCTGCCGGGCGCCACCGGCTCTCCGGTGAACCCGATCGCCGTGCTGTGACGGCGCTCCGCGCCCGGGCCCGTCCGACCGGGTCGCCGTCCGGTGGAAGGGCGGCTAGTTTCGAATGGGTGGGAATGCCAGGCCTCCGCGCCGCGGAGTGGCAGGTCCCCGGCCCGACGGGGGCCACGAGCCCAAGGACGGTGGTCGACGTGGGCGACTCTCCCCACTACGACGTCATCATCATCGGCACCGGCGCCGGAGGCGGCACCCTCGCCCACCGGCTGGCGCCCTCCGGCAAGCGCGTGCTCCTCCTCGAACGCGGCGGCTGGCTGCCGCGGGAACGGGACAACTGGGAGTCCACGGCCGTGTTCGTCCGGGGCAAGTACCGGGCCCCGGAGTTCTGGTTCGACCGGCACGGCAACGAGTTCCCGCCCGAGGTCAACTACTACGTCGGCGGCAACACCAAGTTCTACGGAGCCGCCCTCTTCCGGCTGCGGCCCGAGGACTTCGGCGAGATCCGGCACCACGGCGGCATCTCCCCCGCCTGGCCGCTGCGGTACGAGGACCTGGAGCCGTACTACACGCAGGCCGAACACCTCTACCGCGTGCACGGGCGCCACGGTGAGGACCCGGGCGAGGGCCCGGCGAGCGCGCAGTACGCCCACCCGCCGGTCGAACACGAGCCGCGCATCCAGCAGTTGAGCGACGACCTCGAGAAGAAGGGGCTGCACCCCTTCCACCTGCCCATCGGGGTCGACCTCGTCCAGGACGCCGGCGGGCGGGCCGTCCCGTCCAGCGTGTGCATCCGCTGCGACCGGGTGGACGGCTTCCCCTGCCTGGTGCGCGGCAAGTCCGACGCCCAGGTGATCTGCGTGGAGCCCGCCCTCGAACACCCCGGCGTGGAGCTGGTCACGGACGCCCGCGTGGTCCGGCTGGAGACCGACGCGGCCGGGCGCAGCGTCACCGCCGTCGTCGTCAGGCTGCCCGACGGCTGCGAGACCCGGTTCTCCGCGGACGTCGTGGTCGTCTCCTGCGGGGCGGTCAACTCCGCCGCGCTGCTGCTGGCCTCGGCCAACGAGCGTCACCCCCGCGGGCTGGCCAACAGCTCCGGCGTGGTCGGCCGGCACTACATGCGGCACAACAACCTGGCCCTGATGGCGGTGTCGAAGGAGCCCAACCCCACGCAGTTCCAGAAGACCCTCGCGCTGCACGACTGGTACCTGGGCGCGGACGACTGGGACTTCCCGCTGGGCGGCATCCAGATGCTGGGCAAGTCGGACGCCGAGCAGATCCACGGCGAGGCCCCGCGCTGGGCCGGAGCCGTCACCCCGGACATGCCCTTCGAGGTGCTGGCGCACCACGCGGTCGACTTCTGGCTGTGCGGGGAGGACCTTCCGCAGCCCGACAACCGGGTCACCCTGGACGCTGACGGCGCCATCCACCTCGCGCTCGACGAGAAGAACAACATCGAGGGCCTGAAACGGCTGCGGCACAAGCTCCAGAGCATGCTCGGGCACCTGGGCATGCACGAGCACCACCTGCTGTCGCACAGCATCTACCTGCACAAGGGCATGCCGATCGGGGCGACCGCGCACCAGGCGGGCACCGTCCGCTTCGGCACGGACCCGGCCTCCTCCGCCCTGGACGTCAACTGCAAGGCGCACGACCTCGACAACCTGTACGTGGTCGACACGAGCTTCTTCCCGAGCATCGGCGCGGTCAACCCGTCCCTCACGGCCATCGCCAACGCCCTGCGGGTCGGCGACCGCCTCCTGGCGCGGCTGAACTGACCCTCCCCCGCGTCTGCGCCGACCGGAGGAAGATCCTCGGCCGAACGGCCCAACCGGGACCCGCCCGGCAGGCTCCCCGCTGCGGCCGGTGATTACGTGGGCGGTCGGTCCGTCCGGCTGCGGCCGGGACGTGGCGGCCCGCTCATCGAGGAGGCAGCACAAACGTGGAGTCCACCGTGGGCGCACCGCAGGGTGTGATTCCGGCTCACCTGCTCAAGGGTCAGAAGGCGCTGGTCACCGGCGCCAACTCCGGCATCGGGAAGGCGACCGCCATCGGGCTCGGCAGGGCCGGCGCCGACGTCGTCGTCAACTACGTGGCGGACCAGGAGTCTGCCGAGGCCGTCGTCCGGGAGATCACCTCCTTCGGGGTGCGCGCGGCGGCGTACGAGGCGGACGTGTCCCAGGAGGACCAGGTCGTCGCCATGGTGGACCGGATGGTCCGGGAGTTCGGGACCATCGACATCATGGTCGCCAACGCCGGCCTGCAACGGGACGCCCCGTTCACCGAGATGACCCTCGCCCAGTGGCAGAAGGTCCTGGACGTCAACCTGACGGGGCAGTTCCTGTGCGCCCGGGAGGCGACGAAGGAGTTCGTGCGGCGCGGCGTCGTGCCCGAGGTGTCCCGCGCGGCCGGGAAGATCATCTGCATGAGCTCGGTGCACCAGCTCATCCCGTGGGCGGGCCACGTCAACTACGCCTCCTCCAAGGGCGGCGTGCAGATGATGATGGAGACCCTGGCCCAAGAGCTCGCGCCGCAGAAGATCCGGGTGAACGCGGTCGCCCCCGGGGCCATCAAGACGCCGATCAACCGCGGTGCGTGGGAGACCGAGCAGGCCCGCGAGGACCTGCTGAAGCTGATCCCGTACGACCGGATCGGGGATCCGGAGGACATCGCCCACGCGGTCGTCGTGCTCGCCTCCGACCTCATGGACTACGTGGTGGGGACCACCCTCTACGTCGACGGCGGGATGACCCTCTTCCCCGGCTTCGCCACCGGCGGCTGATCCCTCCCCCGCCTAGCAGCGAAGGCACGCATGCACACCACGGTTCTCCTGCTGGCGGCGGATGCCCCGGCCCAGCTGCTCCCGGCCCGACAGCTCATGGCCTTCACCCTGGCCTCGCACATCATCCTGGTGCCGATGGGGGTGGCCCTGCCGTTCATCACCCTGCTGATGCACTACCGGGGGATCCGCCGCAACGACCCCACCGCCCTGCTGCTGGCGCGGCGCTGGTCGGCCGTGATGGCGGTGCAGTTCGCCGTCGGAGTCGTCACCGGCACCGTCCTGTCCTTCGAGTTCGGCCTGCTCTGGCCGGGGCTCATGGGCAAGTGGGGCGACGTGTTCGGCATCGGCTTCGGTGTCGAGGCGTGGGCGTTCTTCCTCGAAGCGGTGCTCATCGCCGTCTACCTGTACGGCTGGCGCCGGCTGAAGCCCCGTACGCACTTCCTGCTCGGGCTTCCGCTGCCGGCCGCCGCGCTGATGGGGGCGTTCGGCATCCTGGCCGCCAACTCGTGGATGAACACCCCGCGCGGCTTCACCCTCGACTCCGCCGGCAACCCGGTCGACGTGAACATCTGGAAGGCCATCTTCACCCCGATGTTCGGGCCGCAGTACTGGCACTTCGTCGTGGCGATGCTGCTCACCGCCGGGTACGTGGTGGCCGGGGTCTACGCCGTGGGCTGGCTGCGCGGCCGCCGCGACCACTACCACCGGCTCGGCTTCACCGTGCCCTTCACCGTCGCGGCCATCGCCACCCCGATCCAGTTCTTCCTGGGCGACTCCATCGCCCGGCAGGTGTTCCAGAAGCAGCCGGTGAAGTTCGCCGCGATGGAGATCGTCTGGGAGACCGACACCCACATGCCCGAGTACCTGTTCGGCCGTCTGCATCCGGACGGGACGATCTCGGGCGGCATCAAGATCCCCCAGCTCGACTCCATCCTGGCCGGCTTCAGTCCGGACACCAAGGTGATGGGGCTGACCGCCGTCCCGGAGAGCGACCGGCCGAACGCCACCCAGGCGACCATCGCCCACTGGGCCTTCGACCTCATGGTCGTGATCGGGTCCGTGCTGGTGCTGCTCGCCCTCTGGTACGCCGTGGTCTGGCTGCGGCACCGCAGGCTGCCGGCGTCCAAGTGGTTCTGGCGCAGTGCGGCCTGCGCGGGCGTCGCGTCCGTCGTGGCCGTGGAATGCGGCTGGGTCACCACCGAGGTGGGGCGCCAGCCGTGGATCGTCTACCAGAACATGCGGGTCGCCGAGGCGGTCACCTCGACGCGCTCGACGACCTTGTGGATCATGTTCGGGCTGGTGATCGTGGTGTACGTGTTCGTCTTCGGCGCGTTCCTCGCCGTCCTCCTCAAGATGCGCACCAGATGGCGGCTCGCCGACGCCCAGCCGGAGGCGGGGAGTCCGGTCGAGGCCCCGGAGGCGGACACGCCGTACGGACCGCGCTCGTCCGTCCCGTCCTCCTCGTCCTCCTCGGCCTCGTCGTCCACGCCCTCGTCCGGGCCCTCGTCCGGGGACGGCCGCCCGTGACCGCCGACCTCATCGCCTTCGTGCTGCTGCTCGCCGTGACCGCGTACACCTGCGCCGGCGGCACCGACTACGGGGCCGGTTTCTGGGACCTCACCTCGGGCGGGGCGGAGCGGGGCAAGCGCCCCCGGTGGCTCATCGACCACGCCATGGCCCCGGTGTGGGAGGTCAACAACGTCTGGCTGATCTTCATCTTCGTCATCATGTGGACGGGGTTCCCGGTCTTCTTCCAGACGGTGTTCTCCGCGATGTGGGTGCCGCTCGCCCTGGCCGCCGTCGGCATGGTCCTGCGCGGCGCGGGCTTCGCCTTCCGCAAGGCCTCCCGGCGGATCGCCGGGCAGCGCCTGTTCGGGACCCTGTTCGCCGTGTCCTCGCTGGTGACGCCCTTCTTCCTCGGCGCGGCCGCCGGCGGGATCGCCTCCGGCCGGGTCGCGCTCGGCACGGAGGCCTCGGCCAGGGCCTGGTCCAACCCCACCTCCCTGGTCTTCGGGCTGCTGGCCATCGCGACCACTGCCTTCCTCGGCGCCGTGTTCCTCTTCGGTGACGCCCGCCGCTTCGGCGCGCCCGATCTCGTCGACCACTTCCGGGGGCGGGCGCTGGGCGCGCTCGCCGTGGTCGCCGTACTGGCCGTGGTCGCGCTGTTCGTCACGCGCACGGACGCCCCCCACGTGTGGCACGGCCTCACCCACGGCATGGGGCTGGTCTTCGTCCTCCTGGCCGCGGCGGCCACGTTCGCCACGGCATGGCTCCTGCTGCGGCCGCCGGGAACCTGGGTACGCGTCACGGCGGTGGGGGTCGTCGCGGCGGCCGTCCTGGCCTGGGGCATGGCCCAGCGGCCCTACCTCATCCCCACCTCGCTGACCGTCGCCGAGGCCGCGGGCGCCCCCTCCACGCTGACGTGGCTGGCGTTCGTCACGCTGGTCGCCCTGGTGATCGTCGCCCCGGCCGTCGCCCTCCTGTACTGGCTGGACACGCACGGCGAACTGGAGTCGCTCACCGACGCCGACCTGCGGCGCGGCGGCACAGAACGGGGCGAGAGCGCCGATGGGAGCTGAGGGGCGAGCGAGCCGCGTCCGGCCCCGTCGCACCGCAAGCGTCCGAGGGGGAATGCCACTGTGAGCGAGGACCAGATCCTCCTCGGCCTCGCCCTGACGGTGGCGCTGGCCGCCTTCTCGCAGATCCTCGCCAGCAGGCTGCGCGTGCCCGCGCTGATCCTGCTGCTGCCCGCCGGTTTCGTCGCGGGGGCGCTGACCGACGTCATCCACCCGGACAAGCTGATCGGGCCGCCGTTCGACGCGCTGGTCTCCCTGTCGGTGGCGGTGATCCTCTACGACGCCGGTCTCGGACTCAACCTGCGCCAGCTCACCGGCCGCACCCGGGGCATGGTGGGCAGACTGCTGACGGTGGGTGTGCTCGCCACCTTCCTCGCGGTCGGCTTCGTCTCCCCCGCGCTGTTCGGCATGTCGCTCGCCACCGGTGCGATGCTGGGCACGATCCTCGTGGTCTCGGGACCGACGGTGGTGGGACCGCTGCTCGAATACGTGCGGCCCACCGACAAGGTACGTCGCATCCTGATCTGGGAGGGGACGCTGATCGACCCGATCGGCGGCATCCTCGGCGCGCTCGTCTTCCACGCCGTCTCCTCCTCGCACCGGATCGACATCGGCCGGGGCTACCAGCTCGGCCAGTTCATGATCAGCATGGGTGTCGGCCTGATCGGCGGAGCCGTCGGCGTCGCCCTGCTGTGGCTGACGCTGCGGGTCCTGCGGCTCGGCGAGACGCTCGGCACGCTCGCCCAGCTGGCCGTCGTGATCACGGTGTCGGCGGGCTGCGACATCGTCCGCGACGACACCGGGCTGATCGCCGCGATCGTCACGGGGCTGGCGGTCACCAACATCCCCGGCTTCGACATGCCCGCCCGCCGCCCCTTCTTCGAGACCCTGGTCCAGCTGATCATCGGGCTGCTGTTCATCTCCATCTCGTCGACCGTCACCCCGGCGTCCCTGACGCCCGTGCTCCTCCCCTCCCTCGTCCTCATCGCGTTCCTCGTCCTGGTCCTGCGGCCGCTGATCGCCTTCATGTCCACCCGGAAGTCCGGGCTCACGCGCGGGGAACGGGGCTTCCTCGCCTGGATGGCGCCGCGCGGCATCGTCGCGGCCTCCACGGCATCCGCGTTCGCCGCCACCTTGACCGACAAGGGGCTGAAGGGGGCCTCGAAGATCCTCCCGGTGACCTTCCTGGTGATCGTGGGAACGGTCCTGCTCTACGCGCTGACCGCCGCCCCCATGGCCCGCAGGCTGGGGGTCGTCCGCCCCTCCCGCACGCGCCCCCTGCTGGTGGGCGGTGACCGCTGGGTCATCGACATGGGGAAGGCGCTGCGCTCGGCCGGACTCGACGTCCTCATGTGGGCAGGGGACGAGGAGGAACGGGAGCGGATCAAGGACGCCGGAATCGAACTGGCTCAGGGGGAACTGCTGGCCACCGCCACCAACCCGCGCGCACGGCTGGAGGGCGTCACCGCCGTCTTCCTCCTCACGGACGACGACGACTTCAACGCGCTGGCCTCGGTCATGGTGGAGGGCAACGTCGAGGGCCCCGTCTACCGGGTCGGACCCCCGCACACCAGCCACGGCGTCGTCGCCCCCTACACGGGCGGCGACATCCTCTTCGGCACCCGGCTGGTCCGGCACGTGCTGGCAGAGCGCTACCGGGAGGGTGCCCGTTACCTGGTGCAGCCGGCCTCCGAGCCGGCCCCGGCGGACTTCGAGACGCTGTTCGTGGTGCGCGCCGACGGCAGGCTCGACCCCGTCACGGAGACCGAGGCCGCCGCCCCGGCGGAGGAGGACGTCCTCGTCCTGCTCGGTCCCGTACCGCTCACGCAGCGCGGGCCCGAGCCCGGTTGAGGGTCGCGTCCAGGGTGATGGCCGCGTCGATGAGCGCCAGATGGGTGAACGCCTGCGGGAAGTTGCCCAGCTGGCGGCCGGTCAGGTCGATCTCCTCGGAGTAGAGGCCGAGGTGGTTGGCGTAGGAGAGCATCTTCTCCAGCACCAGCCGCGCCTGATCGGTGCGTCCGGCCCGGGCGAGCGCGTCGACGTACATGAACGTGCACAGCGAGAACGTGCCTTCGGAGCCGCTCAGGCCGTCCGGCGACGCCTCGGGGTTGTACCGGTAGACCAGGCTGTCGGTGACCAGCTCCCGGTCCATCGCGTCCAGGGTCGACTTCCACATCGGGTCGTCGGGAGTGATGAAGCCGACCGTCGGCATCCGCAGCAGGGCGGAGTCGAGGACGTCGCTGCCGTAGTGCTGCACGAACGCCACGCGCTGCGGGTCCCAGCCCCGCTGCAGGACCTGCCCGTAGATCGCGTCGCGGGCCTGGCTCCAGCGGCTGGTGGCCGCGGGCCGGCCACTCGCGGCCGCCAGCCGCAGGGCACGGTCGAAGGCCACCCAGGACATCACCCGGCCGTAGGTGAAGTCCTGGCGGCCGCCCCGGGTCTCCCACAGGCCTTCACCGGGCAGGTCCCAGTGGTCGGTCAGCCAGTCGAGGATGGTGTGCAGGGAGGCCCAGCCCGGGTTGTCCAGCTGGATGCCGTGCTGATGGGCGAAGTAGATGCTGTCGAGCGCCTCGCCGTAGATGTCCAGTTGCAGCTGGGTGGCCGCGCCGTTGCCGATGCGTACGGGCCGGGAGCCCTGGTACCCCTCCCAGTGCTCCAGGGTCTCCTCGACGAGGTCGGAGGAGCCGTCGACCCGGTACATGATGTTCAGCGGGCCGGTGTCCCCGTCGCTGCCGGCCTTCTCCTTCACCCGGTCGCGCAGCCAGCCGATGAACGCCGTCGCCTCCTCCGTGAAGCCCAGCCCCAGCAGGGCGTACACGGAGAACGACGCGTCGCGGATCCAGGTGAACCGGTAGTCCCAGTTGCGCTCGCCGCCCAGCTGCTCGGGCAGTCCCGCCGTGGGAGCGGCCACCAGGGCGCCGCTCGGCGCGTAGGTCATCAGCTTCAGCGTCACCGCCGAGCGCTCGACGGCCTCCCGCCACCGGCCGGAGTACGTCGACTGGCGCAGCCACGACCGCCAGTACCGGACCGCTTCGGCGAACATCGCGTCGAAGTCGGCGGGCAGGATCTCGCGCGGCGGCCCGCCGGCCGACGACTCCAGCACCAGCCCCCTTTGCCGGCCGGCCTGCAGGGTCAGCGAGAAGTGCAGGTCGTGGTCGTCGGACAGGGCACTCAGCAGCCGCTCGTCGCCCGGTTCGCGGACGGCGTGAACGGTCAGCTCCAGTCCCTCCGACGCGAACACAGCGCCGTGCTCGGTGGTGTGCAGCGTGTGCGGGGCCCGGCCGTAGTCGAACCGCGGGGCGATGTCGATCTCGAACGTCATGCTGCCGCGCACGCACTTCAGCATCCGCACGATGCGGTGCCGGTCGGTGGCCGTCGTCCCGGTCACCGGCATGAAGTCGATCACCTCGCCGGCGCCCGACTCCGTCATGAACCGCGTCACGAGGATCGCGGTGTCGGGGAAGTACAACTGCTTCGTCGTGTACGTCGTGTTCAGCGGTGCGACCCGGAAGTGCCCGCCCTTCTCCCGGTCCAGCAGCGACCCGAACACGCTCGGCGAGTCGAAGCGCGGACAGCAGAACCAGTCGATCGTTCCGTCGGTGGTCACGAGAGCGGCCGTCTGGAGATCGCCGATCAGCCCGTGGTTCTCGATCAGGGGGTACTCGTCCATCGGGAACACCTCTCGGTCCGCGGGTACACGGCCCGGCCGGAAGGAACACGGACGGGAGAAGGCCGATCCGGGTCACCGGTGTCACGCGGTCAGCTTAGGCAGGAATGTCCGGCCGGTCCTGCGGAGGCCGGGGACGCCGCGGCCGGGCCCGGCCGCGGCGTGCGCAGGACGGTGAGCGGCCTTACCGTGAGGGCTGAAGGCCGTCCCGAGCCGTGAACCGGAGGTCGGAGGTCACCCGTGCCGTTGCCGCGCAGACGCACGAAAGCGCCCGTCGGGCAACCGGAATCCCGCTACGGCCCCTGATGTCCTGGGCCTCCCGCTTCCGGCTGCTGCAGTACACGAAGGCCAGCCTGTGGATCGTGCCGCTGCTCGGTCTGATCCTCGGCGTACTGCTGGCGGAATGGGCCGTCTCCGTGGACAGCGAGGGGCTCCCGGCCGGCTGGCGGTACTCCGCCTCCACGGCCGGCGGCGTGCTCACCGCCATCGTCGGCGCGATGATCGCCCTGCTCGGATTCGTCGTGACGATCGGCGTGCTCGTCGTCCAGCAGGCGACGGGCACGCTGTCCCCGCGCTACATGCGCCTGTGGTACCGGGACCGGCTGCAGAAGGCGGTGCTGGCCACCTTCACCGGGACCTTCTCCTTCTCCTTCGCCCTGCTGCGCACCATCGAGTCGGACTCCGTGCCCGACCTCGGGGTCACCATGGCCGGGGCGGCCGTGTCCGTCAGCCTGTTGCTGCTGCTCGTCTACCTCAACCGGTTCACCCACAACCTCCGGCCCGTCGCCATCGCCGAACTGGTCGGACGGTTGGGCGGGACGGTCCTGGTCCGCGGGGAGGCCGCGGTCCTCGGCGCCGCGCCGCGTGCGGGGGACCCCGGGGCGCCGGCGGACGGCGGTCCGGTCGCCTGCGTACGGTCCGAACGCGGCGGCGTGATCCAGGCGTTCCATCCGGGACGGCTGACGGCGCTGGCGGAACGCCACGACTGCGTCCTCGTGGTCACCCGCCTGGTCGGGGACTACGTGCCGCCGGGCGCGGTGGTCGTGGAGGTCCGTGGCGGGACGTCGGCACCCGAGCCGCGGGAGGTCACCGGGCTGATCGCCTTCGGCTCGGAGCGGACCATCGAGCAGGACCCCGCGTTCGCGCTGCGGGTCCTCGTCGACATCGCCGTCCGGGCGCTGTCCCCCGCCGTGAACGACCCGACCACCGCGGTCCAGGTACTGAATCACATCGAGACGTTCCTGCACGCGGTCGGCCGGGCCGGCCTGCGCAACCGCTACGTGCTGGGCGACCGACACGGCACGCCGCGGCTGGTGGTCCAGGGCCGGGACTGGGAGGACTACCTCCAGCTGGCCGTGACCGAGATCCGCGAGTACGGCACTGCGTCCGTCCAGATCTGCCGGCGGCTCCGCTCCCTGCTGGAGGGCCTGCTCACCGCGCTGCCGCCCGGCACACTGCCGGCCGTCCGCACCGAACTGGCCCTGCTGCAGGAGTCGGTCGAGCGCGAGTACACCGACCCCGCCCGCCGCGCCCTGGCCCGCACCCCCGACCCCCAGGGCATCGGCGAGCTGCTCTATCCGGTCGGCGAGTTCGATCAGACGCTGCGAGCCGGGGAAGAGCTTCGTGCGGAAGTCCGTGGTGATGCCGAAGGCGAAGACGTCCTTGTCGAGGTCGTCGACGATCCGGGCCAGCTGGTCGATCTGCTCCGGAGCCAGGAACTGGGCCTCGTCGACGATCACGTAGTCCGCCTTGCCGCCCTGGGAGAGCTCCCCCACGAGGTAGGCGTACAGGTCCATGGCGTCGGCGACCTCGACCGCCTCGGTGACCAGACCCAGACGGGAGGACAGCTTGCCCTCGCCGGCCCGGTCCTGGCGGGTGAAGATCACGCCCTGCAGGCCGCGGGCCGAGCGGTTGTGCGTGATCTGGAGCGCCAGCGTGCTCTTTCCGCAGTCCATCGTTCCGGAGAAGAACACCAGCTCGGGCATGGGAAGTACGGACCTTTCGGGTCGTGGGCGGGTACGGGGGTGGTGACCGGACCGGTCAGGTGCGGATTTCGAGCAGCGGGACGAGCTGTTCCGCCGCGGTCATGGAGCCGTGCATTCCGGTGAGGGCCGACTCGTTCGGCTCGTTGCGCGAAGCGGTGATCGCGACATCGGCCTGGGCCGCCGCGACGACGTCGCCGATCCGGCCGAGCACGCGCTCGTCGCACTCCCCCGGCGGGCCGAACCAGCCCAGTTCCAGGGCCTCTTCGCGGCTGGCCACCCAGAAGCGGTCGCCGAGCACCTCGCGCCACACGGTCAGCACGTCGGCCTCCGCCCCCGGCACCGCGTACACGTGCCGGGCCCGGCCCTCGCCGCCCAGCAGGGCGACGCCGGCGCCCAGCTCCCAGTCCTCGTCGAAGTCGATCCGCGCGTCCTCGTCGAAGGGGACGTCGACCATGCCGTGGTCGGCGGTCACGTACAGCGCGGTGCGCGGCGGAAGCTGCTCGGCGAGCCGCTGGACGAGCCGGTCCACGTACATGAGCTGGCCGCGCCAGGCGTCCGAGTCCACGCCGTGGCGGTGTCCGGCCCCGTCGAGCTCGCTGTAGTAGGTGTAGACGAGCGATCGGTCACCGGCGGCGAGGCGTTCGGCGGCCACGTCCATCCGCTCCTCGCCGGTCATCCGGCCGAGGAAGGTGCCGCCGCTCAGGGCGACCTTGGTGAGCGGGGTGGTCTGGAAGGCGGGCGAGGACACCTGCGCGGTCGCCACGCCGGCCTTGTCGGCTTCGTGGAAGACCGTCGGGTACGGCTGCCACGGCTTCGGCGGCGCCCACGGGTGCCAGCGGAGCTGGTTCATCAGCTCGCCGGTGGCCGGGTTGCGCACGGCGTAGCCGGGCAGTCCGTGGCGGGCGGGCGGCAGCCCGGTGCCGACGGAGGCCAGCGAGGTGGCGGTGGTCGCCGGGAAGCCCGCGGTGATCGGGCGCCCGGTGCCGCCGCGCGAGCTGCCGAGCAGGGAGGCGAGGTACGGGGCCTCGTCCGGGTGGGCCTTGATCTGCTCCCAGCCCATGCCGTCGACGAGGAAGACGCAGTTGCGGTCGGCGGGGGTCAGCTCCGCGATGGCGGCGGTGTAGCCGGGGACGCCCTGGCCCGCCACGAGCGTCGGCAGCAGGTCGGCGAGCGAGCCGGCGCCGTACTCCGGGACGGGCGCGCCGGCCAGGTCCAGCAGCTCCGGCTCGGTCCAGTCCTGCGGTGCGGAGTACACCATCAGCGGGCGGAGGTGGAGGTCGCCGCGGTCGCCTCGGAGAGGGCCTGCGCGAAGACCAGGGTCTGGCGCACCGCCTCCGGTCCGTCGCCGGCCTCGCTGACCCGCAGGCTGAGGTCGTCGGCGGTGGAGTTGCCGGTGTAGCCGTGGTCGGAGTCGCAGTTGGGGTCGCCGCAGGCGGCCGGCTCCAGGTCGATCCGGGAGACCGCGCCCCAGCCGATGGTCAGGACGACCTCGCGGGGCAGGGTGCCGGGGGTGTAGGACTCCGGGTTCGCCACGACGCGGCTCAGCACCACGGAGGAGATGCTGGAGAGCTTGACCGACTCGGTGGAGGTCGTCGCGTACGGGGACGGGGACCCGGCGTCGGCGGCCTGCTCGTCGGTGTGGCTGACGATGAAGCGGTTGCCGGTCAGGACGAGCACGGTGACGTGGCGGCGCACCTCGTTGGAGTCGAAGGTCGTCTCCTGGTGGACCAGGTACGACGAGATCGGCTCGCCGCCCACCGCGGCCTCCACCGCCTCGGCCACGAGGGCCGGGTAGTAGCCGCTGCGCTCGATCGCCGTGCGCAGCCCCTGGGTCGTCGTACCGGATTTCGCCATGGGGTCAATGGTAAGGCCCCTCGGGTGCCCTCCTACCGCGCCGTACCCGGTCAGTAACTGGGGAGGGTCCGCGGCCCGAGGTCGCCGCGGGCGGGCGGATGGGCGACCCGGACGGTGGCGCTGAGCACGGAGGTCCCCTCGACGGCGACGACGACGGGCTCCAGGGAGACGTCGATCACCTCGGGATGGTCGTCGACGAGCCGGGAGAGCCGCAGGAGCACCTCCTCCAGGGCGGGGGTGTCGACGGGGTCGCTGCCGCGCCAGCCGAACAGCAGGGGTGCCGCCCGGATGGCCCGGACCAGTCCTGCGGCGTCCCGGTCGGTGGCGGGGACCAGCCGGTGGGCGGTGTCGCCGAGCAGCTCGGAGGCGACCCCGGCGAGCCCGAAGGAGAGGACGGCGCCGGCGGCCGGATCGAGGACGGACCGGATCACGGTGTCGACACCGCGCGGCACCATGGCCTGGATCACGGGCTGGAGCTCGGCCGGCTTGCCGAGCGCGTCGGTGAGTTCTTCGTACGAGCGCCTCAGCTCGGCCTCGTTCGTGATGTCGAGCCGTACGCCGCCCAGGTCCGCACGGTGGCGCAGGTGCGGGGCGGTGGTCTTGAGGGCGACCGGGTAGCCCAGGATCCCGGCGGCCCGGACGGCGGCGTCGGGGCTGGGCGCGGGGAGCGTGGGCAGGACCCGGATCCCGTAGCGCGCGAGCAGTTCGCGGGCGTCCCAGTCGCTCAGGGTCAGTACGGCCCCGCCGTCGACGTCGGCGAGCAGCCCGGCGAGCTGGGTCGCGGCGCCGGCCTCGTCGATGTCCTCGTACTCGGGGACCTGACCGGCGTCGGCGAGGGACCGCCGCCACTGCCCGTAGCGCACGGCCTCCGCGACGGCTTTCACGGCGCGCTCGGCGGCGGGGTAGCTGGGGATCCGGACCGGGGCGGCGGTGGCGGGGGCCGGGGTGGCGGCCGGGGTCCAGGGGCTGCCCGCGGCGGGGCGGTCCCGCGCCTCGGCGTCGGGTTCACGGGGCGCGGACAGGGCCTGCACGAGCTCGGCCAGTTCCACGTGCACGACCGCCACCGGCTTGCCGGGGGCCTCGGCGACGGCTTCTCGGAGCGCGTCGGCCAGGTCGTCGGCGAGGGCGTGCTCGCTGACCCACGGGATGGCGGTCACGACCACCGCGTCGCAGTCGTCGGAGGCGAGGGCGGCGGCCAGGGCGGTACGGAAGTCCTCCGGCGACGCCGCGGTCGTCAGGTCCAGGGGCGGCAGCGGCCGCAGGCCCTGGGTGAGGCAGGCGTCGTAGGTGAGGACGCCGAGGGACTCGGAGTTGCCGAGGATGGCGATCCGGGGTCCGGCGGGCAGCGGCTGCGAGGCCAGCAGCAGGCCGACGTCCACCAGCTCGGTGACCGTGTCGACCCGGATGACGCCGGCCTGTCGCAGGAGGGCGGAGACGGTGTCCTCCGACAGGCGGGTGCCGGGGACGACGTGTCCGGCGGGGGTGTGGCGGCCGCCCTTGGCGACGACCACGGGCTTGACGGCCGCCGTCCGGCGGGCGAGGCGGGTGAACTTCCTCGGGTTGCCGAGGGTTTCGAGGTAGAGCAGGGCGACGTCGGTCGCCTCGTCCTCGTACCAGTACTGGAGGATGTCGTTGCCGGAGACGTCGGCCCGGTTCCCGGCGGAGACGAAGGAGGACAGGCCTTCGCCGCGCCGGAGCAGCGCCGACAGCAGGGCGATGCCGATCGCCCCGGACTGGGTGAACAGGCCGGTGCGGCCGCGCACCGGCATCGGCGCGGGGGTCAGGGAAGCGTTGAGCTCCACCTCCGGGGCGGTGTTGATCACCCCGTAGGCGTTGGGTCCGATGAGGCGCATCCCGTACGAGCGCACCTGCCGCAGCAGCTCGCGCTGGCGGGCGAGTCCGGCCGGGCCGCTGTCCCCGTATCCGGCGGAGAGGACGACGAGCCCCTGCACGCCGTGCTCGCCGCAGGCGGCCACCGCGTCGGGCACCCGGTCGGCGGGGACGGCGATCACCGCGAGGTCGACGGGGGCACCGATGGCCTCCACGGACCGGTAGGCCCGCACGCCGTCGAGGAGGTCGCGGGTGACGGCCTCGTTGACGGCGTAGAGGTGGCCGTGGAAGCCGCTGTCGCGCAGGTTGCGCAGCGCGGCCGCGCCCACGCCGGCGCCGGACCGGCTGACCCCGACGACCGCCACCGAGCCGGGGGCCAGCAGGCGCTGCACGGAGCGGGCCTCGGCGCGCTGTTCCCGGGCGCGCTGCACGGCGAGGGACTCGGCGGTGGGTTCCAGGTCGAGGGTGAGGTGGACGGACCCGTCCTCGAAGCTGCGCTTCTGCTGGTAGCCGACGTCCGTGAACACCTTGATCATCTTGGTGTTGGCGGGCAGCACCTCGGCGGCGAACCGGCGGATGCCGCGCTCGCGGGCCACCGCGCCGATGTGTTCGAGGAGTGCGGAGGCGACCCCGCGGCCCTGGTGGGCGTCCTGGACGAGGAAGGCGACCTCCGCCTCGTCGGCGGGGGCGGAGGCGGGCCGGCCGTCGGGCCCGATGCGGTCGTAGCGGACGGTGCCGATGAACTCCTCGCCGATGGTCGCGGCCAGGCCCACCCGGTCCACGTAGTCGTGGTGCGTGAAGCGGTGCACGTCGCGGTCGGAGAGGCGGGGGTAGGGCGCGAAGAAGCGGTAGTACTTCGACTCGTCCGAGACCTGCTCGTAGAAGCTGACGAGCCGGCCCGCGTCCTCGGTGGTGATGGGCCTGATCCGGGCGGTGCCGCCGTCGCGGAGGACGACGTCGGCCTCCCAGTGGGCCGGGTAGGACGGGTCCGACTCTGTGGTCATGCGCATACCTTACGGCCGGACCGGGGCGGACAGCGCTCGCGCGGCGCAGTGGTCAAGCCGGTACACAGCGGTGCAAGCTGGGGAAGTCGAGCAGCGGCGAAATCCAGGCCGAAGGTCGGTCGGAGCATTCGGGGTGCCGTGAGAGACTGGTCTAGACAACCGTAAGAACCTGAAGGGCATCACCATGGCAGAGCGCCGCGTCAACGTCGGTTGGGCCGAGGGCCTGCACGCTCGTCCCGCCTCGATCTTCGTCCGTGCGACGACCGCTTCCGGCGTCCCGGTGACCATCGCGAAGTCCGGCGGCGACCCCGTCAACGCCGCCTCCATGCTGGCGGTGCTGGGCCTGGGCGCGCAGGGCGGCGAGGAGATCGTCCTCGCCTCCGAGGCCGAGGGTGCGGAGGCCGCACTGGACCGCCTCGCGAAGCTGGTCGCCGAGGGCCTCGAAGAGCTCCCCGAGACCGTCTGACCCTTCGGGTTCACCCCGCACGACACGAGCGGCGCAGCCGCGGCCCCCGGACGGGGGCCGCGGCTGCGCCGCTTTCCGCTGACGGAAGGCCGGGGGAACCGCACCCCGGGAATTCGGCTCCCTCGAAAAGGTCCGGCGCAATCGGGAGCGCGAGGCCGCACACGATCCGCAGGAATTCGCGCAGCACATTATCCCGCGCACCGAATTCGCGCGATGCCGTCCTTTGTATACGGCTCCTGTTAATGGTGCCCGCTCGACATGTTTACGGCAGGTTGCGAAGTGCTCACCGCCGTCCGTTTCCGCAGCCGGTGCGCGCCGGCCGCGCGGTCGGCGTGGATCGCGGCCAGCGTCCGCGCCCGCTCGGCGTCCCCGCGCGCCACCGCGTCCACGATCGCGCCGTGTTCCGCCCAGGACTCCGCGGGCCGGGCCGGCGCCTCCACCACGAACATCCACGCCACCTTGTGCCGCATCTGCGTGAGCAGCGCGATCAGCCCCGGGCTGCCGGAGGCCTGCGCGAGGGTCTCGTGGAACCAGCTCCCGAGCGAGCGCAGGTCCTCGCCCTGCCCCCGCCTGGCCCGCTCCTGACCCAGCCTCACCAGCCCCCGCAGCACCTTGAGGTGCGCGTCGGTGCGGCGCCGGGCGGCCCGGGCCGCCGCCAGGGGCTCCAGCAGCATCCGCAGCTCCAGGAGGTCCGCCGCCTCCTGAGCCGTCGGCTCGGCCACGCAGGCCCCGGCGTGGCGCCGCGTGGTCACGAAGCCCTCGGACTCCAGGGTCCGCAGGGCCTCGCGGACCGGGACGCGCGAGACCCCGTACCGGCGGGCCAGCACCTCCTCGGTCAGCCGACCGCCCGGTTCGAACACCCCGGAGACGATGTCGTCGCGAATTGCCGTGCATACCGCGTGCGCAGGAATACGCAAGACCGAACCTCCGCCTATTTCCGATCGCCAGCCCCCATGCGCACACACGCGCACGTCACGACTCTATTGCAGCACAGCATAATTTCGAGAGCGGACGGAAATCCGAAACATTGCACCCGGACGCAAAAACACGAAGACCCCGGCTCGGGAGGCGGGGTCTTCGTGAAGCTGTGCGCCGTGCGCGCGGCGCGGTGAGCGGCGCCGGGGGGTCAGAGGCTGACGCCGTGCGAGCGCAGGTAGGCGATCGGGTCGATGTCCGAGCCGTACTGCGAGCCGGTGCGGGCCTCGAAGTGCAGGTGCGGGCCGCTGGAGTTGCCGGTGGAGCCCGACAGGCCGATCTGCTGGCCCGGGGTCACCTGCTGGCCGACGGAGACGTTCAGCGAGGACAGGTGGCCGTACTGCGTGAAGGTGCCGTCGTTGTGCTTGATGACGACGTTGTTGCCGTACGCGCCGCCCCAGCCGGCCTCGACGACGGTTCCGAAGCCCACCGCGTGGACCGAGGTGCCGGAGGCGGCGTGGAAGTCGATGCCGGTGTGGCTGCCGGAGGACCACATGCCGCCGCCCGCCTTGTACTGCGTGCTGACGTACGAGTCGTCCAGCGGCGAGACGAAGGTGTTGAGGCGCTTGCGCTCCTCCTCGCGGGCGGCGCGCTCGGCGGCCTCGCGCTCGGCCTTCGCCTTGGCCTCGGCGAGGCGCTTGGCTTCTGCGGCCTTCTGCTTGGCGTCGGCCTCGGCCTGGGCCTTGGCGGCGGCGTGCTCGGCGGCGCGCTGCTGGGACTCGGCCTGGTCCTGGATGTCGCCCGCGAGGTCCTCGGCGACGACGACGGCGCCCAGCCCGTTCTCCGGGGCGGAGCTGCTGTGGTTGTCCGCGGCGAAGGCCGGGGCAGCGAGGGAGCCGACCACACCCGTGGTGGCGATCGCGGCGATACCGGCGTAGCCGGCGGTCTTCTTGCTCAGGCGGCTGGAACCACGGTGCTTGCCGGTACCAGCGGGACGACTGCCAAACGCCATGAAGGGTTTGATCCTTTCCTTCCTTCTCGCCTACCGGGTTAGCTGACGGGTTCGGAGCAGGAAGGTCTCCTACGGGCCTCCTCTTGCGAGGGGGTCCGATTCACCCCAGGGACTGATGTGGGTCCCCGGCTCCCCAGGCTCGCGCCTGACGGGGACTCGGCGATTGCTGCCCGGTGCCGCGGGTGCGGCGGGCACAACTGACGGACAGCACGGCCGACGCTAGGCGGATCATCAGTCAATCGCCAAACAGACGCGCCTTTTTGTTGCGTACGCCACATCACATACGAGCAACCTCACCACTAAACGGACAAAAGAGGCTCCGGCGGAAACCCGCCGGAGCCTCCTGCGAAGTGCGTCAGTTGCCCGTCATCCGGGCGCCCGTGACGTCAGTTGGTGACGACCGTGACGTCACCGATCCCGAGGGCCCGCACCGGCTCCTCGATCAGCGCGGCGTCGCCCACCAGGACCGTGACGAGCCGGTCCGCCGGAAACGCCTTCACGACCGCCGTGGTCGCCTCCACCGTGCCGGTTTCGGCCAACTGCGCGTACAGCTGCGCCTGGTAGTCGTCGGGCAGCTCCTGCTCGACCTGGTCGGCCAGGGTGCCGGCGACCGAGGCGGCCGTCTCGAACTTCAGCGGGGCCACGCCCACCAGGTTCTGCACGGCCACATCGCGCTCGGCGTCGGTCAGACCGCCCTCCGCGAGGGTGCGCAGCACCTTCCAGAGGTCCTCCAGCGCCGGTCCGGTGTTGGGGGTGTCCACCGAGCCGCTGATGGCGAGCATGGAGGCGCCCTTGCCGTCGGCGGTGGAGCGCAGCACCTGGCCGAAGGCCCGCACGCCGTAGGTGTACCCCTTCTCCTCGCGCAGCACCTTGTCCAGGCGGGAGGTGAGGGTGCCGCCGAGGCAGTACGTGCCGAGGACCTGGGCCGCCCAGACACGGTCGTGGCGATCCGGCCCGATGCGGCCGATCAGCAGCTGCGTCTGGACCGCGCCGGGCCGGTCGACGATGACCACGCGGCCGGTGTCGTCGGCGGTCACGGGAGGCACGGGGCGGGCCTCGGCGGTGTCGCCGGTCCAGGCGCCCAGGGTGTCCGCCAGCACGGCGTCCAGGTCGATGCCGGTCAGGTCGCCCACGACCACCGCGGTGGCGGTGGCGGGGCGCACGTGGGCCTCGTAGAAGGCGCGTACGGCGGCGGAGTCGATCCGGGCGACCGTCTCCTCGGTGCCCTGGCGCGGCCGGGAGATCCGCAGGGAGGCCGGGAAGAGCTCCTTGGAGAGCTGCTTGGCGGCGCGGCGCTGGGGGTTGGCCAGCTCGTGCGGGATCTCGTCGAGCCGGTTGCGCACCAGCCGGTCCACCTCGGCGTCGGCGAAGGCGGGGGCGCGCAGCGCTTCGGCGAGCAGGCCCAGCGCCTTGGCCAGCCGGGAGGCCGGGACCTCCAGGGAGACCCGCACGCCCGGGTGGTCGGCGTGCGCGTCGAGGGTGGCCCCGCAGCGCTCCAGCTCGGCGGCGAACTCCTCGGCGGAGTGCTTGTCGGTGCCCTCCGACAGGGCGCGCGCCATGATGGTCGCCACGCCGTCCAGGCCCTCGGGCTCCGCGTCGAGCGGCGCGGCGAGGTTGATCTCGACCGCGACGACCTGCTGGCCCGGGCGGTGGCAGCGCAGCAGGGTCAGCCCGTTGGGCAGCGTCCCGCGCTCGGGGGCCGGGAAGGCCCACGGCTGCGGCTCGCCGGCCTGCGGGCGCGGGTGGAAGGTCATCGTGACGGCTGCGGTGTCGCTCACTGCTCCGCCCCCTCGTTCTCGTCGCTGTCGGCGTTCCCTTCGCCCTCTTCGCCCTCGGCCCCGTCCGCCGCGAGCGGCTCGTAGACGAGCACCGCGCGGTTGTCCGGGCGCAGTCGGGCCGCGGCCACGGCCTGCACCTCCTCCGCGGTGATG
The DNA here is from genome assembly GCF_000720645.1 of Streptomyces sp. NRRL S-378. Classification (NCBI taxonomy): domain Bacteria; kingdom Bacillati; phylum Actinomycetota; class Actinomycetes; order Kitasatosporales; family Streptomycetaceae; genus Streptomyces; species Streptomyces sp. NRRL S-378. Next base: position 183,364 of record NZ_JOBX01000005.1, read on the forward strand.
TCGAGGACGCGCTGGACGGCGGTGAGGGCCAGCTGCGGGTCGCCGAACAGCACCGCGTACCGGCACAGTTCGTCGGCGCGGCCGGCCACCGTGCTCAGCCGGTCCAGCCACTCGCGCTCCAGCTGCGCCTGGGCGCGCTCCATCTCCTCGGCGGTCGGGCCCTCGGCGGCGAACCGCGCGAGCTCCTCGTCGACGGCCGCCTCGATGGCGGGGATCTCGACGCCGCTGGAGGTCTTGACGTCCAGCCAGCCCAGGGACGGCGCCCCGGCCAGGCGCAGCATGCCGAAGCCGGCGGCGACGGCCGTCTGGTCGCGGCGTACGAGGCGGTTGTGCAGCAGCGAGGACTCGCCGCCGCCCAGGATGGTCAGGGCCACGTCGGCGGCGTCGCACTCGCGGGTGCCGTCGTGCGGCAGCCGGTAGGCGGCCATCAGCGCGCGGGCCGGGACCTCCTCGACGATCTCCTCGCGCAGCTGCTCCCCGATGATGTCGGGCAGCGAACCGTCGCGGGGCGGCTGCTTGCCGTCGTGGGAGGGGATGGTGCCGAAGTACTTCTCGATCCAGGCGAGGGTCTGCTCCGGGTCGATGTCCCCGACGACCGACAGCACCGCGTTGTTGGGCGCGTAGTACGTGCGGAAGAAGGTGCGGGCGTCCTCCAGGGACGCGGCGTCCAGATCGGCCATGGAACCGATCGGGGTGTGGTGGTACGGGTGGCCCTCGGGGTACGCCAGGGCGGTCAGCCGCTCGAAGGCGGTGCCGTACGGGACGTTGTCGTAGCGCTGGCGGCGCTCGTTCTTGACGACGTCGCGCTGGTTCTCCATGGACTCGTCGTCCAGGGCGGCCAGCAGGGACCCCATCCGGTCCGCCTCCAGCCAGAGCGCGAGCTCCAGCTGGTGGGTCGGCATCGTCTCGAAGTAGTTGGTGCGCTCGAAGCTGGTGGTGCCGTTGAGGGAACCGCCGGCGCCCTGGACGAGCTCGAAGTGGCCGTTGCCCGGTACGCTCGCCGAACCCTGGAACATCAGGTGCTCGAAGAGGTGAGCCAGGCCGGTACGCCCCTTGACTTCGTGGCGCGAGCCGACGTCGTACCAGAGGCAGACCGCGGCGACCGGGGTCAGGTGGTCCTCGGACAGCACCACGCGCAGGCCGTTGGCCAGCCGGTGCTCGGTCGCTGTCAGGCCGCCGGAGCCGGCCTGGGCTGTGGCCGTGTGACCCATGGGCATGTGGTCCCTTCGATCGCGATGCAGAGATTTCCGTCAGACCTGCCACTGTATGCAAGCGCGTCGGCCACCGGATAAGTTCCCGGCCCAGACCTGGGTCGGAGTCGGCGTTGTCGGCGCCTCGGGCCACAATGGTCGGCGTCGTACCCCGCCGGACACCGGCAGGACCCAGCCAGACCCGCCAGACCAGCCAGACACCCAGCACATCCCATTCTTGGTTAAGGAGCCGCGCAGCGATGGCCCGCCGCAGCACGAAGACCCCGCCGCCGGAGGATTTCGAGGAGAAGATCCTCGACATCGACGTCGTCGACGAAATGCAGGGCTCCTTCCTCGAGTACGCGTACTCGGTGATCTACTCCCGCGCCCTGCCCGACGCCCGGGACGGCATGAAGCCGGTGCACCGCCGCATCGTCTACCAGATGAACGAGATGGGTCTGCGTACCGACCGCGGGTACGTGAAGTGCGCCCGCGTCGTCGGCGAGGTGATGGGCAAGCTCCACCCCCACGGCGACGCCTCGATCTACGACGCCCTCGTGCGCATGGCCCAGCCCTTCTCGATGCGCCTGCCGCTGGTCGACGGCCACGGCAACTTCGGTTCGCTCGGCAACGACGACCCGCCGGCCGCGATGCGTTACACCGAGTGCCGGATGGCCGACGCCACGTCGCTGATGACGGAGTCGATCGACGAGGACACCGTCGACTTCACCGCCAACTACGACGGCCAGGAGCGGGAGCCGGTGGCGCTGCCCGCCGCCTATCCGAACCTGCTGGTCAACGGCGCGTCGGGGATCGCGGTCGGCATGGCGACCAACATGCCCCCGCACAACCTCGGCGAGGTCATCGCCGCCGCCCGCCACCTGATCCGCCACCCGCACGCGGACCTGGAGGCGCTGATGCGCTTCGTCCCGGGTCCCGACCTGCCGACGGGCGGCCGGATCGTCGGGCTCTCGGGCATCAAGGACGCCTACGAGAACGGCCGCGGCTCCTTCAAGATCCGCGCGACGGTGGCCGTGGAGAACGTGACGGCCCGCCGCAAGGGTCTGGTCGTCACCGAACTGCCCTTCACGGTCGGCCCCGAGAAGGTCATCGCGAAGATCAAGGACCTGGTCGGCTCCAAGAAGCTCCAGGGCATCGCCGACGTCAAGGACCTCACCGACCGCGCCCACGGCCTGCGCCTGGTCATCGAGATCAAGAACGGCTTCCACCCGGAGGCCGTGCTGGAGCAGCTCTACAAGCTGACGCCGATGGAGGAGTCCTTCGGCATCAACAACGTGGCACTGGTGGACGGCCAGCCGCTCACCCTCGGCCTCAAGGAGCTGCTGGAGGTCTACCTCGACCACCGCTTCGAGGTCGTCCGGCGGCGCAGCGAGTTCCGCCGCACCAAGCGCCGGGACCGCCTGCACCTCGTCGAGGGCCTGCTGGTGGCCCTCATCGACATCGACGAGGTCATCCGGCTCATCCGCGACAGCGAGAACTCCGCCCAGGCCAAGGCCCGGCTCATGGAGCGGTTCTCGCTGAGCGAGACCCAGACCCAGTACATCCTGGACACCCCGCTGCGCCGGCTCACCAAGTTCGACCGCCTGGAGCTGGAGTCCGAGCGCGACCGGCTGACGGGCGAGATCGACGAGCTGACCGGGATCCTGGAGTCCGACAACGAGCTGCGCAAGCTGGTCTCCGCGGAACTGGCCGCCGTCGCCAAGAAGTTCGGCACCGAGCGCCGTACGGTCCTGCTGGAGTCGGCGGGCACCGCGGTGGCGGCCGTCCCCCTGGAGGTCGCGGACGACCCGTGCCGGGTGCTGCTGTCCTCGACGGGCCTGCTGGCCCGTACGGCGAACGGCGAGCCGCTGCCGCAGGACGAGGGCGGCGCCCGGGCCAAGCACGACCTGATCGTCTCGCAGGTCGCCGCGACAGCACGGGCCGATGTGGGCGTGGTCACCTCCGCGGGCCGGCTGCTGCGGCTCTCGGTGATCGACCTGCCGCAGCTTCCGGACACGCACGCCGCGCCCAACCTCGCGGGCGGCGCGCCGGTCTCGGAGTTCCTCTCCGGGCTGGAGCCGGACGAGAAGGTGGTCTGCCTGACCTCGCTGGACGAGTCCTCGCAGGGTCTGGCGCTGGGCACCGAGCAGGGCGTGGTCAAGCGCGTCGTGCCGGACTACCCGGCCAACAAGGAGGAGCTGGAGGTCATCACCCTCAAGGACGGTGACCGGATCGTCGGCGCGGTCGAGCTGCGCACGGGCGAGGAGGACCTGGTCTTCATCACCGACGACGCCCAGCTGCTGCGCTACCCGGCGGGCCAGGTGCGCCCGCAGGGCCGTCCGGCGGGCGGTATGGCGGGCATCAAGCTCTCCCAGAACGCCAAGGTGATCCACTTCTCGGCGGTCGACCCGGGCCGGGACGCCGTGGTGTTCACGGTCGCCGGCTCGCACGGGACCCTGGACGACTCGATGCTGTCGGGGAAGCTGACCCCCTTCGACCAGTACCCGCGCAAGGGCCGGGCCACCGGCGGCGTGCGCTGCCAGCGGTTCCTGAAGGGCGAGGACCTGCTGGTGCTGGCCTGGGCCGGCGGCGCGCCCGCCCGGGCGGCGGCGGCGAACGGCGCCCCGGCCGAGCTGCCGGCGACCGATCCGCGCCGGGACGGCTCGGGGGCGCCGCTGCCGGCGGCGGTGGCGACGCTGGCGGGACCCGCACTGTAGGAGGTTCCAGCCCTTTCGGGTGGTACGTCAGGGGGACGTACCACCCGAATGGCGACTAGTGTTTTCCCTCTTGGCACTGTCGGGTGGGGCGGGAGAACACAGAGCTGATGAGTCGTCGGTCGGGCGGACTGATCGGGGACTGGGCCGAGGCCCAGCGCCGTATGCAGCAGACGCAGCAGATCCAGCACCGCGAGGCGGAACGCCGACAACGCGCGTACGAACGGGAGGCGGCCCGCAGCCACCGGCAGCACCGGGAGGCCGAGGCGCGGCGGCGCACCGCCGAGATCGACGCCGAGGTGGCCGCCCTGCAGGGCCTGCTGGTCGCGGGCTGTCGGGCTCCGGCGTTCCGGATGGCCTCCCTGGTGCGGTCCGAACAGTTGGAGCCGTTCAGCCCCGGCACCCTGGCGCAACCGGTGCCGATGCCCCGCATCGAGCAGTTCCAGCACCAGAGCAGCGGCTGGACCCTCGGCTCGGCGAGCCGAGCGCAGGCCGAGCGGGAGGCGCACGCCCGCTACACCCAGGCCTGGCAGGCCGCCAACGCCGCCGAGGCGCAGCGCCGGCAGCAAGTGGCGGCGTACCGGCAGCAGTACGACCGGTGGGCGGCGCAGCAGCTCGCCGGGATCCGGGCGCACAACGACGGACTCACCGAGCTGGCCGGAGCGCTGCGCGCGGGCGACCCGGAAGCGGTGGTCGAGTACTTCTCGGCCGCGCTGTACACCTCCACGGCCTGGCCCGAGGCCCTGCCCCGGCAGGTGGCGGCGGCGTACGACCCGGCGAAGCGCGAGCTGGTCCTCGACTGGGAGCTGCCGGGGTACGCGGTGGTCCCGGAGGCCCGGTCGGTCCAGTACCTGCCGAGCACGGACCAGGACAAGGTGAAGCCCCGCCCGGTCACGGAGCGACGGGGGCTGTACCGGGACCTGCTGGCGCAGTCCATGCTGCTGGTGGTGCGCGAGATGTACGCGGCGGACGAGTTCGGCGTGCTGGACGCGGTCGTGGTGAACGGCTTCGTCGACTGCCCCGACCCCGTCACGGGTCAGGAGGCGCAGTTCGTGCTCGCCTCGGTGGCGGCGCCGCGCAGCACTTTCACCGGGCTCCGGCTGGAGCAGGTCAGCGCGGTGGACTGCCTGGTGGAGGGGTTGCGCGGGCAGCTGTCGGCGCGGCCCGACCAGCTGACGGCCGTACGCCCCGGGCGCAGGCCCGACGAGGTCGGCGGAGGAGTCGTCAGCCACGGCGGACATTCGGCCGGCGGCGAGGACGAGCCGGACCTCTTCGTGATGGACCCGATCGCCTTCGAGAACCTGGTGGCGGAGCTCTTCCGGGCGATGGGCATGGAGGCGGTGACCACGCAGCGGTCGGGTGACGGCGGTGTGGACATCGAGGCGAACGACCCGTCCCCGATCACGGGCGGACGGATCGTGGTCCAGGTCAAGCGCTACCGGAACACCGTGCCGCCCACGGCGGTACGGGACCTGTACGGCACGGTCCAGGACAAGGGCGCGAACAAGGGGGTGCTGGTCACCACCTCGTCCTTCGGGCCGACGTCGTACACCTTCTCCAACGGCAAGCCGCTGGAGTTGGTTCCCGGGGAGAAGCTCGTGGAGCTCCTGCACCAGTACGGGCTGCGCGGACGCCTCGGGGGCGGCCGGGAGGCGGCGGTCCCGGCGCAGCGCGCTCCCGAACCCGAGCCGCCGGCCGACCACAACGTGCTCGGCATGACCTGGTCCGGCCGGGTCGCGCTGGACGTGTGCGCCCTGGTCTGCGCCGGCAACCGGGTGCTCAGCGAAGACCACTTCGTCTTCTTCAACAACCCGCGCACACCGGACGGTTCGGTACGCGCCCGGGTGCACGCGGCGCCCGACAAGGCGGCGCTGGAGGTCTCCTTCGACGCGCTGCCGCGCGAGGCCGACCGGCTGGTGCTGGTGGCCGCCGTGGACCCGGAGGCCGATCCACTCGCCGACCTGGCCGGTTTCACCGATGCCCGGATCCGGCTGCTGGACGCGGCGGGCGCGGAGGCCGGGCAGCTTGAGGTCTCCGACGGCCGGGCCGGCGAGACCGCGCTGGTGCTCGGCTCGTTCCGGCGCCGGTCGAACGGCGACTGGGACTTCGTGATCGGCGGGAAGGGCTACCGGGGCGGCCTGGAGGACCTGCTGCGCGAGTACGGCGTCGAGGTCGCCTAGACCTCGACGTCCGGACCGGGCACCGCTTCGATCCCGGCCTCGATCCCGGCCCCGATCCCGGCTTCGGCTTCGGCTTCGGCCTCGCCTTCGGGTGGGGCCGCAGGCACGGGCCGGTCGACGTACCGGAGCACGCCCCACATGCTCTCGGGGTTCGCGTCCTGCGGGGCTTCCTCCCGGCAGGCCTCCAACGCGCGCACCAGTGCCTCGCCGTCGGTGCCCGCGCCGATCAGGACCAGCTGCGTCAGGCGCGCTTCGCCCCGCCCCCAGGGCTGCGGGGCGAAGCGCAGGAAGCGGCCGACGGCCTGGACCTCGTAGCGCTCGTCGTGTCCGGGGACCCCGAACCACACGAAGCCCTTGATCCGGTAGAGCCCGGCGGGGCGCCGGTCGAGGAAGTCCATGAGCCGGCGCGGGGAGAGGGCCGACTCCGAGCGGAACTCCGTGCTCTCGTAGGCGGCGTGCGCGTGGGTGCAGTGGTCGTGGCCCTCGGCCTCCGCGAGCAGGTCCTCGAAGGACAACTGTCCCCGGGTCTCGGTCCGGGGCCGGCGGTCGAAGAGCAGCTCGGGGTCGATGCGGCCGTGGTCGGCGCCCACGACCGGGGTGCCCGGCGCGCAGAGCGCGGCCAGTTCGGTCTCGATCCTGGCCCGTTCGCGCGCGTCGACCCGGTCGGTCTTGTTGAGCACCACCAGGTCCGCGACGGCGAGGTGGCGGTCGGTCTCCGGGTGCCGGGCCCTGGTCGCGTCGAACTCGGCCGCGTCCACGACCTCCACCAGGCCGCCGTACCGGACGGCCGGGTTCTCACTGGCCACCAGCATGCGGATCATCTCCTGGGGCTCGGCCAGGCCGCTCGCCTCGATGACGATCACGTCGATCCGGTGGACGGGCGCGGAGAGCTTCTCCAGGTAGGCGTCCAGCTCGCTGCCGTCGACGGCGCAGCACAGGCAGCCGCCCCCGAGGGAGACCATCGAGTCCCCGACCTGGCCGGCCACCGACATCGCGTCGATCTCGATGGAACCGAAGTCGTTGACGACGACCCCGATGCGGGTGCCGCCGCGGCTCGCGAGGAGATGGTTCAGCACGGTGGTCTTCCCGGATCCGAGGAATCCGGCGAGGACGACGACGGGGATGGGCTGCCTGCTGTTCACCCGGTCGATCGTAGCCAGGTCCGGTCAGTCCATGAGCGGCACCGGCTGCGGCGGGGTGGGGCCCGTGTACCGGGCGGCAGGTCGGATGATCTTCGAATCGGTGGCCTGCTCCAGGATGTTCGCGCTCCACCCGACGACCCGGGCGGCGCAGAAGGTCGGGGTGAACATCTCGCGCGGGAGTCCGCACAGCTCCATGACCACGCCCGCGTAGAACTCCACGTTGGTGTGCAGTTCCCGGCCCGGCTTCAGCTCGGCGAGGATCTCCTCCACCTGGCGCTCCACCTCCACGGCGAAGTCCACGAGGGGGCCGCCGAAGCCGAGGGCGATGTCGCGCAGCATCCGCGAGCGGGGGTCCTCGGTGCGGTAGACGGGGTGCCCGAAGCCCATGATCCGGTCGCCGGCGAGGACCCGTTCGCGGATCCACGGCCCGATCCGGTCCACGGTGCCGATCGCGTCGAGGGTGTCCAGGGCCCGGCTGGGGGCGCCTCCGTGCAGCGGGCCGGAGAGCGCGCCGATGGCCCCGGTCAGACAGGCGGCGACGTCGGCGCCGGTGGAGGCGATCACGCGGGCGGTGAACGTCGACGCGTTGAAGCCGTGGTCGACGGTCGATATCAGGTACCGCTCGACCGCGCGGGCCCGGGCCGGATCGGGCTCCTCGCCGGTCAGCATGTAGAGGTAGTTGGCGGCGTAGGGGAGGTCGTCGCGCGGCTCGACCGGCTCCAGGCCCAGGCCGAGCCGGTGCAGGGCGGTCAGCAGGGTCGGCACCGCGGCGCAGGCGGCCAGGGCGTCCGCCGCGCGGCGCGCCGGGTCGAGGTCGTAGACCGGGCGGAAGCCGGCGGACGCGCCGAGGAGCGAGAGCGCGGTGCGCAGGCCGGCGAGCGGTCCGGAGAGCCGGCCGGCGCGGGCGATGCCCGGCAGGGCCTCGCGCACCTCTTCGGGCAGTCGGCGCAGCCCGGCGGTCTCGGCGGCGAAGGCGGCTCGCTCGGCGGCGTCCGCCGGGAGCGTGCCGCGGAACATCAGGTGCCACACGTCCTCGAAACTGCGGCCGGCGGCGAGCTCCACGGCCGAGTACTGGCGGTAGTGGTAGAAGCCCTCGCGGCCCCGGACGTCGCCCAGCTCGGTTTCGGTGACCACGACTCCCGCGAGGCCCCGCGGTCCTTCGATGGTGCTGTCGGTGGTGTTCATGCATCGACCATCCATGATGGACTCAATCCTTGTCAATGTTGATTGAATCAATGTCAGCGTCCATCTGTAGGGTGTTCGGCATGAGTGACCAGACGGGCGGCGGCCGCAGGCTCAGCACGCAGGAAGCGGCCCGGGTGCTCGGCGTGAAGCCGGCGACGGTGTACGCCTATGTCAGCCGGGGCCAGCTCGCCAGCCGACGCGATCCGGCCGGGCGGGGCAGCAGCTTCGACGCCGCCGAGGTGGAGGCGCTGGCCCGGCGCAGCCGGCGGGAGGCGGCGGCTCCCGCCGTCGGCGAGCTCTCCGTCCGCACGGCGCTCACCCTCATCGAGCCCGACCGGTTCTACTTCCGGGGCGTCGATGCCGTGGCCCTGGCCTCGCGGTACCGCTACGAAGAGGTCGCCGAGTGGCTCTGGACGGGAACGCTCACCCCCGGAACCCGGTTCACCGCTCCCCCGGAGGCACTGGAGGCGGCCCGGAGGGCGGTGGACGCCCTGCCGGCCCACAGCGGCCCGGTCGACCGGCTGCGGGTGGCGGTCGCCGCCGCCGCGGTGGCGGATCCGCTGCGCTTCGACCTGTCGGAGGAGGCCGTCCTCGGCTCCGCCCGCTGCCTGATCCCGACGCTGGTCGGCGCACTGCCCGCGGTGGGCACCGGGTGGGCCGGTGACGGCCGGATCGCCCGGCAGCTGTGGTCCCGGCTGACCCCGCGGGAGCCGGACCCGGACGCGCTCGCCGTGCTGGACCTGGCGCTGGCGCTGCTGGTCGACCACGACCTGGCCGCCTCCACGCTGGCCGTCCGGGTGGCGGCGTCGGCGCGCGCGCATCCGTACGCGGCGGTGTCGGCCGGGCTCGGCGCGCTCGAAGGGCCGCTGCACGGTGCCGCCGGGCGGCTCGCGCACCGGATGCTGGTGGAAGTCCTCGAACAGGGCGGAGCCGCGCCGGTGATCGCCGAATACCTGCGGGCCGGGCGCCGGGTCCCGGGCCTGGGCCACCGCCTCTACCAGGGCGAGGACCCCCGGGCAGGGGCGCTGTTCGCCCGCCTGGAAGGGCTGGACCAGGCCGGTCCCGCCCTGGCCGCGGCCCGCGAGGTCGCCTCGGTGATGGCCCGTCAGGGCGGGCTGCACGCCAACGTGGACCTGGCACTGGCGGTCCTGACGGTGTCGTGCGGCATGGCCGCCGAGGCCGGGGAGACGGTCTTCGCGGTGGCCCGCACGGCGGGCTGGATCGCCCACGCGCTGGAGGAATACCAGGAACGCCCCCTGCGCATGCGGCCGAGCGGCCAGTACCACGGGCCCCGCCCGCCCCGGCCGATGCCCTGAACGACGTCCGCCGCCCCACCGACGGCGCCCGGACCGCGCGGGACGTGAGTGGCGTATCCGACAAGCGGGGCGCAAACGTTCCGCTTGCGCCGGGGCCGACCTACCGTTGCTGCCCATGCGGTTCCCCCACATGAGCGCTCGGCGCCTCGGGCTGCCCAGACGGGCGGTCTCGCAGATCCTCCTGACCCAGCTGGCCATCGCCGCCGGCGTCGTCGTCCTGGCCACGGGACTGTTCCTCGCACCGCTCGGCGCCCAGCTCGACGACCAGGCCATGCGGCGCGCCCTGGCCATCGCGCAGAGCGCCGCCGCCGACCCCTCGATCGCCGCCGGCCTCCTGGACTCCGGGGCGTCGGCGGACAGCCCGGTGCAGGCCTCCGCCGAGCGGATCCGCCGGGCGACCGGCGCCGAGTACGTGGTCGTCCTCGACCTGGACGGCATCCGCCGTTCGCACCCCAGCCCCGGGCGGATCGGGCTGCCCGTCTCCACCGACCCCAGCGACGCCCTGGCCGGCCGCGAGGTCATGGAGATCGACGACGGCACCCTGGGGCGCTCCGCACGCGGCAAGGTCCCGCTCGTCGCCGCCGACGGCGAGATCGTCGGTGCTGTCTCGGTCGGCATCGCCTACGACAGCGTCCGCGACCGCCTGCTCGGGGCCGTCCCGGGCCTGCTCGCGTACGCCGGCGGCGCCCTGGCCGCGGGCGCCCTCGCCGCCTACCTCCTCTCCCGCAGGATCCAGCGCCAGACCCGTGACCTGGCTTTCTCCGACATAGCCGGCCTGCTCGCCGAACGCGAGGCCATGCTGCACTCCATCCGCGAAGGCGTGATCGCCCTCGCCCCGGACGGCCGCGTCCGGCTGGTCAACGACGAGGCCGCCCGCCTGCTGGGCCTCGCCCCCGACTCCACCGGCACCTTCGCCGGACGCCCGCTGGACGACCTCCTCACCGCCGGCCGCACCGCCGACGTGCTCTCCGGCCGCGTGACGGGCCGGGACCTGCTCACCGTCCAGGGCCCCCGGGTCCTGGTCGCCAACCGCATGCCCACCGCGGACGGGGGCGCCGTCGCCACCCTGCGCGACCGCACCGAGCTGGAGCACCTGAGCCGCGAACTCGACTCCACCCGGGGCCTGATCGACGCCCTGCGCGCCCAGGACCACGAACACGCCAACCGCCTCCACACCCTCCTCGGCCTGCTGGAGCTGGGCCTGCACGAGGAGGCGGTGGAGTTCCTCACCGAAGTCGTCGGCGTGCACCGCACGACCGCGGAGCAGGTGACCGAGAAGGTCCACGACCCGCTGCTCGCCGCCCTCCTCGTGGGCAAGGCGACCGTCGCGGCCGAGCGCGGCATCCCCCTGCGGCTGGCGGCCGCCAGCCTCCTTCCCGACCGCCTGGTCGACCCGGGCGGGCTCGTCACGATCGTCGGCAACCTGGTGGACAACGCCCTGGACGCCGCCGCCGGCGGAGCGGCGCCCTGGGTCGAGGTGGAACTGCGCGCGGAGGGCCGGGCCGCCGTCCTGCGGGTGCGCGACAGCGGCCCCGGAGTCCCCGCCGGGCGCCGCGAGGAGATCTTCACCGAGGGCTGGTCGACCAAGCAGCCCAGGGCCCACCGCCAGCGCGGGCTGGGCCTCGCCCTCGTACGCCGCCTCGCGGAGCGGCAGGGCGGCAGCGCCCGGGCCGGTGAAGCAGCGGACGGAGGGGCGGAATTCTCCGTCGTACTCCCGGAGGCCCTGCGATGAACGAGACCCCGATCCACGTATTGGTCGTCGACGACGACGTGCGTGTTGCCCGGATCAACGCGGCGTACGTGGCGAAGGTTCCCGGTTTCCACGTGATCGCGCAGGCACATTCGGCCGCCGAGGCCCTGGATTTCCTCTCCGCCCACCCGGTGGACCTGGTCCTCCTGGACCACTACCTCCCCGACGAGAACGGCCTGGACCTGGTCCGCCGCCTGCGCCAGCGCGGCGACGGGACCGATGTGATCATGGTCACCGCCGCCCGCGACCTCGCCACCGTGCAGGCAGCCATGCGCCTCGGAGCCCTCCAGTACCTGGTCAAACCGTTCACCTTCGCCGGGCTGCGCACCCGGCTGGAGGCGTACGGTTCGCTGCGCCGCGCCCTGGAAACGGGCGGTGAGGCCGAACAGGCCGAGGTGGACCGGATCTTCGGCGCCCTCGCCGGCGCGAGCTCCGTGAACGAGCTCCCCAAGGGCCACTCCCCCACCACGGCGGAGCTGGTCCGGCAGGTCCTGCGATCCGCCGACGGCCCCCTGTCCACCCAGCAGATCGCCGACCGGGCGGGCATCAGCCGCCAGACCGCCCAGCGCTACCTGAAGCTCCTCGAACGCTCCGGCCGCGTCTCGCTGGCCCTGCGCTACGGGGAGACCGGCCGCCCGGAGCACCGCTACACCTGGCTCCCGTCGGAGGGCCCGGCCTGACGCCTCCGGCGGGGCCCGCCGGCCGGGCCGCACCGGGCGGGCCCCCTCCGCGCGGGTGCCTGCGCTCACACGGCTCCGGCGCCGGTCAGCGAGCGGACCTCCGTCTCCGCGTGCTTCGCCTCGTCCGGCTCCTCGCCCGAGGTGACGGTGCCCAGCCAGCCCGCCAGGAAGCCCAGCGGGATCGAGACGATCCCCGGGTTCTGCAGCGGGAAGAGCTGGAAGTCCGCCCCCGGGAACAGCGACTCCGGGCTGCCCGACACCACCGGCGAGACCAGTACCAGCAGTACCGCCGGGACCAGGCCCCCGTACACCGACCAGACGGCTCCCCGCGTGGTGAAACCGCGCCAGAAGAGGGAGTACAGCAGCACCGGCAGGTTGGCCGAGGCGGCCACCGCGAAGGCCAGCCCCACCAGGAACGCCACGTTCAGGTCCTGGGCGAGGAGCCCGAGGGCGATGGCCACCGCCCCGATCCCGACGGCCGCGGCCCGGGCGACCGACACCTCGCTGCGCTGCCTGGCGTGCCTGCGCTTGAGGGAGGCGTACAGGTCGTGTGCGACGGAGGCGGACGAGGCGAGGGTGATGCCGGCCACCACGGCCAGGATGGTGGCGAAGGCGATGGCGGCGACGAAGGCGAACAGCACGGCGCCACCGGTGGTTTCGGCGCCGCCGCCGAGGTGGGCCGCGAGCAGTGGGACGGCCGTGTTCCCCGATGCGTTGGAGGCCCGTACCGCGTCCGGTCCGACCAGGGCCGCCGCCCCGAAGCCGAGCACGATGGTCATCAGGTAGAAGCCGCCGATCAGCGCGATCGCCCACACCACCGAGCGGCGGGCCGCCCGGGCCGTGGGCACGGTGTAGAAGCGCGACAGGATGTGCGGCAGTCCGGCGGTCCCCAGGACCAGCGCGAGACCGAGGCTGATGAAGTCGAAGCGGGCGGTCCAGTCCCCGCCGTACTTGAGGCCGGGACTCAGGAAGTCGAGCCCGTACCCGCTGCGTTCGGCGGCGGTGGTGAGCAGCCGGTCGAAGTCGCCGTGGAAGCGCAGCAGCACGAGCACGGTCAGGGTGATCGCACCGCCCATCAGCAGCACGGCCTTCACGATCTGGATCCAGGTGGTGGCCCGCATGCCGCCGAAGGACACGTAGACCACCATCAGGGCGCCCACCCCGATCACGGTGAGGGTCCGGGCCGCGGCGCTCGAGTTGCCCAGCAGCAGCCCGACCAGGCTGCCCGCTCCGACCATCTGCGCGACCAGGTAGAGCACGGAGACGACGACCGAGGAGGTACCGGCGGCGATCCGCACCGGGCGCTCGCTCATCCGGGCGGCGACCACGTCGGCGAGGGTGAAGCGCCCGCAGTTGCGGACCAGTTCGGCGACGAGGAACAGCACCACCAGCCAGGCGACGAGGAATCCCACCGAGTAGAGCAGGCCGTCGTAGCCGAAGAGGGCGATCAGACCGGAGATGCCGAGGAACGAGGCGGCGGACATGTAGTCGCCCGCGATGGCGAAACCGTTCTCCATCGGCGAGAAGAGCCTCCCGCCGGCGTAGAACTCCTCGGCCGAGCCGTGCCGGTTGCGGCTGACCCAGGTGGTGATGCCCAGGGTCACCGCGATGAACAGGCTGAACAGCATCAGCGCCAGGGTCTGGTGCTCGGAGGTCACCGGCCCGCCCTCCTCGCCCGGTTGCGGTCCTGACCGCGCTCCTGCTCGAAGACCGTCCAGCGCAGGTCCAGTGCCGCCCGGTCCCGGCGCAGCCGGGCGTGCCGGGCGTAGGCCCAGGTGAGCAGGAAGGTGCTGAGGAACTGGCCGAGCCCCGCCAGCATGGCCACGTTGACCGCCCCCAGGACGGGCCGGGCCATCAGGCCGGACGCGGCGGTCGCGGCGACGACGTAGGCGACGTACCAGAGGAGGAATCCGGCGGTCGCGGGGACGACGAACCGGCGGTAGCGACTGCGGACCTCCTGGAAGGCGGCGCTGCGCTGCACTTCCAGGTAGATGTCGGATGCGCCGGGCGCGGGAGGGCCGGCAGCGGCCGGACGCGGCGGGGACGGCTCCTCGCCCTCGCCCCAGCCGACGGCCAGCGCGTCGTACCAGGGGTCGTCCAGCCGGATCGTTCCGGCATCGCCACCGTCGTGCTTGTCCACCGAACTCTCCTTGTCCGCTGCCGCATTGGCCGCGTGCCCACAAGGATGTGCGGAATGGACGGTTTCCGGACTGGTGTACCGGCGCTCTTCACTCCAACAGGTGATGAGCGAAGGGCACCGGCATGCCGTGACGTCCGCCGTCCGGGGCGCCGCCGTCCACCGGTGCCCTTCGGCTCAGGCGTCGATGCGCGAGCGGTCCAGCGTCGCCGCGGAGCTCGTGATGAACTCCTTGCGCGGCGCCACCTCATTGCCCATGAGCAGGTCGAAGACCTGCTCGGCCGAGTCCAGGTCGCCGATGTTGATCCGGCGCAGCGTACGGAAGCGGGGGTCCATGGTGGTCTCCGCCAGCTGGTCCGCGTCCATCTCGCCGAGACCCTTGTAGCGCTGGATCGAGTCCTTGTACCGGATGTTCTTGCGCTGGTACTCCAGAAGGGTCTGGCGCAGTTCGTTGTCCGAGTACGTGTAGACGTACTTGTCCTGGCCCTTCTTCGGCTGGACCAGCTCGATCCGGTGCAGCGGGGGCACGGCCGCGAAGACCCGGCCTGCCTCGACCATCGGCCTCATGTACCGCTGGAACAGCGTGAGCAGCAGGCAGCGAATGTGCGCGCCGTCCACGTCGGCGTCGACGAGCAGCACGATCTTGCCGTAGCGGGCCGCGTCGATGTCGAAGGTCCGGCCCGAGCCGGCCCCTATGACCTGGATGATCGCGCCGCACTCGGCGTTCTTGAGCATGTCCGAGACGGAGGACTTCTGGACGTTGAGGATCTTGCCGCGGATCGGCAGGAGCGCCTGGAATTCGGAGTTCCGGGCGAGCTTCGCGGTGCCGAGCGCGGAGTCGCCCTCGACGATGAAGAGCTCGCTGCGGTCCACGTCGTCGCTGCGGCAGTCGGCCAGCTTGGCCGGGAGCGAAGAGGTCTCCAGCGCGGTCTTGCGGCGCTGCGCCTCCTTGTGCTGGCGGGCCGCGATGCGGGTCCGGGCGGCCGCGACGATCTTCTCCATCACGGCGCGGGCCTGCTGCTTGTCGTCGCGCTTCGTCGAGGTCAGGAAGGCCTTGAGCTCCTTGGCGACCACGGCGGCGACGACCCGGGTGGCGGCGGAGGTGCCGAGCACCTCCTTCGTCTGGCCCTCGAACTGCGGCTCGGCGAGGCGGACGGTGACGACGGCCGTCATGCCCTCCATCGCGTCGTCCTTGACCACGTCGTCCTCGGCGACGCGCAGCAGCTTGGCCGAGCGCAGCACCTCGTTGACGGTCTTGGTCACGGAGCGTTCGAAGCCGGTGACGTGGGTGCCGCCCTTGGGGGTGGCGATGATGTTCACGAAGGACTTGACGTTGGTCTCGTAGCCCGTGCCCCAGCGCAGCGCGATGTCCACGCCGAGCTCGCGGGTGACCTCGGTGGGGGTCATGTGGCCGCGGTCGTCGAGGACCGGGACGGTCTCCTTGAACGTGCCCGATCCCGTCAGCCGCAGCACGTCGCAGGCGGCCTTGTCCTGGGCGAGGTACTCGCAGAACTCGCTGATGCCGCCGTCGAAGCGGAAGGTCTCCTCGGTCTTGCCGGCCCCGTCGATGGCCCGCTCGTCGCGGACGACCAGGGTCAGGCCGGGGACGAGGAAGGCGGTCTGGCGGGCGCGCTGGTAGAGCGTCTCCAGGCTGAGGCGGGCGTCCTTGAGGAAGATCTGGCGGTCGGCCCAGTAGCGGACCCGGGTGCCGGTCTTGCCCTTGGCGATGCGCTTGACCTTGCGCAGGCCGTTCGCCGGGTCGAAGGGGCTGTCGGGGCCCTGCTCGGTGAACATGCCGGGGACACCGCGGCGGAAGCTGATGGCGTGGGTGGAGCTGCCCCGGTCGACCTCGACGTCCAGGCGGGCGGAGAGGGCGTTGACGACCGAGGCGCCGACGCCGTGCAGGCCGCCGGAGGCCGCGTAGGAGCCGCCGCCGAACTTTCCGCCGGCATGCAGCTTGGTCATGACGACCTCGACGCCGGACAGGCCGGTCTTGGGCTCGACGTCCACGGGGATGCCGCGGCCGTTGTCCCTGACCTCGACCGAGGAGTCCTCGTGGAGGATCACTTCGATGTGGTCGCAGTACCCGCCCAGGGCCTCGTCGACGGAATTGTCGATGATCTCCCACAGGCAGTGCATGAGGCCCCGGCTGTCGGTCGAGCCGATATACATGCCGGGGCGCTTGCGGACGGCCTCAAGCCCTTCGAGGACGAGCAGGTGCCGCGCGGTGTAGTTGGAACCGTCCCGGTCTGCTCCGGACAGCAGCGCGCTGGAAGGCACGGACGTGTCGGCGGTCACGCAGTTCGCTCCTCGCTGAATTTCTTTTCTGGCCCGGTCGGGCGCAGGGGTGGCTCGGGTACCCGTCGAAGGGTACCGAGGCCAGGTAGAGCCGATGCAACGCCACCCTCGCGCTTTCCTCAGCCTAGTCCAGATCCGCACGGATGTTCGATCCTCCGGGCGGGTGAAGGAAACATCACGTTCCCTTCCGCGCATGAACCATTTAGGGTTCGGGCACGTCCTCATGAACAACCTGGCACTCACGCCGGGGAGGATGGAACTGCAACAAGCGCACGACTGACAACGCGAAACCGTAAAGCAACGCAATACGGCTCCTTCGCCGCCAACCGGCAACAGCCGGCCAGCTTCGGAAGGAAGTTTCGAGGAAAAGCCGCGAGCGGGAACGTTTTCGGCCTGGTTGGATGTTGACCCTGGTACGACAGCTCGTCGAGCTAGAGAAGAGGCGACGTGACTACTGTTCTGACACCCGCGACCCCGCTGACGGCCGCTGACCGATGCGACCGTTGCGGCGCCCAGGCATATCTGCGCGTCGTCCTGCTGAGCGGCGGTGAACTGCTCTTCTGCGCCCACCACGGGCGCAAGTTCGAGCCGGAACTCAAGAAGATCGCCGCGGAAATACAGGATGAGACCGAGCGGCTCACGTCCGCTCCGGCTGCCCATGCCGAACCCGAGGACCGCTGACACACAGGCCGAACCTCGCATCCGACGAGCCAGGACCGGCCAGGCCGGTCGACGGGCGGCACCCCTGAGACCCAGGGATGCCGCCCGTCCTCACGTCCGCCGCCGGTGCCTCCTAATCCGCACGATGCCCCTGTACGGACCCTGCCCGGGCCCCGGAGGTCCCCCCGTGCGCCCAGGCGGCTTCCTGGGCCCTGCGCGGCCGCCCGGCCCTCTCCGGGGCCGTCACGAAGCCGGCCAGCGGAGCGATGCGCGTGTACACGCCCGGGCTGTCGGCGCGGCCGCAGCCCCGGCCCCACGAGACCAGCCCGATGAGCCGCCCCTGCGCCACCAGCGGTCCGCCGCTGTCGCCCTGGCAGGCGTCCCTGCCGCCCCCGCCGTCCCCCGCGCACACCATGGATTCGGCCCGGTACTGTCCGTCCGCGTCGCCGGGGTAGGCGCGCCCGCAGACCTCGTCCGCCAGCACGGTCACGCGCGCCGCGCGCAGGGCGTACGCATAGTCACCGAAACCACTGGTGTCGCCCCAGCCGTACACGTCCGCGGCGGTACCCGCCTCGTACGCGGGGTGGCCCGCCTCCGCCATGGGGAGCACGTGGTGCGCCGGTACGGCCTCCGCCAGCTCCAGCACGGCGAGGTCCCCGGCGTTGCTCTGCGGGTCGTAGTCGGGGTTCACCCGCGCACCCCGCACCGCGATCTCCCGGCCGTCGGCCCCCCGGAGCTCCGTACGGCCGGCGATCACCCGGAAATCGGACACTGATTCGACCGGGCCGCCGAGCACCTGCTGTCCCAGGCAGTGCGCCGCGGTGACGACCTTGGTCGGGGCGACGACGACGCCCCCGCAGAACTGCCCGTCCCGCGTACCCCCGAACCGGTCACGGCTGGCCAGGGCCACCACCCAGGGGCTGTCGGCCGCCTTCACCGGCTTCCCGCCGATCACCACGCTGTCCGCGGCCGCCCGGGGCATCTGGGCGAGCGGCGCCGCGGCCGCTCCCGCCGCCAGGGTCAGCGCGCCCGCCAGGACACGGGCAAAGGGACGACGCATGAGGCCTCCTGACTCCGAGTGTGCATGACTCCACCCAGAGTGGGATGCCCGGTGGCCGAGCGCACCCGCGCGACCACCGCTGCGGCTGTCGGCGCCGGGCCCCGGCGCCTTCCGCAGCCGAGGCCCGCAGGCCTGCTCAGTCCAGGTAGTCGCGCAGCACCTGGGAGCGGGACGGGTGCCGTAGCTTCGACATCGTCTTCGATTCGATCTGACGGATCCGCTCTCGCGTGACCCCGTAGACCTTGCCGATCTCGTCGAGGGTCTTGGGCTGGCCGTCCGTGAGGCCGAAGCGCATCGAGACCACGCCGGCCTCGCGCTCGCTCAGGGTGTCGAGCACCGAGTGGAGCTGCTCCTGCAGGAGCGTGAAGCTCACGGCGTCGGCCGGGACGACGGCCTCGGAGTCCTCGATGAGGTCACCGAACTCGCTGTCGCCGTCCTCGCCGAGGGGCGTGTGCAGCGAGATCGGCTCGCGGCCGTACTTCTGGACCTCGATGACCTTCTCGGGGGTCATGTCGAGTTCCTTGGCCAGCTCCTCCGGGGTGGGCTCGCGGCCCAGGTCCTGGAGCATCTGGCGCTGCACGCGGGCGAGCTTGTTGATGACCTCGACCATGTGGACGGGGATGCGGATGGTGCGGGCCTGGTCAGCCATGGCGCGCGTGATCGCCTGGCGGATCCACCACGTCGCGTAGGTGGAGAACTTGTAGCCCTTGGTGTAGTCGAACTTCTCGACCGCGCGGATGAGGCCCAGGTTGCCCTCCTGGATCAGGTCCAGGAAGAGCATGCCGCGGCCGGTGTAGCGCTTGGCGAGGGAGACCACGAGGCGGAGGTTGGCCTCCAGCAGGTGGTTCTTCGCGCGGCGGCCGTCCTCGGCGATGATCTCCAGCTCGCGCTTGAGCTTGGGGGCCAGCTTGTCGGAGTTCGCCAGCTTGTCCTCGGCGAACAGGCCCGCCTCGATCCGCTTGGCGAGCTCGACCTCCTGCTCGGCGTTGAGGAGGGGGACCTTGCCGATCTGCTTGAGGTAGTCCTTGACCGGGTCGGCGGTGGCACCGGCCACCACGACCTGCTGGGCCGGGGCGTCGTCCTCGTCGTCCGAGATGACGAAGCCCTTGTTCTCCCCGCCCTCGTCCTCTTCGTCGCCCTCGGCCTTGACCGCGTCGGGCCCCTCGTCCGGGTTCTCGTCCTCGCCGGCCTCGTCGGCGTCCTTCTTGGCCGCGGTCTTCTTCGCAGCCGTCTTCTTCGCGGCGGCCTTCTTGGCGGGCGCGGCCTTCTTAGCGGCCGTCTTCTTCGCCGCCGCCTTCTTGGCGACGGGCTCCGCCGCGGCCTCCTCGACGAGGTCTTCCGGCGTCTGGGGGTCCACCGCCCCGGCCGCCGGGACCGCGGGGGCAGCGGGCTGCGCCGCCGTCGTCCTGGCCGCCGTCTTCCTGACGGGCTCGGTGGCCGTCCGCTTGGCCGGGCTCTTCGCTGCGACACTCTTGCGGGTGGTGCGCTTGGGCGACTCCGCGGCACTGACCATCAGCGTCACACCCTCTTCCTCGAGGATCTGGTTGAGGCTGCGCAGAACATTCTTCCACTGGGTCGCAGGAATCTGGTCAGCCTCGAAGGCCCGACGCACGTCATCGCCGGCGATCTGCCCCTCGGCCTTGCCCCGCTCGATGAGCGCCATCACAGACTCGGAATCGGCGATCTCCGGCGGGAGCGTACGGGATGTGCTGGCCGACACGAACAACCTCTCGGAACGATGGGAACGGCTTCCGACCCCGGGCCTGGTGGTGCTGGACCGGAGCCGACGACCACCGACCGGGGATGGGCCGGCGGCGCGGGCAGGGGCCGGGGAGCTGCACAGCACCCCCAAGGGCTGCTGTCTTCCCTCCGTCGGCCATCACCTCTTAAGTCATCGCGCGACCTCGCGGAGCGTTACGCCCAATCTTCGTGGCCCGAGTCACACCCCGTATCCGCGGGCGCCGGTCATACGGTCGCGCCCCCGCGGTCGCGGAGGGGCCGTGGCGGCTCCAGAGGGAGATCCGGAGGAGGTCCGCACGCCGGTGTCGCCGGGCCCGGCCGGGCCCGGCGACATGTCGTACACCCCCGCGCGCCCGCCCGTCAGTGCTCGCGCGGGGCGGGAACCACGCGCTCGACCTCCGGATGAACCGTCAGAAGCTGGCGCATCGCGTTCTCCGCGCCCGTCGCGTCTCCCGCGGCGAGGGCCTCGACCATTCGTGCGTGGTGGGCGACGCAGGTCTCGCTCGGGCGGTCGCAGGAGGTCATCGGGCTGCCGGAGACCTGCAGGGCGGCCGAGACGATGCCGGAGAGGTGTTCCAGCATGCGGTTGCCGGCGACCTGGATGAGGAGTGCGTGGAACTCGTTGTCGGCGCGCGCGAAGGTGATCGAGTCCCCCTGGCCGAGGGCGTGTCCCATGATCTCGACCATGTCGGCCAGGCGCTGCTGGACGTCCGGGCGGCCGTGGCCGGCGGCGAGGCGGGCGGCGAGCGGTTCGATCGTCCAGCGGAGCTCGCCGAGCTCGCGGCGCTGGTCGTCGCGCTGGGGCCCGAAGGCGCGCCACTCGATGATGTCGGGGTCGAGCAGGTTCCAGTCGGCGACCGGGCGGACCCGGGTGCCCACGTTGGGGCGGGCGCTGACGAGGCCCTTGGCC
Organism: Streptomyces sp. NRRL S-378; assembly: GCF_000720645.1. Lineage (NCBI taxonomy): Bacteria > Bacillati > Actinomycetota > Actinomycetes > Kitasatosporales > Streptomycetaceae > Streptomyces > Streptomyces sp. NRRL S-378. Next base: position 204,326 of record NZ_JOBX01000005.1, read on the forward strand.
TCCAGGACCCGCAGCGATTCGCGGACGACCGTGCGGGAGACCTCGAAGCGCTGGCCGATCTCCTCGGGGACCAGCGGGCGGTCGGCACCGAGGTCGCCGGAGACGATCATCTGGCCGAGCTGCTGGACGAGTTGGCCGTGCAGCCCACGGCCGCGGCTGCCTGCCGCGCGGCGGCCCACCCGGCTCAACTCGACGTCGGCGCCGTCCCAGTGGGGTGGTCCGACGCGGTCGGACCCGGGGGCCTCCGCGTAGGGGTAGCGGTCGAGTTCGCCCGCGCCGGCGAGGCCGGAGTCGGCATGGCGGGCGGCGGTCATCATGGTGTGCGCAAGGGTACTCACGAATCCTTTGTCGGTCGTGCCTCCATGACCCTTGAGGTCTTTGGTGAAAAGCACACGAAAGGGTGATCGGCGCCACCTACGCAATTGACGACTTATCGTAAAGAACCGGACCTATTGCGGGGAGTTGCGGTCCGCTTGACGCGACATGGACGACAACGGTCCCGTCCGTGACCGCTCCGGCACCGGAACGATCACCAACGGACCCTGCTGCGCAGTCCGGTGAACCCATAGGCGCACAACAGGACCATCAGCGACAACAGCAGGGCGGTCGCAACAGGCTGGGTCATCACCCGGAGGGCCCCCACCAGCAGCCGGTCCGCCTCCGGCGGCCACTGCACCCAGGACAGGCCCCGCAGCCGGGACGCCAGGCCGGTCACGGGGTACGCGGACGACCCCTCCAGTGCCTCGCGCACCAGCGGAACCACACCCACGGGTACGGCGAGCACCGCCGCCAGTCCCGCGGTGGCGGACCGGAAGACGCCGGAGGCCAGCACGCCGGCCCAGGCGCAGCCGATCAGCAGGCCGGTCCAACTCGCCGCCGGCGAGAGCCACTCCGCCGGGGCCCGCAGGGGGCCGCTGTCGAAGACGAGTGCCAGGGCGGCGGCATCGGCCGCGACCACGGCGGCGCCCAGCAACAGGGCGAGGGCGGCGCAGACACCGAGCTTCGCGGTGAGCAGCCCGAGCCGCCGCGGCACGGTGCCCCGGTCGGCGGCGAGGGCGGGGTAGCGGTATTCCTCGCCGAAGGCCAGCGCGCCGAGCAGACCCGCGCCGAGGGCTGCGGGGGGCAGCGGCAGCAGCCCGGGCCAGGCAGCGAGCAGCCTGGCCTGCGGGGTCTGCCCGGCCCGGGCCAGCACCAGGGCGGTGAGGACGGAGACCACGAGCACGAGGGCGGCGGTGAGGGCGGGGGTGGCGGTGCCGAACACGCGGAGCAGCTCGTAGCGCAGGGGCCGCAGCGGCCCGCCCACGCGCCGCACGGCCGAGACCGGTCCCTGGGAGCGGGCTCGCCGGGCACGGCCACCGGAGTCCTCGGAAGCCTCGGCACGCTCCGGCGCGGTGCCGGCCCCGGGGGCGGCCGCGGCCCTGGCGTGCGGGACCGGGGGCGTCGGCGCGCCGGCGTCGCCCGTTTCGTCGGCGAGCTGGTGGACCAGTACGCCGTGGCGGAACGCGGCCTCCCCCACCTCGGCGCAGTTGCTGCCGTACACCGACAGGCGACTGCCACTCTCCTCGACGATCTCCACCGCGCGCTGGGCCGCGCGGGCTTCCCTGCCCAGTACGTCGGCCAGCCGGGCGGCGTGCGGGGTCCGCACGGCGACCCTGGGCCTCAGCCGGGTGCGCGCGAACTCCACGGCTTCCTGGTCGGCCACGAGGCGGCCGCCCTCGATGCTGACGACGCGGTCGGCGCTCCGGGCCGCCTCCTTGGCGTCGGCGGTGGTGAAGAGCACGGCTCCCCCGTGGGAGGCGTGGCCGCGCAGCAGCCCGTGCAGCCAGCCGCGTTCCCGGGGGGAGAGGCCTGTGGTGGGCTCGTCGAGGAGCAGGGTGCAGGGATCGCCGAGCAGCGCCGCGGCGAGGGCGACCCTGCGTTCCATGCCGAGCGACAGCGAGCCGAGGCGCTCGTCGCGCAGGCCCGCGATGCCGACGACCTCGAGCATGGTGTCGGCCCGGGAGGCGGGCACCCCGGCGGCGGCGCAGAGCATCCGCAGCTGGTTGCGGACGGACCGCGCCGGATTACCCGGTACGTCTCCGAGCACCACTCCGACCTCACGGCCGGGGTGCGGGATCCGGTGCAGCGGGCGGCCGCGGAAGTAGGTGACCCCGCGGCCCGGTTCGAGTTCGAGCATGAGCCGCAGGGCGGTCGTCTTGCCCGATCCCGGCTCGCCGAGCAGGGCGGTCACCTGCCCCGGGCGGGCCTCGAAGGTGAGGTCGTCCACCAGGGGCGGGGCGTCGGAACGTGGTTTGCTGGTGAGTCCGATGGCCTGGAGCATCGCTTCTCTCGCGGGGGGTGAGACCGCTCAGCGGCAGAGTGAGTACCCCAAGCAAGATAACGCGATATGTCCGATTTTCGGCGCAACCGGTCCGATGGAATGCCGATCGTTCCGTCAGGCTCGCCTCCAGACAGGGGCGTGCCCTCCACCGGGGGCCCGTCCTCGGCCGGGGGCCGGGGGCGGCCGGGGGCCGGGTGCGGCCGTCGGCCGGTGCGGGACCCGTGGTGCGTGCGCCGCGGCGTCAGACCTCCGGGCGCAGCATCGGCGGATTGAGCAGGGTAGCCCCGCCGGCTCGGAACAGCTGCGCCGGGCGCCCGCCCTGACGGGTCGTCGTTCCGCCGGCCGGCACCAGGAAGCCGGGGGTACCGGTGACCTTGCGGTGGAAGTTGCGCGGATCCAGGGCCACCCCCCACACGGCCTCGTACACCCTGCGCAGTTCCCCGACGGTGAACTCGGGCGGGCAGAACGCCGTGGCCAGGGAGGAGTACTCGATCTTCGAGCGGGCCCGCTCCACACCGTCGGCGAGGATCTGCGCGTGGTCGAAGGCGAGCCCTGCGGAGCCTTCGCCGCCGAGGGCCAGCAGTTCGTCGACGGGGGCCCAGCGCGCGCTGTTGGCGTCGCCGCCGGCCCGGGGCGCGGGGAGGTCCGGAGCCAGCACCAGATGCGCCACGCTGACGACCCGCATGCGCGGATCCCGCTTCGGGTCGCCATAGGTGGCCAGCTGTTCGAGGTGCGCCCCGTTGCCCGCGCCCGGCATGGCGGGGTCGTGCGCGCACAGGCCGGTTTCCTCGGAGAGCTCCCTGGCGGCCGCGGCCGCGAGGTCCTCCTCGTCGCGGACGAATCCGCCGGGCAGCGCCCAGCGCCCCTGGAACGGCTGCTCACCCCGCCGGACGACCAACGCGCAGAGCGCGTGGCGCCGCACGGTGAGCACGACCAGGTCGACGGTGACTGCAAAGGGCGGATAGGCCGACGGGTCGTAGGGCGACATGAAGCGATCATAGTCGTCTGCCTGACGATAAACAGCGCTTTGGTGACCTTGAAGACAATGGCCCACGGGCCGGCAGGTGTGCCGGGCGGGCCCGGCCCGCGATGTGCGCGGGCCGCGAGCCCCGGTCGGAACATCACAACTCGCAGGAAGCCCGGCCCCGGCACCCATCTAGTGCTGTGGCCGGAAAGGTTGGCCGGGTCGCGGCGTCCGGTGCGGTGCATCGCAAGGCGGAGGGCCGCGGCTCGTACCGGACGGACGTGCGCGGTCCGACAACGCGGCGAGGTGCCGTGCCGGGCGTCGCGACCCGGAACCTTTCCGGTCACAGCACTAGCCACCCAGTTGGAGCGCATCCGCGGCCTCCTCCACCATGCCGAGGCCGAGTCGGCTGACCCGGACGGCGAAGGGCTCCCCCGCCACCCGCAGACCCGCGAGCCGGATCGCGCCGAGGGGGGCACCGGGGAGCGGTACGAGGGCGACGGTGCCCGCAGGGGCGTCGGGGCGGATTCCGGCGAGGGCGGTCAGCGCGTGGATCCCCGCGGCCGCGGCCACGGCGGCGGGGCGGCAGGCCGCCGGGTGGGGAACGGGAACGCTGCCGGCGGTGCGCTGCTCGGCGGCGAACATCTCCGGCAGCCGGTATCCGAAGGCTTCCGCCGCGTCCAGGAGACCTCTGAGCAGGCCTGCCGCCTCCTTCTCGAAGCCCGCCGCGGCCAGGCCGGACACGGCGACGGCGCTCTCGTAGGCCCTTACCGCACCCGAGCGGTGGCCGAAGGGGTTGTGTCCGGGCTCCTTGAGGGCCATGCTCCGCAGCCCCCAGCCGCAGTCCATGGCGGGGGCACCGAACAGCCGGGCCAGCTGCTCGGCCCGGGTCCGGTCGAGGAGCCCGGGGGCGAGCCGGCCGCCGCCGGCGAGGCCGGTGTCGAGCAGGTGGGAGGCGGCTCCGGTCAGTCGCGGCAGCGGCCGCCCGTCGGGGTGCAGGGCCGCAGCCGGACGGCCGCCGTCCGGGCCGTCGATCCAGAACCTTTCCCGGAACCGCTCGCGCAGCGCGGCCGCCCGCTCCCGCCACTCCTCGGCACCGGGTCGACCGCATCCGGCGAGGAGGTCCGCGCCCAGTACGGCGGCCCGGTGGGCGTGGGCCTGGGTCTCACAGCGCCGGGGGCCGGGGTGGGGATCGGCCAGGAAGCCGTCCTCGCCGAAGGCGCCGCGCAGCCAGTCGAGGCACCGTTCGGCCGCCGGCAGCAGCCGGGCGACCTCCTCCTCGGCCATGCCCCAGAGGCGGGCTTCGGCCAGCACCGCCGGAAAGGCGAGGGTCGCCTCGGTGCCGGTGCAGGCCGGCGGCAGCTGGGGGCCCGCTCCGCGCAGGGGGCCAGGGATCCTGCCGGCGTCGGCGCCGTGTCCCGCAGCCTGCGTCCGGGCGAGGATGCGCAGGGTGGCGGCGGCGAGCCCGGTCCCCAGTGGCAGCGCCATGCGGGCGGCCCAGAGCGACTCCGCCGGCGCCAGACCGAGCCGCCAGGGCACCCCGGCCACCGCGAAGACGTCGCCGGGCTGCTCGGGGTCCCGCGAGAGCAGCGCGCCCAGGTCCTCGACGCTCGCCCGGAACCACGCCTCGGTCCTCGGGTCGTCCCCTTCGGCCCGGGCGTCGGCCAGCGGGTTGGCGACGTGGCCGACGGGGGCCCGCACGACCCGGTCCTGCACGGTCCGCAGCTCGATGGTGCGGGTTTCGCCCGGGCCCAGTTCGAGTTGCCAGCGCAGCAGTCCGGCCGAGGCCACGGCGTCGTCGGGCGCGGGCTCCGCCGTGGTGACGGCCTGTGCTCCGCCCGTGCTCCAGCGCAGGCCGGCGGCGTGTACTCCGGCGGGCAGCTCCGGCCCGGCCCGGCCGGCGGCCACCGCGGCCAGCTCCGCCAGGTCGGTGCCGAGCAGCACCTCCACGGGGAGGCGTACCGGCCGGGCCGTGAAGCTGCGCAGGGTGATCCGTTCGGTGCCGTCGGCGTGGCGGATCCGTTCCACACCGATGTCCGGGTCGGGGCCGGGCTCGGCGCCGGTGCGCACGGTCGCGCTGAAGGCGGCGCGGTCCGCGCCGAGGCTGCGCCCCTGGAGGGCGACCGGTTCCCGGCCTCCGACGCGCAGCACGCAGCGGGAGAGGAGCCGGCGGCCGGAGCGGTAGAACCCGTCGATCCCCTGCCCGGTCAGCTGGCCGTGCTCCGGGGAGATGACCAGACAGGGCGCGGCGACGCAGATGACGGCGCCGTGCACGGGCGGCAGCTCGGGTCTGCGGGCCGCGGGCACGCCGGCTGGGCGGGGAGGTGCGGGGTGAGACATGTGTCGCCTTGTCTGCGCTCCGGTGGGTTCAGCTGGGCGGCGGCGCGGCCGGGGCGGCACCTCCCCCCAGCTGAACGCCCCCGGCCCCGCCCGGGTCACGGGCCGCGGCTCCGGACGGGTGCCATGCGGCCGGAGCCCGCTCCGCGAGGCCGGGCTCAGAGCGCTGAGGAGCGGCCGTGCGGGCCGGCCGTACGGCGGCCGGCGCGCGCTCACTGCCCGCTCCCGGCAGTGCGGCGGGAGCCTCGGCGGGGTGCCGTCCGGCCCCGTCGGCCGGGCGGCCTGGTGACGGCGGCGGAGCGGCTGCGCCGGGGCTCCCGGCGGCGGCGCTCCTCCCTCAGGCACTGCCGCAGTCCTTCGGGGTCGATCCCCTCGTTGCAGGCGTGGTGGAGCAGTTGGGCGAAGCGGTATTCGGCATCGGCCCGCAGGGCCAGGCCGAGGGCGATCCGGGCGGTCGGTTCGTCTCCGGTGGACCAGGAGACCCAGCCGGCCAGGGTGAGGGGGGCCGCGGCGTGCTCGCCGTAGGCGCCGACGCAGCGGCGGGCCAGGGCCCGCCACAGGCGCAGGGCGGGGGCCGCCTCCTCCCCCTCCATCCACTCGGCTGCGATGTCCCGGACCTCGCGGTCCTGGAGGCCGAGGATCAGTGTGGCGGCCTCGTCGTGGCCGAGCAGCGCGTCGTCCCAGTCGTCGCCCCGGGCGCCGCCCTCCACGGGTGGCGCCAGGGTCATGCGCCGCATCAGGTCCTGTGCCAGCGTGATGGTCTCGGCTCCGACCTCCTCCCGGGTGGCCCCGTGGAGGATCCTCGGCATCAGGGCGGCGGCGGCCCGGTCCAGTGCCCGCTCCGTCTCCTCGGCCAGGGCCCCGCGCAGGGGTGCCAGCCTGCCCTCGATCTCTTCGAGGGAGCCGCGGATCCGGAGCCCGGCGAAGGTGGCGGCGGCGGCCATCACCGAGGTGCCGACCGGGGCGAGGGGGCTGCCCTCGGCGGGGCAGCACCGTTCGTCGGGGCAGACGTAGGACCAGAAGCGGCCCGCTGACAGGCACAGCGCTTCCAGCACCGGCACGTCCAGGGCGCCGCAGGCCAGCCTGATCCGTTGGGCGAACGGCCGCAGCCGGGTCATCACCCTCTGGCCGTCCTCCTCCCCGCGGGGCTCCTGGCAGAGGTAGACGACGATGCCGTCGGGCTTGCCCCCGCGTCGTTCGCTGCCCCGGATGAGGCAGTCCGCGACCTGTCGTGCGGTGTCCTCCCACTCGGCGGCAGCAGTGGGGATGCCGACGCGGAGCCGGCCGCCGAAGCGCCCGCCCTCGCCGTGCACGGCGACCATGACGAGGGAGTCGGACGGGTGGAAGCCGAGCATGTAGGGCAACGCATCGGCCAGTTCGGCCGGGCTGCGCAGGGTGATCTGAGGTTCACTGGTGGTTCCGGCCGGACTGATGAAGGACCGGTCGGACGGACGACGGGATTCGCTGTTGTTCGTCATGCTCCGAAGGTCCCGTGCGTGATCCGATCCCGAAAGCCCTGTGGATAAGTGTTGACGCTTCAACTTCCACAGCGTGCGAGCAGCATTGGCGCGATGTCGGAGGCATCGGGTTGCATGGGGGCATGAACGCAGACCTGAGGTCCTCGGCCGACTCCGTACTCGCCCGTCTCGTGGGGGACCCCACGGGCACCGCCCGGCTGCGCGAGGACCAGTGGCTCGCGATCGAGGCCCTCGTCGCGCACAAGCGGCGGGCGCTCGTGGTCCAGCGCACGGGCTGGGGCAAGTCCGCCGTGTACTTCGTCGCGACGTCGCTGCTGCGGGCAGCGGGCGCCGGACCGACCGTGATCGTCTCGCCGCTCCTCGCGCTGATGCGCAATCAGGTCGAGGCAGCGGCCCGGGCCGGGATCCGCGCCCGCACCATCAACTCCGCCAATCCTGAGGAGTGGGAAGGGATCCAGGCCGAGGTCGCGGCGGGCGAGGTCGACGTCCTGCTGGTGAGCCCGGAGCGGCTGAACAACCCGGACTTCCGCGACCAGGTGCTCCCCAAGCTCTCGGCGGCCACCGGCCTGCTCGTGGTGGACGAGGCGCACTGCATCTCCGACTGGGGGCACGACTTCCGCCCCGACTACCGCCGGCTGCGCACCATGCTGGCGGACCTCCCGCCGGGCGTCCCGGTCCTCGCGACGACCGCCACGGCCAACGCCCGCGTGACCGCCGACGTCGCCGAGCAACTGGGCACCGGCGCCGGCACGGACGCGCTGGTGCTGCGCGGCCCGCTGGACCGCGAGAGCCTCAGCCTGGCGGTCCTGACGCTGCCCGACGCGGCGCACCGGCTGGCCTGGCTCGCGGACCACCTCGGCGAGCTGCCCGGATCGGGGATCATCTACACGCTGACGGTGGCGGCGGCCGAAGAGGTCACCGCGTACCTGCGCCACCGCGGGCACACCGTGTCCTCGTACACCGGCAAGACGGAGAACGCCGACCGCCAGCAGGCCGAGGACGACCTGCAGGCGAACCGGGTCAAGGCGCTGGTGGCCACTTCCGCCCTCGGGATGGGCTTCGACAAGCCCGACCTGGGCTTCGTCGTGCACTTGGGGTCGCCCTCCTCGCCGATCGCCTACTACCAGCAGGTCGGCCGTGCGGGCCGTGGCGTGGAGCACGCGGAGGTCCTGCTGCTGCCCGGCCGGGAGGACGAGGCGATCTGGCAGTACTTCGCGTCGGTCGCCTTCCCGCCCGAGGAACAGGTGCGCCGCACCCTCGACGTCCTGGCCCAGGCGGGGCGTCCGCTGTCGCTGCCCGCCCTGGAGCCGCTGGTCGACCTGCGCCGCACGCGGCTGGAGACCATGCTCAAGGTGCTCGACGTCGACGGCGCCGTGCACCGCGTCAAGGGTGGCTGGACCTCGACGGGTGAGCCGTGGGTGTACGACGCCGAGCGCTACGCCTGGGTGGCCCGCCAGCGGGCCGCCGAGCAGCAGGCCATGCGCGATTACGCGGCGGCCACGGGCTGCCGGATGGAGTTCTTGCGCCGACAGCTCGACGACGAGGAGGCCGCACCCTGCGGCCGCTGCGACAACTGCGCGGGGGCGCGGTTCACCGCCGAGGTGTCCACCACCGCGCTGGACACCGCGCGCGGCGAGCTCGGCCGCCCCGGTGTGGAGTTGGAGCCGCGCAAGATGTGGCCGACCGGTCTCGCCGCGGTCGGTGTGGACCTCAAGGGGCGTATTCCCGCAGGGGAGCAGGCCTCGACGGGCAGGGCCCTGGGCCGGCTGTCCGACATCGGCTGGGGCAACCGGCTGCGCCCGATGCTCGCCCCCCAGGCTCCCGACCAACAGGTTCCGGATGATGTCGCGCAGGCCGTGGTCGCGGTGCTCGCCGACTGGGCCCGGGGCCCCGGCGGTTGGGCCTCGGGAGCACCGGACGCACCGGAACGTCCGGTGGGTGTGGTCGCGCTGCCGTCGCGCAGCCGCCCCCAGTTGGTCGGTTCGCTGGCCGCACGGATCGCCGAGGTGGGGCGGATGCCCCTGCTGGGTACGGTCGCCTACACCGATCAGGTACCCGAGTTCGGGCTGGCGTCCTCCAACAGCGCCCAACGGGTCCGAGGTCTCCACCACGCCCTGGCCGTTCCGCAGGAGCTGGCTGCGGCGCTGGAGCGGACTCCCGGGTCGGTGCTCCTCGTGGACGACCGCGCGGAGAGCGGCTGGACACTCGCCGTGGCCGCCCGGCTCCTGCGACGTGCAGGCGCAAAGGAGGTGTTCCCGCTGGTGCTGGCGCTCCAGGGGTGACCCGATGCGTCGTTCTCGGCGTGGCGGGGCAAGGATATGAGCGGCATACCGGCGAATTCCGGTCGGCGTCATCAATTGCTCGTTGCCGCATGCTCGGAAGCCACGCGAGAATTGGAGTGCTCCCGCTCGGCTCCTCGGCACCCTCCTGGGCCGCGCTGCGGCGCGCCCTGACTCCAGCCGTGCCCGTCCGCGGGCGTGTACCCGAAGGGAGGAACGTGACCTTCGGATTCACGCCGCCTTCGACTTCGTCTCTGGCATCTGCCACCGGCGCGAGTCGGCACGGCAGACTGCTGGAACCGTCCGAGTGGACGTCGGCGGGCATTCCCCTGTTGCGCAATCCGCGCGAGGTCGTCAGCGGGCTGCACTCCCGGCACAGCCCGGTGCCCTCGACCGCGGTGATCGCCGTCCTCGGCCCGGAGGAACAGCTCGTGGCGAGCGCTTCCTTCGTGCAGCGCTCCGCGTCGGCCGACGGCTGGGAGTACCGCAACGCCCTGCTGTCCCGGCTGCGCCGGGTCCTTCCGCACGACTTGCGGCGACGGACCCCGGTACGGACGGCCGTGCTGCTCTACTGCCGCGAGGGCGACGAGCGGTGGACCCCGGAGGACGGGGCGTGGATGTGGGGTCTGCGGGACGCCTGCACGCTGCACGGGCTGCGCTGCGGTGCGTACATCACGCTGACCCGTGACGGCTGGCATGTGCTGGGCGAAGGCCGGGGCGGCCGGCGGCCCAGCTCGGACTCGCGCCCGCAGCGGCTCGGCGACACGGTGGCCGAATTCGCCCCGCTCGCCCTGCACACCGGTGGCGGCTCGGTCGAGGCCCTGCGCCGGACCGCCGCGCGCTGAATCCGTAGCGACTCTCGGCCCCACGCGGCCCTCGGAGCTCGTTCGCGATGGCAGAGCCGGGTCGCGGGCAGGCCTCACGGCCGTACACCCGGGACCGGGCGTACGGCGGATCAGGCTTCCGGCACCTGCAGGGGGGCCCGCACGGGCGGCGGCTCAGGCCACGGCTCGCGCCTCGGCCCGGGTCGCGGCCCGGGCTTCAGCGGGGCCGGCTCGACGCCCGCCCCGCCCCTCGCCCGTGCCGGGGTACAGGGCGTCAGACGCCCGCACCCAGCACGGAGTTGATCTGCTTCGGGTCGCCGCACACGATCAGCAGCGCACCCGCCCGGGTGAGCGCGACCGGCAGGGAGGCCGCGACGGTGTCGACCGAACCGCCGTTGGCCGCGAAGACCACGACGGGACGGCCGGCGGCACGCTCGACCTGAGCCGCGTCCGCGTAGAAGACGTCGTCCCCGGCGTCGTGCAGGGCCCAGTACGCGGCCTCGCCGAAGGACAGCTCGTGAGCGGCCCACGGGTGCGGGTCGCCGACGGTGAGCACCAGGATGTCGCCGGGCGCGCGCCCGGTGTCGAGCAGCAGGTCCACGGCCTCTTCGGCCGCGTCCAGCGCACCCTCGGCGGACGCCGGGATCAGCTGGATCTGCGGCACCGCCGCGGAGACGGACGGTGCGGTGGGGGCTGCGGGTGCGGGTCCGGGGGTGGCCTGCGCCGCACGCTGTGCGGGGGGTGCGGGCCGGGCGGGACCGGGGCGGCCGGGCCGCGGGACGGCGGCGGGACGCGGACCAGGTACGGGGCGGGGGGTCTGCGCGGTGCGGCTCGCGGCCGGCGTGACGCGGGGACCCTGGGCACTCTCGTGAATCTGAGGCTCCTCGATGGCGGGGGTGAGAGGCATGAGTTGATATCTATCAAACACCGGTACGAAACGTACCGGTCGGTGGCACATGGGTGCGATCAGAATTCGAAGCCGAGTTGGCCTCCGTTTTCCAGCTCCATCGACTCCTCGCTGCGGCGCACCTTCTTCAGGTGGCGCCACCTGGGCAGCGCGTCGAGGTAAGACCATGACAGCCGGTGGTAGGGGGTGGGTCCCCGCTCCTCCAGGGCCGCCCGGTGCACGGGCGAGGGGTAGCCGGCGTTGGCGGCGAAGGCGAAGTCCTCGATTCCGCCGCCCTGTTCGCCGAGTTCGGCCATCATGCGGTCGCGACGGACCTTGGCGATGACCGAAGCCGCGGCGACGGCGATGCAGGACTGGTCGCCCTTGATCACCGTACGAACCCGCCAGGGCGGGCCGAGATAGTCGTGCTTGCCGTCGAGTATCACCGCGTCGGGCCGCACCGGCAGGGCCTCCAGCGCGCGCTCCGCCGCGAGCCTCAGCGCGGCCGTCATCCCCAGTTCGTCGATCTCCTCGGCCGTGGAGTGCCCGAGCGCGTACGCGGTGACCCAGCCCTCCAGGACGTCGAGCAGGGCGTTGCGCCGCTTGGGGGTGAGCAGTTTGGAGTCGGTGAGCCCGGCGGGCGGCCGGCGCAGGCCCGTGATGGCCGCGCACACGGTGACGGGACCGGCCCAGGCCCCTCGTCCGACTTCGTCGACCCCGGCGATGATCTTGGCGCCGGTGGTTGCACGGAGGGAGCGCTCGACGGTGTGGGTGGGTGCTTCGTACGGCATGGCGCCAGCAAGGTTACGCCGCCCCGAGCCCACTGCACACCCCCGCCCCGCCCCGACCGGCACGGGACCGGCC